>NZ_NGFP01000007.1 GCF_002149035.1 Streptosporangium minutum
GCCCCCGACGCTCCCCTGCGGGTTCTGGCCGGCCCCGAACCGTGGCCCGCCGGGCCCCGCCTCGCGGGGGTGAGCGCCATGGGGTTCGGCGGCGTCAACGCCCACCTCGTCCTGACCGTCCCGGCGCCGGCCGGCGGGGACGCGCGCCCCACCGTGCCGGGAGCCGTGCCGCGACGGCGGGTGATCGACGGGCCCTCGCGGGAGGAGCCGGTGGTGTTCGCGTTCTCGGGCGAGGACCTGGACGCCGTACGGCCGGTGCTGGAGCGGGTCGCGGACCAGGCGGTGCGGTGGTCGGAGGCGGAGCTGTGCGATCTCGCGTACGCGCTGGGGACAGCCCCCGCCGGGCCGTCGCGGGTCGCGATCGTGGCGGGGTCGGCCGAGCAGCTCGCCGAGCGGGCCGGTCTCGCCCTGGACTGGCTGGACGGCGCCCGACCCGGCCTGCCGGCCACCCTGCCGGGGGTGTACATCGGACCGGACGCGAAGGACGGGATGGAGCCGTCCCCTCCCTCCGGGATCCCCTCGGCCGAGGCCGCCGCCGCCCTCTGGGCCGCCATGGCCATCCCGGATCTCACCGCCCTCTACGGTGATCATCCGGCCCGGCCCTTCGACATCTGGCGTGACCGCGTCTTCATCTCCACGGCCTTCCCGCCCGTGCCGTACGGGGGCTCCGAGGCAGCCGCCGGAAAGGACGCGGAGGATGTGGAGGACGGGCAGGACCCGGACGAGCCGGAAGAGCCGGACGAGAGGGTGGGCCGGGAGCAGGCGGGCGCCGGGCCGGTGGCCGGTGTGGCGCGCTGGGTGAGGTGTTTCGCCGACGACCCGGCGGCCGTCGAGCGGCCCGTCCTCCCGGGGAGCGGGGAGACCCTTCCCGGCGGCCAGGCCCCTCCCGCCATGAACGGGAAGGACCGCCCCGGCGGCCGGTCGGGGACGGAGAACGGCGAGAGACCGGTCAGGCGGGTCGAGATCGACGACCCGCTGCGGCCGGGGGCGGTCGAGACGCTGGTCACGGCGGTCCGCGAGGCGATCGCGGGCGGCGAGGGGCTGGCCGTGCTCTGCGAGGGCGACGCCCTGTCCGGGTTCCTGGCGTCGTTGGGGCGGGAGCATCCCGACCTCGGCCTCGACGCCGGGCGTCCATGCGGAAAGGTCCCGCTCGACCTCGACGGGCAGGGGCCGCTCCCGGTGGGCCCGGCGGACGTGGTGCTGGTCAGCGGGACCGGCGAGGGGATCGCGGCCGCCTGCGCCATGGCGCTGGCCGAGGCGAGCGGGTGCGCGCTGGCCCTGCTCGGGCGGGGCCGGCCGGGCCACGACGCGATCCTGACGGACGTCCTGGAGGAGCTGGCCCGCAGGGGCATCCGGCACGGCTACGCGACGGCGGACGTCGGTGACGCCGGGGAGGCGGCGCACGCCGTACGGGAGCTGGAGAGCACGCTGGGACCGGTCACCATGGTGATCCACTCGGCGGACGCCGACCGGCCGGGCCGGTCGGCCGGCCTCACGGCCGAGGACTTCGGAAGGCACATCGTGCCCAGGCTGACCGGCCTGGACAACCTGCTGGCCGCGACCGCGCCCCGGCGGGTGGTGACCTTCGGATCGGTGGCCGGCCGGTACGGCCTGGCGGGCGGCAGCCACCGCGCGCTGGCCGAAGGACTGCTGCGGGAGCGGGTCAGAAGGATCGGCGGGCTGCACGTCGACTGGCCGGTGTGGACCGGGACCGGCCCGGATCGGCGGCCGGGTGCCGCCGGAGCGGAGGTGACGGCCATCACCCCGCAGGAGGGGGCGGAGCTGTTCCTCACACTGCTCAGGGCCGGCGACCTGCCCCCCAGCGTGGCCGTCCACGGCAGGCTGGGCGGACCTCCGGCCCCCTGCCCGGCGGGAGGGCGGTTCCTCGACGAGGTCCGCGTGCACGTCCCCGGGGTGGAGCTGGTCGCCGACAGCCGTCTGTCGCTCGGCAGCGACTCCTACCTGGACGACCACCGGATCGACGGGCTGGCGGTACTGCCGGCGGTGGTGGCGCTGGAGGCGATGGCGCAGGCCGCCGGAGTGCTGGCGGGGCGGCCGCTGGACGAGGCCGGGCAGATGACGTTCGACCGGCCGGTGGCCGTGCCCGACGAGGGCGGCACCACGATCCGGGTGTGCGCGCTCCGGCACGAGCAGACGGTCGAAGTGGTGGTCCGCAGCGAGGAGACGGGATTCCGCGTCGACCATTTCAGGGCCGTGTTCCCGGTGGACCCGGCCGATGAGACGCTGGCCGTACCGCAGCTGAACCGGGACGGCGCCGAGCCGCTGGACGCCGGGGAGCTGTACGGCGCGCTGTGCTTCCACACCGGCCGGTTCCAGCGGGTCAGGGAGCTGACCCTCGTCGAGGCGCGGGGATGCCGGGGCGAGTTGCACGGAGACGACCCCGACGGCTGGTTCGCGGACAGGCCGGTGCTGGGCAGTCCGGGGCTGAGCGATGCCACGATCCACGCGCTGCAGGCGTGCGTGCCGCACCGGCGGCTGCTGCCGGTCGGCGGCGAGCGGCTGGTGGTCCGCCCGTCCCAGGGGGACGTGAGGCTGCACGCCACCGAGCGTCATCACGACGGAGGCGAGTACGTCTGGGACGTCACCGCCATCGACGTGCGGGGGCGGCTGGTGGCGGCCTGGACCGGGCTGCGGCTGAAGGACGTCGGCCCGCTCCCCCGGCGTGACCCGTGGCCGCCGAACCTGCTGGCCGTCTACCTGCAACGGGCCGCGGTCGCCCTCGGCCTCGATCCGGCGCTGCACGTGACCATGGACGGCGGGACGTCCCACAGCCGGCTGGGCGACCTCGTGCTCGGCGTGGACGGCCCGGCCCACTGCTCCTGGGAACGGGTGGGCCGGGCGCGGGGCACGCTGGGACCGGCCTCCGTCTCGCTGATCGACGAGCTGCGGCCGTGCTGCGACGAGCCCGAGGAGACCGTGACCACCCGGATCTGGACGGCTCTGCAGTGCCTGTCCGGAGCGGGCCGCCCGCCGACGACGCCGCTCACCGTCGTGGACTGCCATGAGGGTGGCTGGCTGCTGCTGCGGGCCGACACCGACCTGATCGCCTCGACGGTGGTCCGGGTCAGGGGCGTGGAGGAGCCGGTCGCGGTCTCGATCATGACCGGGGAACGGCGGTGAGGTCAGCCGATACCGGGGCCGATCCGCTCCAGCACCCGGAGCGAGCCCTCCTGCCTGACCTCCTTGAACGCGCCGGAGGCGAGGACCCGCCGGTAGACGCGGTAGGGCGCCTGACCCCCGGTGGCGGGGTCGGGGTAGATGTCATGGAAGACCAGCGCGCCGCCCTGGATGACGTGCGGGGCCCATCCCTCGTAGTCCTCGGTCACCGGCTCCTCGGAGTGGCCTCCGTCGATGAAGAGCATCGCCAGCGGGGTTCTCCACAGACCGGCGACCCGCTCCGACCGGCCGACGACCGCGATGACCTCGTCCTCGAGTCCGGCGGAGGCGATGGTGGCGCGGAAGGTGGGCAGCGAGTCCATCTTGCCGAAGCGGGGGTCCACCAGCGTGGGGTCGTGGTGCGCCCAGCCCGGCTGGATCTCCTCCGAGCCCCGGTGGTGGTCCACGGTGAAGACGACGGAACCGGCCTGCCTGGCCGCCGCGCCGAGATAGACGGCGGACTTGCCGCAGTAGGTGCCGATCTCGCAGATCGGCCCGCGCGGGCCGTACTCGACGGCGGTCTCGAACAGGGCGAGACCTTCGGCGTGGGGCATGAAGCCCTTGGCGCGCTGGGCCGCGTACAGCAGGTCGGCAGGCATGGTCGCGTTGCTCATCCGAGCAGACTATCCAGACCGAACAACATTCCGAACGGCCCTTGCCGGGCCTTATGGAACGTGTTCTACTTTGCACCGTGAACCAGCGCGCCCGCATCGTGATGACCGAGGACGAGATCACCGCCTTCATCGGTGAATCCCGGAAACTTCAGCTCGGCACGATCAATCCCGACGGGACACCTCACATGGTGACCATGTTCTACGGGCTGACCGAGGGCAGGATCTCCTTCTGGACCTACGGGAAGGCCCAGAAGACGCTCAACATCCAGCGGGACGCCCGGGTGAGCTGCCTGATAGAGGCCGGGGAGGAGTACTCCGACCTGCGCGGCGTCCTGGTGTACGGCATCGCCCGGCGGATCGACGACTCCGGGGGCATCCTTGAGATCGGCATGAACGTCGCCCGGCGGATGGCGGGAATGCCTGACGCCGAGGAGCTTCTCACGGAGTATGTCGCCTATACCGGCCGCAAGAGGGTCGCCTTCGTGGTGGAGCCCACTCGAGTGATCTCATGGGATCACCGTAAGCTCGCCACCCCGGTCTAGGAGGCTGACATGAAGATCAAAGTCGACTATCTGGTATGCGAGGCCAACGCGGTCTGCACGGGACTCGCCCCGGAGGTCTTCGAGCTCGACGACGACGACCAGCTGCACCTGCTGCTGCCTGAGCCGCCGCCGGAGATGATGGACCGCGTCCGGCACGCCGTGCGGTCCTGTCCCAAAGCCGCCCTCTCCCTTGAGGAGAACTAGGAGGACCCCCATGCGTGGTGCGCTTCTGCATGCCGTCGGCGACGACAAGCTCGACATCCGCGACGACTTCACCCTCGCCCCGACAGGCCCGACGGACGTCCGCGTCAAGATCAAGGCGACCGGCGTCTGCCATTCCGACCTGTCGGTGATCAGTGGGCTGCTGCCCATGCCGCTCCCGGTCATCCCCGGCCACGAGGGGGCGGGCGAGGTCGTCGAGGTCGGCGACCACGTGACCACGGTCCAGCCCGGCGACCACGTCATCGTCAACTGGACCCCGGCCTGCGGCTCCTGCGCGAACTGCCTGGTGAACCAGCCGTTCCTGTGCATGACCTACGTCATGGACAGCTTCGTCAACGCCCGTTTCCGCTACGGCGGCGACACCCCGGCGTTCGGCATGGCCGGGTGCGGCACCTGGTCCGAAGAGATCGTCGTGCCCTGGCAGGGCGCGGTCAAGGTCGATCCCGAGGTGCCCTACGAGGCGGCGGCACTGATCGGCTGCGGCATCACCACCGGGGTCGGTGCGGCGCTCAACACCGCCCGGGTGAAGGCCGGCTCGACCGTGGCCGTGGTCGGCAGCGGCGGCATCGGCCTGTCGGTGATCCAGGGCGCCCGGATCTCCGGCGCGACCACGATCCTGGCGATCGACCCGCTGGAGTCCAAGCACGAGCTGGCCAAGAAGGTCGGGGCCACCCACGCCGTCACCCCCGACCAGCTCATGGACGCGGTCGGATCGCTGACCGGCGGCAGGGGGTTCGACTACGGCTTCGAGGCCGTCGGCAAGTCCGCCGCCATCATGACCGCCTGGCAGGCCACCCGCCGGGGCGGCGACGTGATCGTGGTGGGTGCGGGCGCGATGGACGACATCGTCCCGTTGAGCGCCTTCAACCTGCTGTTCGAGGGGAAGAACATCCTCAGCTCGCTGTACGGCGGGTCGGACGTCCGCCGGGACTTCCCGTTCTTCGCCGAGCTGTACAAAGCCGGCAAGCTCGACCTGGAGAGCATGATCAGCGCCCGCATCAAGCTCTCCGACCTCAACGACGCCGTGGCCGCGCTGAGGGGCGGCGAGGTTCTGCGCCAGATCGTCGTCATGGACTGACCCGTTCCGGTACGGCCCGCCTCGCCGGCGCGATCGGCGAGCGCGGGCCGTACCTTCCTCACTCCGAGGAGAAGGCGGAGTCGAAGGCGGCGGCCGGCGGGGTGATCGCGTTGAGCCCGCGGATCACGCCCAGCGCCTCCGGCGCCCCCGCCAGCCGGTCCATGCCCGCGTCCTCCCACTCGATCGAGATCGGCCCGGCGTACCCGATGGCGTTCAACGCCCGGAAGCAGTCCTCCCACGGCACATCGCCGCGCCCGGTGGAGACGAAGTCCCAGCCCCGCCGCAGGTCGGCCCATGGCAGGTGCGAGGCCAGCCGGCCGCGCCGGCCGTCCCCGGTGCGGACCTTGGCGTCCTTGCAGTCGACGTGGTAGATCCGCTCGGCGAAGTCCAGGATGAACCCCACCGGGTCGATCTCCTGCCAGACCATGTGCGAGGGGTCCCAGTTCAGCCCGAACGCCGGCCGGTGCCCGATCGCCTCCAGGGTGCGCACCGTGGTGTGGTAGTCGTAGGCGATCTCGCTGGGATGCACCTCGTGCGCGAAACGCACCCCCACCTCGTCGAAGACGTCCAGGATCGGGTTCCACCTGTCGGCGAAGTCGGCGTAGCCGTCCTCGATCATGGAGGCGGGCACCGGCGGGAACATCGCCACGGTGTGCCAGATGGCCGAGCCGGTGAACCCGACCACCGTGTCCACGCCCAGCCGGGCCGCGGCCCGGGCGGTGTCCTTGATCTCCTCGGCCGCGCGGCGGCGCACGCCTTCGGGCTCGCCGTCCCCCCAGATGCGGGCGGGCAGGATGGCCTTGTGCCGGGCGTCGATGGGGTGGTCGCAGACGGCCTGGCCGACCAGGTGGTTGGAGATGGTCCACACCTTGAGGTTGTGCTTGGCCAGCACCTCCAGCTTGCGCTCGACGTAGGAGTCGTCGGCCAGGGCTTTGTCGACCTCGAAGTGGTCGCCCCAACAGGCGATCTCCAGGCCGTCGTAGCCCCACTCGGCGGCCAGCCGGCAGACCTCCTCGAACGGCAGATCGGCCCACTGGCCGGTGAACAGCGTGATAGGTCGGGTCACGATTCCTCCACAGGGGTGAAACGGCTTCCGTCGGCCGCGCTCGCCTCGACCGCGGCCAGCACCCGCTGCACCCGCAGCCCGTCGGCGAAAGACGGCGCCGGGGCCACGCCGGCGGCGACCGCCTCGACGAAGTCCTTGATCTCATGGGTGAAGGTGTGCTCGTAGCCGAGCCCGTGTCCGGGCGGCCACCACGCCGCCGCGTAAGGGTGCTCGGCCTCGGTGACGATGATCCTGCGGAAGCCGGCCTCGGCCGCGGGCAGGGTGTGGTCGTGAAACCACAGTTCGTTCATCGCCTCGAAATCGAAGGCCAGGCTCCCTCGGGAGCCGTTGACCTCGATCCGCAGCGCGTTCTTACGGCCGGTGGCGAACCGGGTCGCCTCGAACGAGCCCAGCGCGCCACCGCTGAAACGGCCGATGAACAGCGCGGCGTCGTCGACGTCCACCGCGCCGGTGGCCACCGCACCGCCCGCCGCGCTGTCCGCCGCGTCTCCCGGCGCGCCGTCGCCCGACGTGCCGTCGGCCGAGGTGGTGGCGCCGGTGGCGCTCAGCCCGGCCGAAGCTCCGGCCAGCGGGCGCTCCTTGACGAAGGTCTCGGTCAGCGCCGACACCCCCTCCAGCAGCTCGCCGGTGATGAACTGGGCGGTGTCGATGACGTGCGCGCCGATGTCGCCCAGCGCGCCGGAACCGGCCCGTTCCCGCTGCAGCCGCCACACCAGCGGGAAGGCCGGATCGGCGATCCAGTCCTGCAGATACTGGGCGCGCACGTGATGCAGGCGGCCCAGCCGGCCCTCGGCCACCCACCGGCGGGCCAACGCGACCGCCGGCACCCGCCGGTAGTTGAAGGCGACCATGGCGTGCACCCCCCGCCCGGCCGCGGCTCGGGCGGCGGCGACCATCGCCTCGGCCTCGGCCACGCTGTTGGCCAGCGGCTTCTCGCAGATGACGTGCTTGCCCGCCTCCAGCGCGGCGATCGCGATCTCGGCGTGGCTGTCGCCGGGGGTGCAGATGTCGACCACCTGCACGTCGTCGCGGGCGATCAGGTCACGCCAGTCGGTCTCGACCGCCGCCCAGCCCAGGTCGCGGGCCGCGGCGGCGGTGGCCTCCTTCGAACGGCCGCCCAGCGCCGCCATCACCGGCCGGACCGGTAGGTCGAAGAACGCGCCGACACTGCGCCAGGCCTGCGAGTGCACCCGCCCCATGAACGCGTAGCCGACCATGCCGATCCCCAGCGTCGGCCTGTCGTCAGCGATCATCAGGACTCGAATCCGAGCGGCAGGTACTTCGCCACGTTGTCCTTGGTGATGGTCTCGGAGGCCAGCGTGATCGACTGCGGCACCTGGTTCTCCAGCAGATCGCTCATTCCCTTGCCCTGCGCGATCAGCCGGGCCAGCTTCACCGCCGAGGCGGCCATCGTCGGGCTGTAGGTCACGGTGGCCTTCAACACCCCGCTGTCGGCCTGGATCTCCCGCATCGCGTTGGCCGACCCGGCCCCGCCCACCATGAAGAACTCGCTGCGCCCGGCCTCCTTGACCGCCGCCAGCACCCCGATGCCCTGGTCGTCGTCGTGGTTCCAGATCGCGTCGATCTTCTTGTGCGCCTGCAGCAGGTTGCTGGTCACCTTCGTGCCCGACTCCACCGTGAACTGCGCGTCCTGCTTGGCCGTCACCGTGAACCCGTAAGTCTTCAACGCGTCCTCGAAGCCCTTGCTGCGATCCTGGGTCAGCGGCAGCGTCGCGATGCCCTGGATCTCCAGGATCACCGGGTCGGCCACCCCCTTGTCCTTGAGCGTCTTGCCGATGTAATGCCCGGCCGCGACCCCCATGCCGTAGTTGTCGCCGCCGATCCAGGTCCGGTACGACAGCTTGTCGGGGAAGACCCGGTCCAGATTGATCACCGGGATGCCCGCGTCGGAGGCCTGCCGGGCGATCTGGTTGAGCTGCTGGCCGTCGTTGGGCAGGATCACCAGCGCGGCGACCTTCGCCGCGATCAGCGACTCCACCGCCGAGATCTGCGCGTTGATGTCGTTGGTCGGCTCGACCGGCTTGAACTCCACATCGGTGTACTGCTTGGCCGCGGCCTCGGCGTTCTTGGCGATCGCGGCGATCCAGCCGTGATCGGCCGCCGGCGCCGAGAACCCGATGACGACCTTGTCGCCGGGGGCGTCGTTGCCGCCGGTGGCCGCCGGTGCCGGTGCCGCGCCGGAGGCGGCGGCCTCGGGGGCCGGGGTGTTGCCGGTGCACGCGGTCACCAGCGCACCGGCGCCGATGACGGCTCCGCCGACCAGGAAACCTCGACGGGCGACTCTTTCTGTCATGACCATGCTCCTTCGCGGAGGGGAAGACCGGTTTTTCGGAGGGGAGGACTGCTTCGGGAAGGTTTTTTCGGAAGGGGACGGTTCCGTCCCCGGCGGGGGCCCGAGGACCGGGACCGGACGGTGACGGATCCGGTGGTGAGCGGGCGCCCCCGCGCGCCGCGGGCCCTGACCGGTCCGCGGCGGGCGGGGGCGTCAGGTCGAGGAGCGGAGGCTGCGCCGCTGCAGCAGCACGGCCACCACGATGATCAGGCCCTTGGCGATCAACTGATCACTGGTGTTGAGCCCGTTGAGGATGAACAGATTCGTGATCACCGTGAAGATCAGCAGTCCCAGGATCGACCCCACGATCGACCCCCGGCCCCCGGTCAGCAACGTCCCCCCGATGATCACCGCGGCGATCGCGTCCAGCTCGTACAGATCGCCGTGCGTGGAGGAACCGGTCGTGGTCCTGGCCATGATCAGCACCGCCGCGATGCCGCAGCACAACCCCGACAGCGCGTACAGCCACACCGTGTGCCGCCGCACGTCGATGCCCGCCAGCCGCGCCGCCTCGGGATTGCCGCCCACCGCGTAGGTGCGCCGGCCGAACGTGGTGCGGTTCAGCACCACCCAGCCGGCCACCACCACCAGCGCGAAGACGTAGACCAGCAGCGGCAGGCCCAGCAGCCGGGTGGTCGACAGCTCCACGATCATCTCGTTGCCCTGCTGCACCAGCTGGGTCTTGCGGTCCGACATCCGCTGGGCCAGCCCGCGGGCGGCCACCAGCATCGCCAGCGTCGCGATGAACGGCACCAGCCGCCCGTAGGCGATCAACCATCCGTTGACCAGCCCCGCCCCGGCGCCGACCAGCACCGCACAGACGATCATCACCAGCGGCCCGTAGGACTGGGTGGCCAGCGTGGTCGCCCACACCGACGCCAGCGCCATCACCGCCCCCACCGACAGGTCGATCCCGCCGCCGATGATCACGAAGGTCGCGCCGACGGTGATCACGCCGATGGTCGCCGCCAGTGCCAGGATGCTCACCAGGTTGGAGCCGGTGGCGAAGGTGTCCGGCACCGTCACCAGCCCGACCACCGCCAGCAGCGCCAGCGCCGCCACCAGCCCCAGATGCGGCACCTCCCCCAGCCGGGCCGGCCAACCGGGGGCCCCGGCGTGCCTGTGCCCGGACGCCTCACCCCGGCCACGCTCATCGGCGGACGGCTTCACCGCCTCCACCGGGCCCTGCGCGCTCTCCACCGGACTCCCGGCAGCCCCTACCGGGCCCTGCGCGCTCTCCATCGGACTCCCGGCAGCCCCTACCGGGCCCTGCGCGCTCTCCATCGGACTCTCGACAGCCTCCGCCGGGCTCGCGGCGGCCTGGCCTTGCGGGTCGGTCACAGCGCACTGCCTTCCATGATCATGTCCAGTACTCGATGTTCGTCCAGGTCACCGGCGTCGGCCTCGTGGATGATCGTGCCCTCCCGGATCACCAGCACCCGGTCGGCCAGGCCGAGCACCTCGGGCACCTCGCTGGAGACCAGCAGCACCCCCACCCCCTCCTCGGCCAGCCTCCGGATCACCGCGTACAGCTCCGCCCGCGCGCCGACGTCCACCCCCCGGGTGGGCTCGTCCAGCAGCAGCAGCTTGCGGCCGTTGAGCAGCCAGCGCGCCAGCACCGCCTTCTGCTGGTTGCCGCCCGACAGCGTCTTGACCGGCCGGTCCGGGTCGGGCGGACGGATGTCCAGCGTCTCGACCAGAGCACGCGCGTCCTCGGCCTCGCGACGCCGATCCAGCCAGCCGAACCGGGAGTAACGGCCGAGGCTGGCCAGCGAGATGTTGCGCGTCACGCTCTGGTCCAGCAGCAGCGCCTGGGCCTTGCGCTCCTCCGGCGCCAGGCCCATGCCCAGCCGGACCGCGCCCGCGGTGCCGCCCCGGCGGACCGGCCTGCCCTCCACGACCACCCGCCCCGAGAAGCGGCGCGCCCCGTAGACCGCCTCGATGATCTCCGAACGGCCCGAGCCGACCAGCCCGGCCAGTCCGACGATCTCCCCCGCCCGGACCGCGAAGGAGACGTCGGCGAACACGCCCGGGACGGTGAGCCCCTCCACCCGCAGCACCTCCTCCCCCGTCGCGGGCCCGCCACGACGCGGCGGGAAGACGTGCTCCACATTGCGGCCGGTCATCAGGGAGACGATCTGCCGGGTCGGGGTGTCTCCGGCCGGCAGGCCCACCGCCACCGTGCGGCCGTCCTTGAGCACCGTCACCCGGTCACCGATCTGGCGGATCTCCTCCAGCCGGTGGGAGATGTAGACCACCGCCACCCCCTGGGCGGTCAGCTCCCGGATGATCCGGAACAGGTTGCCCACCTCGTCATGGGCCAGTGCCGCCGACGGCTCGTCCATGATGATCAACCGGGTGTCGTGCGACAGCGCCCGCGCCATGCTGACCACCTGCCTGGCCGCCGGCGACAGCCGCCCCACCTGCGTCGTCGGCCGGATCTCCCCGTGCCCCAGCCGCTCCAGCAGCGCCCGGGTGGCCCGGTTGGCCTCCCGCTGACCGACGAACCCCAGCCGGGCCGGCTCATGACCGAGGAAGACGTTCTCGGCCACGCTCAGTCCCTCCACCAGGTCCAGCTCCTGGTAGATGGTGGAGATGCCCAGCCGGATCGCCGCGATCGGGCTGCTCAGCCGTACCGGCTCACCGCCCAGGGTGATGGTGCCCTCATCCGGCTGGTGCGCGCCCGCGAGGGTCTTGATCAGGGTGGACTTGCCCGCGCCGTTCTGGCCGAGCAGGCAGTGCACCTCACCGGGCAGCACCTCCAGATCGACGCCGTCGAGCGCGCGGACACCGGGGAACTGCTTGACGATCCCCTTCATCAGCAACAAGGGGCTGTTTTCGGACATGAGGCCTCGCTGGTTGTTCATGGGGCCGAGAAGACGTGGTCGCTGCACAGCCGGGCCGCGCCGATCACTCCGGCGCTGTCGCCGAGCTCCGACAGCACGATGGGCAGGTTGCCCGTCGCCAGGGGCAGCGACCGGCGGTAGACGACGCTTCTGATCTCCGCCAGCAGCAGGTGGCCCAGCCGGGCCACGCCTCCGGCGACGATCACAAGGCCGGGGTTGAAGAAGCTGACGAGCCCTGCCAGCACCAGGCCGACCCGGTGCCCGCCGTCACGGATCAGCCGCACCGCCTCGGCGTCGCCCAGCTCGGCCGCCGCGGCGACGTCCTCGCCGGTGAGCGCGCCCGTCCGCCGGAGCCGCTCGCCGAGGTACGGCGAGCGCTCGGCGACGGCCGTGGCCTCCCTGGCGAGAGCGGCACCGCCGAAGTAGGCCTCAAGACAGCCGGCGTTGCCGCAGGCGCAGATGGGGCCGGCGTCGTCGACGCGGATGTGGCCGATGTCGCCGGCGCTGCCGGAGACACCGCGGTAGATCCTGCCGTCCACCACGATCCCGCAGCCGATCCCGGTGCCGATCTTGACGAAGAGGAAGTCGTCGACCTGCCTGGCCAGCCCCGCGTGGAGCTCGCCGAGGGCCATGATGTTGACGTCGTTGTCGACCACCACGGGACAGCCGAGCTCCTGCCCGAGCGTCTCCCTGACGGGGTAGCGGTCCCAGCCGGGCATGATCGGCGGCGCGACCGGCATCCCCTCCCGGAAGCTGACCGGCCCGGGGACGCCGATCCCCGCGCCGTGGAGCTGGGTGAACAGTCCCTGACCGCGCAGCTTGGCGAGCATCTCGGCGGCCCGGTCCAGCACGGCGGTCGGCCCGTCGCGCACGTCGCAGGGCTCGCTCGCGCGGCCGAGGACCTCCAGGCCGCCGTCGGTGACGGCCACGTCGACCGAGGTGGCGCCGACGTCGATGCCGGCGAACCGCATGGTCGCGGCCAGCCGTACCATGCCCGACCTGCGCCCGCCGCGCGAGGCCGCCAGGCCCGCCTGCTCGACCAGCCGCAGCTCGACCAGCCGGTCGAGTTCGAGGTTGAGCCGGGAGCGTGAGAGCTCGGCCACGTCGCCGAGCTCGGCACGTGACCGCGCCCGTTCCCGTAGCAGCCGGAGCAGCGCGGCCTGGTGGGGGTTCTCCGGCCGAGCGGTAACGCGCTTCACAACACCTCCGCATTGGGAGTTGGTGTGCAGAAGCTAACCCTCTTCTGCTCACGTTGTGAAGGCTTTTAGCGAAACGTCCGCCAACTTTTGCAGATTTCCACAAAAGTCAGCGGACCTGCCGGAGCGGGACCACCGGATCCGGGTGAGACCGGACCACAGAGACCCGGACCACAGAGTCCCGGACCGCAGAAAGGGCGCCCGCACCCGCGCGGACGCCCTTTCTGCGGTCATACGGTCAGAGCATGGCCTTCATGGAGGCGGACGCCTGCTGGCCGAGGGTGGTGGGGGTCAGGTACGGCTGCTCGGCCATGATGGCCTCCCAGTTGTCCCGGATGTCCTCGACCGTGTGGTCGTCCTGCCGCCAGCCGGGCCCCTCGGCCACGAAGACCCGGGCGATCCGGCCGCCGCCGACGCTGAAGACCTCCCCGCTGGTCTCGCAGGACTCGTGCGCCAGGAACGCCACCAGCGCGCTGACCCGTTCCGCGGTGAACTTGGCCTCGAACTCGGCCGGCAGCAGCGCCTCGGTCATCCGGGTCCAGGCGACCGGCGCGATCGCGTTGGCCTTGATCCCCGCTCTGGCGCCCTCGATGCCGAGCGTCTTGGTCAGGCCGACCAGGCCCATCTTCGCCGTGGAGTAGTTGGCCTGGCCGAAGTTGCCGAACAGTCCGGCGGGCGAGGAGGTGTTGACGATCCGGCCGTAGCCCTGCTCCTTGAGGTACGGGAAGGCAGCGCGGCTCACCAGGAACGAGCCGCGTACGTGGACGGCGAGGACCTGGTCGAACTCCTCGACGCTCATCTTGCCGAAGGACTTGTCGCGCAGGATGCCGGCGTTGTTGACGACGACGTCCAGCCGCCCGAAGGCGTCGATCGCGGCCTGCACGATCGCCTTGGCGCCCTCCGGGGTCGCGACGTTGTCGGTGCTGGCGACCGCCTCGCCGCCGTTCTTGTTGATCAGCTTGACCACGTCGGCGGCCGGGCCGCTGGAGGCACCCGTGCCGTCCAGCGCGCCGCCGAGGTCGTTGACGACGACCTTGGCGCCGCGCTCGGCCAGCGACAGCGCGTGTGAGCGACCGAGACCGTGCCCGGCGCCGGTGATGACCGCGACCTTGCCGTCAAACCGCAGCTCTGACATCCGCACTCTCCCACGAGAACATAGTTCTGTTTTCCTTGAACCATAGCCTGTCGCCCCCCGCAGGACCATGACGAGAGACGACAGGCTGCCGGATCGTCGCGGATAGTGATCGGGCGCGTGAATTTCTGTTAAAGTTTCTGCCCCGAACAGGGCGAGGGTCAACGACGACACTCCTCCCAGCACGGCCCCGCCCAGAGACCCGGGCTGGAGGCAACGCATGCCCTCATCTCCGCCCCTCCGAGTGATCCAATGGGCCACGGGCGCCGTTGGACGCTACTCACTGCGCGCCCTGATCACCCGTCCGGAGTTCAATCTCGTCGGAGTCCTCGTCTACGACCCCGACAAGCTGGGACAGGACGCCGGCACGCTCGTCGGACTGCCCGCGACCGGTGTCACCTGCACCGACGACGTCGACGAGATCCTCGCCACCGAGGCCGACTGCGTGCTGCACATGCCGCTGCCCGCGTCCTACTTCGGCGGCGACCACCCGACCGACGTGGAGACGATCTGCGCCCTGCTCGCCTCGGGCAAGAACGTCGTTACCACGACCGGGTTCGTCTACCCCCAGTGCTACGGCCCCGGCGTGGTGGAACGCCTGGAGGCCGCCTGCCGCGCCGGGAACGCCTCCCTGCACGGCACCGGCATCAATCCCGGCTTCATGAGCGACATGCTCCCCCTCGCCCTGACCGGGCTGTCCAACCGGATCGACCACATCTATGTCCGCGAGTCCTCCGACTTCCGGGGCCACCCGTCCCGCCAGATCGTGGTCGACCTGTTCGGCTTCACCCGCTCGGCCAAGGACTACGCCGCCGCCGTCCGCCCGTTCCGCGCCTTCCAGCGCTCGCTGTTCGCCGAGAGTGTGCAGTTCGTGGCGGGCAACCTCGACGTGACCCTCGACGAGGTCGAGGAGAGCGACGAGTTCGAGCTCGCCTCCGAGGAGTTCGAGATCGCCGCGGGCCTGGTCAGCGTCGGCACCGTGTGCGCCTCCCGCTGGACGTTCACCGGCCTCGTCCGCGGCCGCCCCTTCATGACCGTGGAGTGCGTCTACAAGGCCGACGCCACCAAGGTGCGCCGCTGGCCCGAGCCCGGCTTCACCATCCATATCGAGGGCGTCCCCCAGATGACGCTCGCCGTCGAGGAGATGTCCCACGGCCTGGTCGGTGCCGCCGCCCACGCGGTCAACACGGTGTCCGCCCTCTGCGCCGCCCCGCCCGGCATCCGCACCCTCCTGGACCTGCCTCTGGCCACCGGCCGGGGCACCGTCCGTCTCACCTGACCGCGCCCGCCCGGGCGGCGGATCCGCTCCGTGGAGCTCGGGGGCCACGGGGAAAGCGTCACCGGCGCCGAGGTGTTCCGCGTAACCGAAGGTCACGGATGGTGACCACCGCCGGGTGCCGGGAGAGCAGGCCGCCCGCCGCGGGATGACACCGAGGCGTACGGATGTGCCGCTTTCCTCGCGACTCTGCCGGTGCGCGAGCATTCGGCGGTTTCGTGCCTGCTCCGGCCTCAGGGAATCCGGCCGCTGGTTCCTCGGCGTCCTGCCGGTCCCGCTCCGCCTGCCTCCGGTGCGGGACGAAGGGTGGAGGCCGGTGTGTTCAGGACGTCACGCAGGTCGAGTGGGGCGGGTGGTGGGAGGGGCTCGGCCTGTTCGGCGCGGAAGGCGCTGAGCATGTAGGCGACGAGTCGTCGGGACGAGGCCAGGGCCGCTTCGGTGGATTCGGCGATGATGCCGCCATTGGCCATGAGCAGTAGGGCGAGGTCGTCCTGCGCGAAGTCGGCGCGCAGCCGCCCGGCCGTCTTGGCGCGTCGCGTCAGCTCGGCGAAGCCCTGCATGGCGCGGTAGCGTTTCTGTTCGATGTCCACCGCGTCGGGGAACGCCGCGATCTCCGGTTACGCGGAACGCCTCACTGACATGCGAAATACGGAACCTCAGTAGGGAGATATCCGTTTTCCGCTCGTATCAGTAGAACGATCACGTCAGGGGCCCTTTGACATCCGCACCGCGTACGTTGATTTCCATTCTCGTGACCGCTTTCGCCCTTACGGCCTGTACGGCACCCGCTCCACGTGCCGACAATCCCCCTCCCCCGGTCCAGTCCGTGGTGGAGGACGACGGGGAAGTCCCGGATGAGGGCGAGGCGGAAAAGGCCTACATCGAGGTGTGCGTGCGGAAGGGCAACCGGATCCGCGTCGCCGACCAGCGCTGCGACGACGCCGAGCGAGGCTACTCCTGGTACTTCATCCCGGCGGAGAAGCGCGTCCCCGCCTTGGGGAAGAGGGCCGGGAAGGGGTCGCTCCGGAAGCCGTCCGGCGAGATCCTGCGGGCCGCGAAGAAGGGCGGCCGGGGAAACGACGTCTCCATTGTGGACGTCGAGGACCGCGTCATGGTCTGCGTGCGGAAGGAAACCCGTACCCGCGTCTCCGACCGTGCCTGTAACGGCAGGAAACGCATTTTCCGCTGGTATTACATCAGGATCGACAGGCACGTCCCCGCGGTCGGGGAGAAGGCCGAGGCCGGCTCGTTCCGCGTGCCGTACGGCGACACCTATAACGCCATCCAAAAGGGTGGTATCGGGACTAAAGCCGCAATCGACTACGAAGACTATGAAGACAGCGACATAGAGGACGACACGGACGACGGATCGAACGACACGGCCACCGACACCGACACCGACACCGACCGCGTCACCACTGGCTGCGGGATCGGCTGCCGCAGGTGCACGGGCGTCTGCAACGGGTCGAGTTCCAACGGGCGCCGCAGGGGCGGCCGCCGCTGACCCGCCCTCCGCGAGGGGAACGCCCCGGACGGGAGGCGTCCCCCACGGGGTCAGGAGTGCGGGGTGAAGCGGCCGAAGCGTCCCTGGTGGTAGAGGAGCGGACGGCCGCCGGGGTCGAGGTTGGTGTCGGTGACGAGGCCGACCACGAGGACGTGGTCCCCTATGTCGACGGTGGAGTGCGGGGAGCAGATCAGCTGGGCGGACGCGCCGTTCAGGAGGGGGACGCCCAGCGGGCCGGGCCGCCAGGAGGTCGGGGCGGCGAAGCGGTCGACGCCCTTGCGCGCGAACCGGGAGGCCAGCTCGGCCTGGTCGCTGGCCAGCACGTTCACCGCGAAGTGGTCGGCCTGGCGGAGCCAGGGCCAGGTGGTCGAGGACTGGTCGACGTAGAAGGAGACCAGTGGGGGCGCGAGGCTGACCGAGGAGAACGAGGTGGCCGTCAGCCCGGCCGGGATCCCCTCGGACTGCGCGGTGACCACGACCACCCCGGCGGCGTGGACGGCCAGCGCCTGCCGGAACCGCTCGCCGTCGACCGCCCGGCCGGGCAGGGTCTCGGTCATGAGTCCTCGCTCGGGGAGCCGAGGGGACGTGTGGGCTCGTGGGGCCTCGGCGGCTCATCGAACATCGTCAAGGTGCTCAGCCTTCCGGCTACCTCGCTCCGCCCGATCACGTTTCCTCCTCAGCGGCGTGAAACACGCTTATGGTCGGTAACCCATTCATAACCCCATCTCTTCCCGATATCACGACGGAGCTCCTTCCCTGAGCGCCGCGGCGACCTGAGGAGCGACCCGGCCGGCCCAGCGGCCGAGAACGGCGTCGAGGTCGGGGAGCTCGGACTCCAGCAGCGCCAGGCCCGGGGTGGGGACCGTGGCGCCCAGCTCGACCAGGAGCGGCCGGAGGTGGACCTCCACCGCCAGGGCGTGCCGCGCGTCCCCCATCACCAGCAGCGGCAGCGCGACAGTGGAGGCCAGCGCACCCCCAGGCAGCCGGTCGAGGAAGGTCTTGAGCAGGCCGGTGTAGGCGCCCTTGTAGGTCGGGCTCGCCACCACCAGGACGTCCGCCCGGGTGAGGAGCTCCAGCGCGGCCTCCACGGCGGACGACGCCGCGGGCACGGACAGCAGGGGGGCGAGGGCGGACAGGTCGACGATCTCGGACGGCCCCTCGCGGCCGATCCGCCGGGCGACGGTCCGGGTGGCCTGGACGGCCACGTCATACGTGCGCGACCCGGCTCGCGGGTTGCCCACCACGGTCACGATGCTCATGAGGCCACCGGCGCCTTCTGCTCGAAACGGGATGCCGGACGCGCCAGGCCGTAGTTCTGGCGCAGCGTGCGGCCTTCGTACTCGGTGCGGAACAGGCCGCGGACCTGCAACTCGGGCACGACGTGGTCGACGAAGTCCTCCAGGCCGCTCGGCAGGACCGGCGGCATGATGTTGAAGCCGTCGGCGGCGCCGCCGGTGAACCACTTCTGGATCTGGTCGGCGACCTGCTCGGGAGTGCCGGTGACCACGCGGTGCCCCCGGCCTCCGGCCAGGCGGTTGATCAGCTCCCGCAGGGTCAGCCGCTCACGCCGGGCGAGATCGGTGACGAGCTTGAACCGGCTCTGCTGGCCGTCGACCGGCGGGGGCACCTCGGGCAGGGGACTGTCGAGCGGATGGCCCGACAGGTCCACGCCGAGGATCCCCGAGAGCTGCCGCACGCCGTACTCGGGGATGATCAGCTCTTCGAGCTCCTTCTCCAGCAGGAGCGCCTCCCGCTCGGTGGAGCCGATGATCGGCGAGATGCCGGGGAGGATCAGCAGCTCGTCTCCGCGCCTGCCGTACCGGCCGAGACGGGATTTGAGGTCGGCGTAGAACTCCCGGCCCTCCTGGAGGGTCTGCTGCGCGGTGAACACGGCCTCGGCGAAGCGGGCGGCGAACTCCTTGCCGTCCTCGGAGGACCCGGCCTGGACCAGCAGGGGGTGGCCCTGCGGGGGGCGGGAGGTGTTCAGCGGGCCTCGTACCCGGAAGTGGTGGCCGACGTGGTCGAGGGCGTGGATCCTGGTGGTGTCGGCGTAGTCCCCGCTACGGCGGTCGCCCAGGATCGCCCCGTCCTCCCAGCTGTCCCAGAGCTTGGTGACGACCTCCAGGAACTCGGCGGCGCGGTCGTAGCGGTCCCTGTGGGCGGGGCGTTCGACGCCGAAGTTGTGCGCCTCGGCCTCGCTCGCGGAGGTGACGATGTTCCAGCCGGCCCGGCCGCCGCTGATGTGGTCCAGCGAGGCGAACTTGCGGGCCACGTGGAACGGCTCGTTGTAGGTGGTGGAGACCGTCGCGATCAGGCCGATGTGCTCGGTCACGGTGGCCAGCGCCGCCAGCAGCGTGAGTGGCTCCAGCCCGCCGAGCGCGTTGTGCCCGACGTCGCCCCACAGGGCCAGGCCGTCGGCGAGGAAGACCGAGTCGAGCCTGCCGCGCTCGGCGATCCGGGCGAGCTCCTGGTAGTGCCGGACGTCGGCGATCCTGGCGGGTTCGGCGCGCGGGTGCCGCCAGGCGGCCTCGTGGTGGCCGACGCCCATCAGGAAGGCGTTCAGATGCAGTTTCCGGGTGGCCATCAGGTGGTCCTCCACGTCGAGAAGCGGCGCTCCAGACGGACGAGGAGCTGGTTGAAGAGCAGTCCGAGCACGGAGATCGTGAGGATCCCGGCATACATGTCGGGCACCCGGAAGTTGAACTGGGCGTAGGTGATCAGGTAGCCCAGGCCGGCCTTGGCGCCGACCATCTCGGCGGCGACCAGCACGAGGATCGAGTAGGCCCCGGCGAGCCGGATGCCGGTGAAGATCGTGGGCACCGCGGCCGGGAGGATCACCTTCTGGAACAGCCGGACCGGGTGGAGTCCCATCGACCGGGCCGACTTGATCAGCAGGGGGTCCACGCTCTTCACCCCGGCGACCGTGTTGAGCAGGATCGGCCAGGCGCAGGCGTACAGGATGATCGAGATCTTGGAGGTCTCGCCGAGCCCGAGGACCAGCACGAACACCGGGAGCAGGGCGAGCGCCGCGGTGTTGCGGAACAGTTCGAGCACCGGGTTGAGCAGGTCGGCCACCGGCTCGTACCAGCCGATCAGCAGGCCGAGGGGGATGGCCGCGGCGATCGCCAGGGCGAACCCGGCCAGGGACCTGATCAGGCTGGCCTGGGTGTGGTCGAGCAGCTCCCCGGACAGGAGCAGGTCCCACCAGGCCGCCAGGACCTCTGACAGCGGCGTCAGGAAGGTGGGGTCCACCACACGCAGGCGGGGCAGGCCCTCCCAGAGCGCGGCGAGCACGCCCAGGGCGGCGACGCGCCGGCCCGCCGTCGCGGCCAGGCGTCCCAGGCCGGCGGGGACGCCGGTCGGGAGACCGGCGGCGGTGACGCCGGTCGAGAGGCTAGCCAACGGGGGCCACCTCCTCCGCCCTGGCGGCCGCGACCTCGTCACGGAGCAGCGTCCACACCTGGTGCCGGTACTCGCCGAAGCGCGCGTCGGCCCGCAGGTCCCCGTCGCGGGAGTCGAACTCGACGTCGACGATCCGCTTGATCCGGCCGGGCCGGGAGGTCATGACCGCGACCCGCCGGCCGAGGTAGACGGCCTCGTCGATGCCGTGGGTGATGAACACGATCGTCTTGCCGGTCTTCTCCCAGATCCGCAGCAGCTCCTCCTGGAGGGACTCGCGGGTCTGCGCGTCCAGCGCGGCGAACGGCTCGTCCATCAGCAGCACGTCCGGGTCGAAGGCGAGGCTCCGGGCGATGGCCACGCGCTGGCGCATGCCGCCGGAGAGCTCGTGCGGGTAGCGCTCCTCGAACCCGCGCAGCCCGACCAGGTCCAGATAGGACCTGGCCCGCTCGGCGCGCTCCTTCCTCGGTACGGCTTTCGCCTCCAGCCCGAACTCGACGTTGGACAGCGCGGTGCGCCAGGGGAACAGCGCGTACTGCTGGAAGACGATCCCCCGGTCCAGGCCGGGACCGTCGACGGGGGCGCCGTCCAGGAGGATCCGGCCGCTGGTCGGCTCGGTCAGCCCGGCGAGCAGGTCGAGGAGGGTGGACTTGCCGCAACCGCTCGGCCCGACGAGGGTGAGGAACTCCCCGGCCCGCACGTCGAGGGTGACGTCGTCGAGCGCGGTGAACGGCCGGCCGGCGCCGCGCACACGGAACTCCTTGCCGACTCCCTGGATCTGGATCTTCATCGGGTGCCTCCGAACGGGTTGTAGGCATTGGTGAAGAGGTCCTCGGCCCTGACCTGCCCCTTCTTGATCTCGCCCTCGCGCTCCAGCCAGTCGACCCAGGTCTGGAACTCCCCGGCGTCGATCACACCGCCCTTGTTGGCCACCCCGCTGCTCTTCCAGAACGCGACGGCGGTGGTGTCCTCGTTCCGCTTCCGCTTGGCGATGATCTCTTTCGCCTTGGCGACGACCTCTTCGCGGGAGCGTGTCTGGGTCCACTCGACGGCCTTGGCGAAGGCTGCGACGAACTTCTTCGTGGTGTTCGGGTTCCGCTCGATGAACCGCTCGGTGAGCACGACGCTCCCGGCGGTGAAGGGGCCGAACAGGTCGACGTCCTTGAAGAGCGGGCGGATCCCGCCGCGCAGCAGCGCCTTGTCGCGGAGGATGCCGCTCAGCGCGGCCACGTCGATCCGGCCCTGGCGGAGCGCCTGCTCGGTGTTGACCGGCGGCACGACGACCAGTTCGACCTGCTTGATCTCATCGGGGGTCAGGCCGCCGCGCTTGAGGTACTCCTTGAGCACCGCCTCCAGGTGGGCGCCCAGGGTGTTGACCCCGATCTTCTTGCCGACCAGGTCGCGCGGGCCCCTGATCGGCGAGCCGTCGGCCACGAAGTAGCCGATGTAGCTGTCCTTGTCGCTGCCGTAGTAGCCGATCACGGCCTTGATCGGGGCCCTGGCCGCGGCCAGCTTGACGATGGCGCCGTTGAAGGCGCCGCCGAAGTCGGTCTGGCCGGTGGCCGCGGCCTGGATGTCCTGAGGACCGGAGATCGTGTTGCCGATCCACTTGAGCTTGACGGGGCCGAGGTAGCCGAGCTCCTCGGCGAACTCGGGGAAGGTGACGGCGCCGGCGCTGCCCTGGTAGCGGAGCTCCAGGGTCTCGGGGCCGCCGGGTCCGGCGGCGGCCCGCGCGCCGCAGGCGGTGAGGAGCCCCACCAGCAGCACGGAGAGGGGGACATGTCTGAGCTTGATCACGAGTGGCGTCCTGAGGAATGGGGGGGACGGTGGAGTCGGTTCGTGATCACGGACACTGGGCGCTGGACACGCGACAGAAGTCGACATGCGCACAACGGGTCAGATAGAGGCCCATACCGGAGAAGTTACGCACGGCTCGGCGCTAAGTCAATATTTCCTACTTGTTTTGCATGAAATACTCTGGAAGGAATCGACACCCGACCCCACCAGGGATTACACGGGAAACCACAGGTCGGGCTCGCCGGCGACCCGGCGCAGCCGGCCCCTGGCCTCCAGCCAGACCAGGTGGGCCAGCGTCTCGTTGTTCGCCCCCCGGCGCATGAACGGCGGGATCGTCTCCCACGGGCGCGCCCACCTCAGCCCGGTCGCCGCGTCCCAGCAGGTGACCCCGTCCCCCGCGCCGACCACCGCCTCGATCTCGGCGAGCCGCTCCTCGTGGTGGGCGATCACGTGGTCGACCCGGTCGGCCAGCTCCAGGAACCGGTACTCGTGCGCGGGCAGCACCTCGTCCACGTCGAATTTGCGCACCGCCGCCAGCGCCTCGAGGTAGTCGGCGAGCGGGTTGGGCGCGGACTGCGGATGGACCGCCACGATGGGCGTGATCCGGGGGAGCACGTGGTCGCCGGAGAACAGCAGCCGCCGCTCCTGCTCGACGAAGCACACGTGCCCCGGCGAGTGACCGGGGGTCCAGACCGCCCGCAGGTCCCAGCCGGGCAGGCCGAGGAGGTCGCCGTCCTCGATCAACCGGTCGGGCCTGGCCATGGTCACGTAGTGCCGGAGCATCGCCGAGGCCCCGGCCAGCTCGTCCAGCAGGGGCGACGGCACCCCGGACCGCACCAGCAGCAGGCGCTCCCGCGCCACCAGGTCGTCGATTCCGGCCTCGTCGTAGCGGTCGCGCAGCAGCCGGGAATCCGCCGGGTGCAGCCCGATCCAGGCGCCCGACACCTCGCGGATCCGTCCGGCCAGCCCGTAGTGGTCGGGGTGGATGTGGGTGACCAGGACGGCCTTGACGTCGGTCACCTCGTATCCGGCGGCCCCGAGCCCGGCGGCCAGTGCCCCGTACGCCTCGTCGGTGTCCCACCCCGCGTCCACGATCGCCACCCCGTCGGGGAGTTCGAGGGCGTAGACCAGCACGTAGCGGAGAGAATCGATCGGGATCGGCACCGGGATCGACCAGAGCCCCGGCCGCACCCGTTCCACCTCGGGAAACCCTCCGCCTCTCCATGCCGCGCGCTGTGCCTCGTCCGCCGCCGTCACCATGTCCCCGGCTCCCTTCGTCGCCCCGCATTCTGCCCCCTGAACCGAATCATGTTCTACTCGGGGTGGCGTACCGTCGATCCATGAAGCTGGGACGCGAGATCTCCGAGGGCGGACGCTTCGTGCGGCAGCCGAACCGGTTCACGGAGCGGATCGAGGAGGGCGGCGAGCACCCGCCCGAGCCCGGCCGCTACCGGCTCTACGCCTCCTACGCCTGCCCCTGGGCGCACCGCTCGCTCATCGTGCGCGAGCTGCTCGGCCTCCAGGACGCCGTCGGCGTGACGATCGTGGACCCGATCAGGGACGAGAAGGGCTGGCGGATCCCCGGCGGCGACCCGGTCACCGGCGTGGAGTACCTCTCGGAGCTCTACCTGGCCTCCGATCCCGGCTACCAGGGCCGCTACACCGTGCCCTGCGTCTGGGACGTCACCGCCGGACGGCTCGTCACCAACGACTATCCGCAGATCACCCTCACGCTGGAGACCGCCTTCGCGCCGTGGCACGCCGAGGGCGCGCCCGACCTCTACCCGGCCGCGCTGCGCGGGGAGATCGACGCGCTGAACGAGGTGATCTTCGACGGGCTCAACAACGGCGTCTACCGGGCCGGGTTCGCCACCTCCCAGGAGGCCTACGACGAGGCGGTCACCAAGGTCTTCGACACCCTCGACCTGCTGGAGGAGCGGCTCGCCACCCGCGACCACCTGCACGGCGACGCGCTCACCGAGAGCGACGTGCGGCTCTACCCGACGCTCGCCAGGTTCGACGCGGTCTACCACTCCCACTTCAAGTGCGCGGTCCGGCGGCTGACCGACTATCCGGTGCTGTGGGCCTACGCCCGGCGCCTGTACGCGATCCCGGCGTTCCGCGACACGACCGACTTCGACCACATCAAGCGGCACTACTTCATGACGCAGACCAACATCAACCCGAGCCGGATCGTGCCGCGCGGCCCGGAGCTCGACTGGACGGCCGGCTGACGGTCCCGGCGGGCGCCTCGATGCGCACGGCTCCTCCCTGGCCGAGGCGGGCGCCTCGATGCGCACGGCTCCTTCCTGGCCGAAGGGTGTGCAAGGCCTAAGCTGAGGGGTGTGATTGAGGACATCTGGGTGGACCCCGCCGTAACGGCGCTCAGACCGGACTTCGCGGTCCTGGCCATGGGCGTGTACGGCCTGCGCAACGGACCGACCGACGACAGGTCCCGGGCCTGGCTGGCCGGGGCGGCCGACGGCGCGGTGAGCGCCGAGGACCCGAAGGTCGAGGCGTGGCGGGAGGCCTACCGGGCCTTCGGGGCGAAGCCGCAGCGGACCAGACCGTCGGTGGACGCGCTGGTCAGGCGGATGCCGCTGCCGGAGATCAACCTGGTGGTCGACGCCTACAACGCGATCAGCGTCAGGCACGGGCTGCCGATCGGCGGGGAGGACCTGGCCCACTACGAGGGGACGGCCCGGCTGATCCGCGCCACGGGCGAGGAGCCGTTCGAGGTCGTCGAGAAGGGCGAGCCCGGCGTCGACCACCCGGAGATCGGCGAGGTGGTCTGGCGCGACGACAGGGGCGCCACCTGCCGGCGCTGGAACTGGCGGCAGTGCGTGCGCACCCGGATCACCGAGGAGACCGTCGACGCGCTGTTCCTGCTGGAGCGGCTGGCGCCGATGTCGCTGGAGGAACTGAGCGCGGCGGGGGACGAACTGGTCGAGTCGCTCAAGGTCGTCACTCCGGGCATCCGGGTCGAGTCACGGCTCATAGCGCATGGGTGACCGGGCCCACATCCCCCATATAGACCCCCCGGGGGTGACTGTTTTGGACTGTGCTGGGAGGATCGGGCGGCGAGCTGCGGCCAGACTGGCGCAGGTCCGGGTCCAGGCGAGTAGCCTTGGACAGGTTCTCTATCATCAACGCCGATCTGCGGAAGAGGGCGATTTCCGCCGTGTCGTCTGAGTCGTCGCGGACAAACCCGCTGGCAGCCTTTGGTCAAAACGAATGGCTTGTCGACGAGCTGTACCAGAAGTACCTCCAGGATCCCGAGTCTGTGGACCGTGCCTGGTGGAACTTCTTCGCTGACTACACCCCTGATTCCGGGTCCGGCAGAGCCGCGCCCCCGGGGGCGGCCAAAGCCGCGCCCGCCACTCCAACCCCGGCTGCGGCTCCGGCGACCCCGGCCGCCGCACCGGTGACCACCGCGCCGAAGGCCAAGGCCACCCCGGCGGACAAGCCCAAGCAGGAGACGCAGTTGCCCGCCGGTGCCGAGGAAGTCCGACTGCGCGGCGCCGCCGCCAGGACGGCTGCCAACATGGAGGCCAGCCTCGAGGTCCCGACGGCCACCAGCGTGCGCGCGGTCCCGGCGAAGCTGCTCATCGACAACCGCATCGTGATCAACAACCACCTGTCCCGCGGTCGCGGCGGCAAGGTCTCGTTCACGCACCTGATCGGTTACGCGGTCATCAAGGCCCTCAAGGCCCTGCCGGAGATGAACCACTCCTACGCCGAGGCCGACGGCAAGCCCGTGCTGGTCAAGCCGGAGCACGTCAACCTCGGCCTGGCCATCGACGTCGCCAAGAGCGACGGCACCCGTCAGCTCCTGGTGCCGTCGATCAAGGCGACGGAGGGCATGGACTTCCGCCAGTTCTGGGTGGCGTACGAGGAGGTCGTGCGCAAGGCCAGGGCCGGCAAGCTCGGCGTCGACGACTTCTCCGGCACCACGATCTCGCTGACCAACCCCGGGACGATCGGCACCGTCCACTCGGTGCCGCGTCTGATGCCGGGGCAGGGCACGATCATCGGTGTCGGTGCGATGGAGTACCCCGCGGAGTACCAGGGCGCCTCTCCTGAGACGCTCTCCCGGCTCGCGGTGAGCAAGGTCATGACGCTCACCAGCACCTACGACCACCGGATCATCCAGGGCGCCCAGTCGGGTGACTTCCTGCGCCAGGTCCACCGGCTCCTGCTGGGCGAGGACGGCTTCTACGACGAGATCTTCGAAGCCCTCCGGATCCCCTACGAGCCGGTCCGCTGGGTCCAGGACATCTCGACCACGCACGACGACGACGTGGCGAAGTCGGCCCGGGTCATCGAGCTGATCCACGCCTTCCGGGTCCGCGGCCACCTGATGGCCGACACCGACCCGCTGGAGTACAAGCAGCGCAAGCACCCCGACCTCGACATCAAGTCCCACGGGCTGACCCTGTGGGACCTGGAGCGCGAGTTCGCCACCGGCGGCTTCGGCGGCCGTCCGCTGATGAGGCTGCGCGAGATCCTCGGCGTGCTGCGTGACTCCTACTGCCGCACCATCGGCGTGGAGTACATGCACATGCAGAACCCCGAGGAGCGCGCCTGGATCCAGGCCCGGGTGGAGCGTCCCCACGCCAAGCCCGACCGCGAGGAGCAGCTGCGCATCCTGGAGCGGCTCAACACCGCCGAGGCGTTCGAGACGTTCCTGCAGACCAAGTTCGTCGGCCAGAAGCGCTTCTCGCTCGAAGGCAGCGAGTCGCTGATCCCGCTGCTCGACTCGGTGCTCTCCGCCGCCGCGGAGGAGAACCTCGACGAGTCCGTCATCGGCATGGCCCACCGCGGCCGCCTCAACGTGCTGGCCAACATCGTGGGCAAGTCCTACGGCCAGATCTTCGGCGAGTTCGAGGGCAACATCGACCCGCGGACGGCGCACGGCTCCGGCGACGTCAAGTACCACCTGGGCGCCACCGGTGACTTCGTCTCACCCGACGGCAGCAAGCTCAAGACCTCGGTCGTGGCCAACCCCTCGCACCTTGAGACGGTGGACCCGGTCCTGGAGGGCGTGGTCCGCGCCAAGCAGGACCTGCTGGAGCGGGGCGAGGAGGGCTTCACGGTCCTGCCCGTGCTCGTCCACGGCGACGCCGCCTTCGCCGGTCAGGGCGTGGTGGCCGAGACGCTGAACCTGTCGCAGCTCCGCGGCTACCGCACCGGCGGCACGGTCCACATCGTGGTCAACAACCAGGTCGGCTTCACCACCTCGCCCGCGTCCTCGCGCTCCAGCGTGTACGCCACCGACGTGGCCCGGATGATCCAGGCCCCGATCCTCCACGTCAACGGGGACGACCCCGAGGCCGTGGTCCGGGTCGGGAAGCTGGCGTTCGAATACCGCCAGGCGTTCCGCAAGGACGTCGTCATCGACCTGATCTGCTACCGGCGCCGCGGCCACAACGAGTCCGACAACCCGAGCTTCACCCAGCCGCTGATGTACGACCTGATCGACGCCAAGCGCTCCACCCGCAAGCTCTACACCGAGGCGCTGATCGGCCGGGGCGACATCACGGTGGAGGAGGCCGAGGGCGCGCTCCGCGACTACCAGGCCAAGCTGGAGAACGCCTTCGCCGAGACCCGCGCGGCGTCCAAGGAGTCGACCGGCGAGTTCGCCCGCCCGGTCGACGTGGACTCCGTCATCCCCTGGTCGCACGAGGACACCCCGACGGGGATCTCCGAGGAGACCGTCAAGCGGATCGTCGACACCCAGCTCAACCTGCCGGAGGGCTTCACGATCCATCCGCGCCTGCTGCCGGTCATCCAGCGCCGCGGGCAGATGGTCGCCGAGGACCGCATCGACTGGGGCATGGGCGAGACCCTCGCCTTCGGGTCGCTGCTGATCGACGGCCACCCGGTCCGCCTGGTCGGTCAGGACTCCCGGCGCGGCACCTTCGTCCAGCGGCACGCCGTGCTGGTGGACCGCGTCACGGGCGAGGAGCACACCCCGCTCAAGACGTTCAACGAGGGCACCACCAAGTTCTACGTCTACGACTCGCTGCTCAGCGAGTACGCCGCGCTCGGCTTCGAGTACGGCTACAGCGTGGAGCGCCCGGAGGCCCTGGTCGCCTGGGAGGCCCAGTTCGGTGACTTCGTCAACGGCGCCCAGTCCGTGATCGACGAGTACATCACCGCGGGCGAGCAGAAGTGGGGCCAGCGTTCCGGCGTCACCCTGCTGCTGCCGCACGGCTACGAGGGTCAGGGCCCGGACCACTCCTCGGCCCGCATCGAGCGCTTCCTGCAGATGTGCGCCTACGACAACATGACCGTGGCCCAGCCGACGCTGCCGGCGAACTACTTCCACCTGCTGCGCTGGCAGACGAAGTCGAACCGGCACCGCCCGCTGGTGGTGTTCACGCCCAAGTCGCTGCTGCGGCACAAGGCGGCGGTCTCGCCGGTCAGCGAGTTCACCTCGGGCTCGTTCCGGCCGGTGCTCGGCGACACCACGGTGAACCCGGCCGAGGTGCGCAAGGTCGTGCTCTGCTCCGGCAAGATCTACTACGATCTGGCGGCGGCCCGTGACAGGCAGGGCCGGACCGACGTGGCGATCGTCCGTCTGGAGCGGCTCTACCCGTTCCCGATGAACCCGCTCGCGGCCGAGCTGGGCCGGTACGCCGACGGCGTCGAGCTGGTGTGGGCACAGGACGAGCCGGTCAACATGGGCCCGTGGCCGTTCCTGACGCTGAAGCTGGCGGAGAACCCCGACACCTTCGGCGGGCGTCCGATCAAGCGGGTCTCCCGCAAGGCGAACTCCTCCCCCGCGACGGGCTCGCACTCCGCGCACGAGACGGAGTTGCAGCAGATGCTGGGAGAGATCTTCAGCTAGGCACCACCTTCGGAAGTCCCCCACAGGAGCCCCTGTGGGGGACTTCCCCGTTACTGCGAGGAGAACGATGTACTTCACCGATCGGGGCATCGAGGAGCTCGTCGAGCGCCGCGGCGAGGAGGAGGTCAACATCGTGTGGCTGGCCGAGCGGCTGCGCGAGTTCGTCGACCTGAACCCGGAGTTCGAGACCCCGGTGGAACGGCTGGCCACCTGGCTGGCCCGGCTGGACGACGAGGACGACTGAAGCAGTCGCGATATATCTTGACCTCCCCTTACGACGCGACATATCGTGTCTTGTAGAAGGAGGTCACGAACATGCGGCAGTGGACCATCGAGAAACCCGAACAGCTCACCTTCGACACCGTGAGAAAACTCAACGTCCGGATCGTGGCGGGCAGGCTGGCGGTGCTGGCCAGCGACGGCCCGCCCACCCTTGAGGTCGCCGACATCGGCAACCCGCCACTGATCGTCACCCACGAGGACGACGGCACGCTCACCGTCGCCTACAAGGACCTGACCTGGGACGGCCTGCTCGGCTGGCTGCGCCCCGGGAGCCGCCAGACCACGCTGACGCTGACCGTGCCGAAGGACTGCCCGGTCAACGCGGGAGTGGTCTCCGCCTCGGCCGTCGTCGCCGGTTTCGAGAGCCGCACCTCGGTCAAGAGCGTCTCGGGTGAGATCGTGCTCGACGGGGTGAGCGGCGAGATCCACGCCGACACCGTCTCCGGCGACGTGGAGAGCCGCGGCCTGGTCGGCGACCTGTCCTTCAAGAGCGTCTCGGGAGAGCTGACCGTGGCCCAGGGCACGCCCCGCCGGCTCCGCGCCACCACCGTCTCCGGCCGGATCACCGCCGATCTGGAGCTCCCGCCGACCGGTCACGTGACGATGAACAGCGTCTCGGGCGAGATCATGCTCCGGCTGCCGCGCGGAGTCGAGACCGATGTCACGATCCGCTCCACCTCCGGCAGGCTCGACACCGCCTTCGCCGAGCTCCGCCGCTCCAACCAGCCCGGCGCCAGGACGCTGACCGGCCGGATCGGCGGCGGCATGGCGTCCCTGTCGGCGACCACCGTCTCGGCGGACGTCACTCTTCTGAAGGGAGAGCAGGCATGAGTCCGGTCTTCGGTCACGGACGGCTCCGGCTCTATCTCCTCAAACTGCTGGAGGAGAGCCCGCGCCACGGTTACGAGGTGATCCGGCTGCTCCAGGACCGCTTCCTCGGCGTCTATTCGCCCTCACCCGGCACGATCTATCCGCGCCTGGCCCGGCTGGAGGAGGAGGGCCTGGTCACCCACGAGGTCCTGGAGGGCAAGAAGGTCTTCACCATCACCGACCGGGGCCGCGACGAGCTGAACGCCCGGCTCGACGAGCTCGCCGACCTGGAGCAGGAGATCTCCGACTCCGTCCGCGACATCGCCCGCGAGGTCAAGGAGGACGTGCGCGACACGGTCAAGTCGCTGCGCGAGGAGCTCACCCAGATGGCGCGCGACGTGCGCCAGGGCTCCAAGCAGGAGCAGAGCCGGTCCAGGAACGAGCAGCGCGAGGCCTGGCGGGAGCAGAAGGCCGAGTGGCAACGCCAGAAGCAGGAATGGCAGCGGCAGAAGCAGGAATGGCAGCGCCAGAGCCACGAGTGGAAGCACGACTGGAAGCGCATCTGGGCCGACAGCTTCACCGGCCACGGGTCGCGTGACAGGGACGCCCGGCTCGGCCAGATGCTGGCCGAATTCGTCGAGGAGCTCCGCAGGGACGCGGCCGGCGCCCAGGTGACCGAGGAGACCCTCGCCACCGCGCAGGACGCGCTCTACGACGCCGCCCGGCGCATCCGAGACGCGCTCCGGTGATCCTGCTGTACGGCCCGCGCCCGCCCCTCCTGCTTTCGGGGCTCCCGCCCCGTGCGCCCGGGCCGGCCGTACCCCGGCGGTCAGGCGACGCGCATGGCGCGGACGAGACGCTCCCGGGCCCGTGCGGCCTGCCTGGCACGGTAGGCGATCGGCATGTATCTGGCCCGCTCGGGCAGGTGCGGCACGGTCGCCGCGACCGCCCGGCCGAGCCGGCGCAGCCGCACCTCGTCGCGTGCGGTCCACGGCAGCTCCAGCTTCCGGCGCACGGCGGGCGGCAGCGTGCCGACCGTGACGAAGTGGTTGACCCGGCCTGAGGTGAGTCCGAGCGGACCCCACAGCCGTCGCAGCGGCGCGGGCATGATCGGCGGAGGTCCCACGGTGAGCGCCGTGCGCAGCACGTCGTGGGCCGTCGGATGGCTCTCCAGGGTGGTGTCGACCATGTCGTGGAAGTAGCGCCAGTAGTCGTCGACGGTGGCGGGGAACATCCGCTCGGGGACCCGCAGGATCCGGCCGAGATGGATGATCTCCTCATACAGGCGCCGCTCCTCTCCCGGGGAGTAGGGCTGTCCGAAGTACTTCGCCATGGTGACGGCCCGCTCGAAGGCGGTCAGATGCACCCAGGCGTACGGCTCGGCGCTCAGCGCGTGATAGCTCCGCCCCTGGGCGTCGACTCCCTGGATGTCCTTGTGCATCTCCCGCAGGCGCCTGCCCTCCTGGATCGCCTCCGGCCCGCCGTACACCCAGGTCTGCAGCGAGGTGAGCGAGCGGGTCAGCCGTCCCCAGGGGTCGGTCCGGTAGACCGAGTGATCACCGACCGCGGCGCCGATGGCCGGGTGCATGACCTGCATGACGAGGGCGCCGCCGAGCAGGAGCATCAGCCGCTGGTCCCCCATGCCCTCCCAGAGCAGATCGCCGGGGCCGAAGGGTTCGGGATCGGGGCGCGCGGTCGCGTCGGTCATGGCGGGCCTCCCGGGGGATGTGTCGCTCACGGGTGTTCATCCCCCGGAAGGCAGAGAAGTAACTCATCACTTACATACGTGACCCAGATCACATCGGCGCGCGGTCACGCCCGTCCGGACACCGGACACCGGTCACGCACGCGCCCGGCTCAGCCCGCGCCGGTGAAGACGATCTTCCCGAACACGTCGCCCTCGTGCATGGCCGCGAACCCCTCGCGGGCCCCGGCCAGCGGGAGCGTCCGGTCGATCACCGGCCGGGCGCCGGTCTGCTCCAGGAACCGGGCGAGCCGGGCCAGCTGGTCGCGGGTGCCCATGGTCGAGCCGACCACCGAGAGCTGCAGGAAGAAGACCCGGTTCAGGTCCGCCGGGGGGACGGCTCCGCTGGTCGCCCCGGAGACCACGATCCGGCCGCCGGGACGCAGCGCCTTCAGCGAGTGGTCCCAGGTCGCCTGGCCGACGGTCTCCATCACCGCGTCGACCCGCTCGGGCAGCCGGGCGCCGCTCTCGAAGACCTGGTCGGCGCCGAGGCCGAGCGCCCGCGCCCGCTTCTCCTCCGACCGGCTGGTGACCCAGACCCGGTAGCCGCCCGCCCGGCCCAGCGTGATCAGCGCGGTGGCCACACCGCCCCCGGCGCCCTGGACCAACACGGTCGAGCCCGGCTCCAGATCCGCCTTGTCGAACAGCATCCGGTAGGCGGTCAGCCACGCGGTGGGCAGGCAGGCCGCCTCCTCGAAACTGAGCGCGGCGGGCTTGGGCACCAGGTTGCGCCGGGGCACGGCAACCCGCTCGGCGAAGGTGCCGTCGTACTTCTCCGACAGCAGGGACCGCTTCGGATCGAGCGTCTCATCGGCTCCGCTGCCGATCACCGAGTGCACGATGACCTCGTTGCCGTCCTCGTCGACTCCGGCGGCGTCGCCGCCGAGCACGATCGGCAGCCGGTCCTGGCGGATGCCCACGCCCTTGAGGGTCCACAGGTCGTGGTGGTTGAGCGAGGCGGCCCGCACCGTGACGGTGGTCCAGCCGTCGGGGACTTCGGGTTCGGGGCGCTCTCCGAGCGTGAGCCCGGCGAGCGGGTTGTCGGGATCGATCTCTGTGGCGGTTACGGCGAACATGGCCGCACCCTACGCCTCCCGCCCGGCGTCACATCGGCCGTACCGCCCCCGGCCGTGTCCCGGGCAGGCCCTCCGCGGGAAGGCGCGGCCGCCGCCCCGCCTTCGAGGCCGCCGGCCCCGGCGCCCGCACCCGCTCCGCTCCGGACCGGGATCACCGCGGTCACCAGGCTCCGCTCCGGACCGGGGTCACCGCGGTCACCAGGTGGCGACGTTCACCGGCCCGTCGGCGCGCAGGCGGATCTTCCTGCCGACGAGCTCCCGTGACTCGGCCTCGGCGATCAGGCCGCGGTCACGGAGGTGGGCGTGCGCCCGGCCCCCGCCCGGCAGGTCGGCGACGACGACGCCGCGCTCGGCCGCGCCGTCCCTGCCGTGCGCGACGGTGTATCCGGCGACGGTGGCGGGCCCCTCGTATCCGGCCACGATCGGCACCGGCTCGGCGGTGTACACCGGCTCGCCGTCGCCGAGCACGCCCCCCGGCTCGGTGGACCAGATCGCGTAGGTGTGCTTGGTCAGGTGCATGCCGACCCCGGTGACCAGGCCGTGGCCCGGCTCCGCGCGCAGGCGGCCGGCCATCGCCGCGGTGGAGTGCAGGACGTAGTCGCTGGCCGGCCCACCGGCGTACGGCAGGCCGCCGGTGACCGTCAGCCCCCGGCCGTCGAACGGGTCGAGACCCATCGCGGCGCAGGCCGAGCGCAGCGCGATCGCGAAGCAGCTGTAGACGTCCAGTGCGCCGAGGTCGTCGAGACCGACACCCGCCCGCGCGAAGGCCCGCCGGGCCGCGGCCGCCATGGCCGGGGAGGAGCCCGGCTCCGGCCGGGCCGCGACCTCCCAGGTGTCCTCGGCGTACGCCCAGCCCCGCAGGTAGACGCGCTTGTCCCGGGGGACGCCGAGCCGGTCGGCGAGCCCGGTGGCGACCAGGATCGCGGCGGCGGCCTGGTCCACCTCCAGCACCGCGACGGTGCGCCTGGTGTACGGCCAGCCGACGAGGCGGTTGCCCTCCGACGGGACGACCAGTTCCCGCGCCGTCCGGGCCTCCCGGTCCCAGGCGTGCGGGTTGGCCGCGGCGACCCGCGTCATCGGGGCCATCATCCGGCCCCGATGGGCCCGCTCATCCTCAAGGGACTCGTGGCTCGCCGCCCGCCGGGCGGTTTCCATGATCGCGTAGGTGTGGACCGGCAGGAACAGCTCGTGGGCCAGCTCGGCCGGGTGCGGGGGGCGCTCCCATCCGTAGGGCGGCTTGGGAACGGCCGGGTGACTCCACGCCACCCGCTCCCCCGCCTTGCGCAGGGCCCTGCGCGTGGCCAGCGCCTCCGCCCCGGCGACCAGCGCGGCGTCCATCTCTCCCGCGGCGATCCTGCGGGCCGCCTCACCGAGCAGCACCTGCGGGGCCGTGCCGCTCACCCGGGAGTAGGCCCGGTGCCGGGGTTCGGCGGCCAGGCGCTCAGCGAGCCTGGCCGCCGGGTCGTCGTACTGCCAGGAATCGGTGTAGACGACCTGGATCGAGTCGAGGCGCTCCAGCAGACCGGGCGCCCCGGCGTCGGCGGCGGCTTCACGGGCGACCAGCTCCCACAGATCCAGCGGTTCCGGCCCCGGCTGCGCGCGGACCGTGTGCTGGGCGACGCCGACGAGGCAGGGGGTTCGGGGATCTACGCTCATGCGGACATCCAACCAGAATGATGTTCGGTTTAATAGTCCGGAGGTGTCCGAGTTACCCGAGAAACCATCGGCGAGCATTGTTGCCGATGGTGCACGGGACGCCGGACGGACAGGCACGCAACCCCTTCCACCTGCGGAAATACCTGTTAGTTAAATTATAACTAATAGCTATTTGAATAACAGCATCGCATCGAAGGGAACCATTTCAGACTTTTTCCCGTCAATTCCTCGCCGACTTCTTGATCCATTCAGTAACGTTCCGATCGTTTTCCTGGCAGGGGATGTCCCGTCCCCCGCCGAGAACGGAAGGAGCTCCATTGAATTCCCGAGCACGGCGCCTCACGATCCCCCTCACCGGCGTTCTCATGATCGCCGGAGTGATCGGCGCCACCACCGGTGCCAACGCCGGTACGGCCCCCAGCGACGTGGTCAGTTCGGCCGCCTCGGAGACGGCCGGCGAGGCCACCGCCTTCTGGTCGCCCGAGCGGATGCGCAAGGCCACCGACGCCTCAGACGACCTCGACCTCAGCGTCAAGGGCGGCAAGGCCTCCAGCGCCGCCGGCCCCGACGGGCGGGCGGGATCGGTCCCGCCGATCGGCCAGGAGGGCACCCGGTCGATCAAGAGCAAGCAGGTCAACCTGCCCAACACCGTCGGCCGCGTCTTCTTCACCCTGCCCGGCGCCAACCCGCTGGACCCGGGGAGCTGGAAGTACTGCTCCGGCACCTCCGTCCAGAGCAAGTACCGCAACCTGGTCGCCACCTCGGCCCACTGCGTCTACGACGTGAAGACCAACCAGTTCTACGACAACTGGATCTTCATTCCGTCCTACTGGGACGGCAACCAGGCGTGGGACGGCAAGAACCCCTACGGCATCTACGCGGCCAAGTGGTTCAACGCCCACGACGACTTCGTGGTGAAGGAGGACTACGACTTCGACTACGCCTTCGTCAACGTCCACTCCGGGTTCAAGGTGAACTGGGAGAAGGGCACCGACGGCAAGTGGAAGCCGATCATCAAGGACGTCGGCCGGCTCGGCGACAACGTCGGCGGCCAGGGCTTCGCCTGGAACCAGAAGGTCAAGAACAAGGTCTTCTCCTTCGGCTACCCGGCCGGCCTGCACCCCGACGGGGACAAGCCCTTCACCGGCCGCACGATGAAGTGGTGCTTCGGCACGACCGGCGCCATGCCCGCCGCTCCGAAGTACAACCTCCAGGAGCACGTCGGCTTCAAGTGCGCCTTCACTGCGGGCGCCAGCGGCGGCCCATGGCTGCTGAGATACAAGAACTCCACGCGGACCGGCTACCTGAACGGCGTCAACAGCGTCGCCTGGGACACCGACAAGAACGACCGCTACGACAGGATCTCCTCGCCGTACTTCAACGGGGACACCTACCAGGTCTACAAGGTCGCGGCCAACCGCTGGACCAAGTAGCCGCACCTCACGGCCGGCCGTGAGGCCATTCGACCGGCCCCGCGCGACGAGGGGCCCGGTCCTCGGACCGGGCCCCTCCGCCTTCCCCCGACACGGGGATCCCGGATGTTCCAACGGGTTCCCGGGCCTTCCGGAGACTTCGGAAGGGCCGGGAACCCGCGGAAGGCTCTAGAAGGAGAAGACCGGGCCGGTCGTGCCGCGCAGCGAGCAGGGGTTGCCGAAGGTCCGCTCGTACCGGATGTAGCGGCCGTTCCAGACTCCGGTCGCGGTCACGGTGACCGGGTCGTAGTGCATCGTGCACATCAGGTCCGGCGACGGCCTGAGCCGGGCGGGGTCACCCCCCACCCTGTTCAGCGCCTCGCACGCCTCGCTCGCCACGGGGTGGGTGCCCTGCGGTGGATCGCACACGAGCAGGGCGCGGCCCGCCACCGGCACCGGCCTCTCCCCTCGCGCGACGCTCAGCGTGAACGCCTTCGCCCCGACGGCCGGCCTGCGCGCGACCGGCCTGACCGGAACCGGCCCGCCCGGGGTGAGCCAGTCCGGGGAGAGCCAGTCCCGGTAGGACCACGGCGGACCCGGCTCCGCGACGGACGGGCCCGACCCGTCCAACGGCAGCGGTGGCGGCGGCGCGGCGGCGGCCGTACCGGAGAGCAGGAAGAGCCCCGAAGCCGCCAGGCAGAGAAGACGTCGCATGGAACCCCCCGATTTCGCGTGACGCCGAGTGCCCGCTCAGCCTTGCGCACCCGCCCCGCCCCGGCAACGACCGACTCCCGTGTTTTCGCAGGTCATGGACTTGTGCAGGACCCGCCCACGCGGTCGGTCAAGCGAGGGTAGATCAGACGCGGATCTTGAAAGTTCGGTTCCACGGTTTTGGTAACGAACTCATATCGGTCCAGCCTTCTGCCCGATTTGTAGCACTTTAACCGTTCTTTGCCTAGTACGGTCTCCTCTTGTCTCTTTACGCATGCGTGGGCCGTCCCGAGTGGCCCATGACAAAGAAGGAGCTAGATTGAACACCCGAGTCAAGCGCCTGGTCCTCCCCCTCGGTGGTGCGCTCGTAGCCACCACCATGATCGGCGCCCCCCTCGCAAGCGCTGCCCAGGCCGCGCCCGCGCCCGACGTCAAGTCGTCGTCGCTCACCTCGTCCGGCAACGCGAAGGCCATCGCGGGCTACTGGACCTCCTCCAAGCTCAAGTCGGCGAAGAGCTACCTCTCCGACTCCACCGTCTCCGCCAAGCTGACGAAGACCGGCGCCGCCAAGGCCGCCGCCGACGGCAAGCCCGGCACCATCGCCCCCACCGGTGAGGGCGGCAAGTCCGCGGGCAAGTCGAAGAACCTGAACCTGCCGATCACCGTGGGCAAGGTCTTCTTCGTCGACGGCAAGGGCCAGGAGCGCTGGTGCTCCGGCACCTCGGTGCAGTCGAAGTACCGCAACCTGGTCGCCACGGCGGGCCACTGCGTGTACGACACCGACACGAACAAGCCGTTCGACAACTTCGTGTTCATCCCCGGCTACTACCAGGGGAAGGCTCCCTGGGGCATCTACGTCGGCGCCAAGGTCAACACCCACGACGACTTCACCGTCTTCGAGGACTACGACTACGACTACGCCTTCGTCAACGTCTACGACGGTGTCAAGCAGCAGGCGGAGAAGGAGGTCGACTACAAGACCTACAAGGCGCACGTCGACAAGGGTGGCGCAGGCCGCGAGGACGCCAGGTCCGTCGACCACAAGACCTACGACGAGTGGACCAAGAAGGGCGGCCTCGGCAAGGCCGAGGGCATCGACAAGGAGGACGAGGTCGGCCCGCAGTACAAGGGCGCGTTCGCCGTCGCGGTCGAGACCGGCAAGGCCGCGTGGGAAAAGACCTCCGGCAACGTCTACGGCCTGCACGACGACAAGGTCACCAGTGGTAGCAGGGTCTTGGACCAGGCGGACTGGCCCAAGAGCGGCTCCAAGCTGGAGCCCCGTGTGGAACACGTCACCAAGACCGAGTACGACGCCTACAAGGGCCCCGGTCACAAGCAGATCGACTCGCGCGGCAACTTCACCATCACGCGCTACTTCGTGGTGAAGTACATCGCGAAGACCTCCTCCGCCAAGTACACGATCTTCCGTTACTACATCACGTTCGTGACCTCCGCCGGTCGTCTCGGGGACAACGTCGGCGGCCAGGGCTTCACCTGGAACCAGAAGCTGGGCAAGAAGGTCTTCACCTTCGGCTACCCAACCGCCGCCCACCCCGACGGCAACAAGCCGTACTCCGGGCACACCATGAAGTGGTGCTACGGCACCACCGGCGCCGCCCCCGTGGTCCCGGCCTACAAGGCCGAGGAGCACCAGGCGATCAAGTGCGCCTTCACCCCGGGCGCCAGCGGCGGCCCGTTCCTGCTGCAGTACAAGAGCAGCAAGCGGACCGGCTACCTCAACGGTGTCGTGAGCCTGACGGTCGACAGCGACAAGAACAACCGCTACGACCGGGTCACCACCCCGTACTTCAACGGTGAGACCTACGGCATCTACAAGCACGCCGCCAACCTCTGGACCGGGAAGCTCCCCGGCTAAGGCGCGGACGTCGTGAGCGTGGAAGGGCCGCTGTCACAGCGCTCTTCCGCGCTTTGACGGGGTACTTATGCTCCGCAGGACAAACTTCACCAGGTAACGGTGTTAAAGCAGATCAAGCTCCCCGACTGCCTAAAACCAAGTTGATCTGGAAAAATCACTCCTTGCAGTCCTCATTCAGCCGCTGATCCCCTGACCCCCGAAGGAAACGGCCTTCATGTCCCCCCGCGCACGGCGGTTCGCGACCACACTCGGCGCCCTCGTCGCCAGTGGTGTGCTCGCCATGTCCGCGTTCGCCGGGGGCGCCAGCGCCGACGGCACCTACAACACGACGGTCCCGGGCAGCATCACCTCCATCACGCTCACCAAGACGAGCGCGGACATGAAGCGGATCGCGGAGTACTGGAGTCCGGCCAGGATCAAGCAGGCGCAGGACGGCACGCCGGCGACGCCCGAGATCAAGCCCAGCAGCGGCACCACCACCGCGACGCCCGTTCCTTCCGGCGGGACCGGCACCGCGGCCGCCGCCACGGCGACCACCGCCGCGGCGGGCGGTGAGACCATGGCGGCGACCGCGACGGCCTACTACAGCAGCAGTAGCGGCTCCACCTCACCGGTCGTCAGGCCCACCCTCCCGAAGAAGCCCTCCCCGGTCGCCGTCAAGCCCCCCGTGACCGTGGGCAAGGTGTTCTTCCGGCTCGGTGACAGGGACTTCTGGTGCTCCGCCTCATCGGTGGCCTCCAGGAGCCGCAGCCTGGTCGCCACGGCCGGGCACTGCGCCTACGACGCCAAGCAGGGCAGGCACGCCGACTACTGGATCTTCATCCCGGGCTACGACAAGGGCGAGACCCCCTACGGGGTCTACGTCGGCCACTCTCTCAACCTGCACGAGAGTTTCGTCGGCCTCGGTGACTACGACTACGACTACGCCTTCGTCAACGTGCACGACGGGTTCGTCTGGAAGCCGGGCAAGAGCCCGAACACCTACGAGATGGAACCCGTGGGAAAGCTGGAGGACAACGTCGGCGGGCAGGGCCTGGTGGTCAAGCGCGGCGTCGGCCAGGCCGCCCTCGCCTTCGGCTACCCCGCCGCCCCCCAGATCGACGGCAGCAGGCCGTACGACGGCCAGAAGCTGAGGTGGTGCAGCGGCCGCACCACCAGGAGGCCCGCGCCCACCTACCTGATGGAGCTGGGCATCGCGCTCAAGTGCGGATTCACCGGCGGGGCGAGCGGCGGCCCCTGGCTGGTCGACTACAACAGCGCCACCGGTCTCGGCTACCTCAACGGCGTCAACAGCTTCGCCTGGGACGTCGACACCGACCGCAAGTACGACCTGATCTCCTCGCCGTACTTCATCACCTCGACCTACAACGTCTACCGGTGGGCGGACAGCCAGCACGCGAGCTGACCTTAGCGGCACCTTATAGGCACCTTAAATGCACCTTAAGGGAGCCTTAGATCAGCATTTACCCGGTAGGCCGCTACATAGGTTATTTGTTTGTCGTCCCGCAGTTTCCAGGGTTTCTGGAGACGTTGCAGCGCAAGGAGCAAGTCTTTGAAGCACTCTCTTCTCTCCCTCGGTGGCGCCGCACTCGCCACCAGCCTGCTGGCCGCCGGCCTGAGCGGCACCGCCCAGGCCAGACCGGACTGGGCAACCGACAAGCTGGCCGGCAGCAACGCGTCGGCGCTGTCCGTGGCCAGGTTCTGGGCCGCCTCCAACTACGTGGCCCTGAAGAAGGCCACCGCCTACGCGCCCGAAGCGGCGACCCCCCGGCTGAGCTCCGGCGGCGGCTACTCCCCCGACGGGCGCCCCGGCACCATCGCCCCCACCGGCTCGGAGAGGCCCACCCCGTCCCTCGCCAAGAACGTCAACCTGCCCAAGACCATCGGCAAGGTGTTCTTCGTCGCCAACGGCCGGTTCAAGTGGTGCTCGGCCACTTCGATCCAGTCGAAGTACCGCAACCTGGTCGCCACGGCCGCCCACTGCGTCTACGACCCCGCCAGCAACGGCCAGACCCTCGACAAGTGGGTCTTCGTCCCGGGTTACTACCAGGGCAAGACGCCGTGGGGCATCTACGTCGGCAAGCAGGCGTGGACGCACTACGACTTCGACGTCTACGAGGACTACGACAAGGACTACGCCTTCGTCACGGTCTACAACGGCATCGGTTTCGACCGCGGCCTCAAGGACGTCGGCCGTCTCGGCGACAACGTCGGCGGCCAGGGCTTCACCTGGAACCAGAAGACCGGCAAGCCGGTCTACGCCTTCGGCTACCCGCAGGCTCCGCACCCCGACGGCAACAAGCCCTACAGCGGTGTGACGCCCAAGTACCTGTACGGCAAGCCGTCCGGCAAGGTCTACGTCTCCGCGGCCGAGAAGGTCGAGGAGCACGTCGGGCTCAAGGGCGCGTTCACCCCGGGCGCCGACGGCGGCCCGTGGCTGACGCAGTACAGCAGCGGCAGGCGCCTGGGCTACGTCAACGGCGTGACCAGCCTCTTCGGCGACCAGGACCAGAACAACCGCTACGACCTGGTCACCTCGCCGTACTTCGACGGTGAGACCGCGGACATCTACAAGAAGGCCGCCAACGTGTGGTCCGGCTCGATCGTCCGCAAGTAGGCCCTCCGGACCCTCACAAGGGGTCAGGACGCTCAGCTCCACCCGCGGGACCCGGCGCATGCGCCGGGTCCCGCACCCGTTCCCCGGCCCGTACGGCTTCTCCGTGCCCGTACGGCTCCTCCCGGACCACCACGGCCTCGCAGTCCTACGGCCTCGCCCAGCGGACTCCCGGGGCTCTCTCCGCCCCTGAATCCGGGATCCTGACGCCTCGGCGCCCCCGGTTCCAGGCTCAGAGGCTCCCCCGCGCCCCTGAATCCGGGATCCTGACGTCTCGGCGCCCCCCGATTCCAGGCTCAGAGGCTCCCCCGAGCCCTTGATCCCACGGTTCCCCGGCACTCGCCGACCCTGAATCCGGTTCCCTGAGGGCTTGCCGGCCCCCGAATTCAAGGCTCCAGGGCCCTCGCACGTCTCCGAATCCCGGTTCCGGGCCCTTGCGCGTCCAAATTTCCGGTTCCCCGAGGGCTCAACGGCCCCCGGATCCGGGTTTCCGGGCTCTCGCCGTCCCGATTCCGGCCTCCGAGGGCGTGCTACCCCTCCGATTTCAGGCTTCCCAGACCCTTGCGCGTCCTGAATCCGGCTCCCTGAGGGCTTGCCGACCTCCGATTCAAGGCTCCGGGGCCCTCACACATCCCCGAATCCGGGTTCCCAGGCTCCTCGCGCGCCCCGATTCCGGCCCCCTGAGGGCTTGCCGGCCCCCGATCCGGGGATTTTCAGGGGCTCTCGGGCCTGATTTTCAGCCTTCCGGGGGCCCCGGCAGCCCTGGACCGTTCGCGTTAGACGTGACTATCGCCAAATCGGTGCCATCGAACTCATGTGATCTGCGTCACATCATCATCGTTACTGAACGTATCGGGGCACTCACGCCACATCGGTCACATTCGCAACAGGATCATGCCTATCTGCGGAAACGCAGCACATCGCCCTCAGTCGCAACAACCACCCTGCGGCCGTTCAAACATCACAGAATGATCTCGGCCCGGCGCATGGGGTTCTTACCCCTCAAAGCGGCTTCCGATCCTCAAGATCAGCCGTGTATGTTCTGGCTATCCCTTTACTGACGCATGGGACGCAAGAAGCGTTCCACATCAGACCAAGGAGTTACCCCTTGAAGCGCATCCTCCTCCCCGCCGGCGGCGCCATCCTCGCCACCGGCATGCTGGCCGCCGGTCTGGCCGGTACCGCCAACGCCAACCCGGACTGGGCCTCTGACACGATGGCCAAGGACGCTCCGGCCGCCACCGCGGTCGCGGAGTTCTGGCTGGACTACAACCAGAAGACCAACAACCTCGCCAAGGCCACCCCCTACACCTGGGAGACCAAGGCGACGCCGAAGCTGAACGCGGGCGGCGGCTACACCCCCGACGGCAAGCCGGGCACCATCGCCCCCATCGGCGAAGAGAAGAAGACCGCGGCGAAGATCAAGAACATCAACCTGCCGCGCACCATCGGCAAGGTGTTCTTCCAGGACTCCGAGGGCGCGCTGAAGTGGTGCTCCGCCACCTCGATCCAGTCGAAGTACCGTAACCTGGTCGCGACCGCGGGTCACTGCGTCTACGACGACAAGAAGAACGCCAGCGTCATGGACAAGTGGGTCTTCGTCCCCGCTTACTACCAGGGCAAGACCCCTTACGGCATCTTCGTCGGCAAGCAGGCCTACACCCACTACGACTACAGCGTCTTCAACGACCGCGACCGCGACTACGCGTTCGTGACCGTTTACAACGGTGTGCAGATCGGTGGGGGCACCGCCAAGGAAGTCTCGAAGGCTGACTACGACAAGTTCACCGGTCGTAAGGAAGTCAAGAAGGTCGAGATCACCAAGGCTGAGTTCGAGAAGTGCAACCTCAACCTCGGCGACTGCTTCTCCGAGGGTGCGGACAACGCTCCTCAGGTCTCCGGCCCGGACTACCCCGGCGCCGTGCTTGAGCGGGTCGAGGTCACCGAGGGCTTCTACAAGAACGCCAAGACCGGCCCCGGCAACGGCAACAAGCTGGGCGAGCCCGTGGTCGAGCAGCTGACCTACGAAGAGGCCATCAAGTACTACAACGGCCACAAGACCAACCCGGCCAAGTTCCCCGGCACGGTCAACGTTGACGACAAGACCAACGCCTTCGTTACCCACTACTACGTGCAGAAGTGGGTCAAGCCGGGCACGGCCAAGAAGTACTTCAAGAACGTCTACTTCGTCGTCGACGGCTTCATCAAGGACACTGGCGCCCTGGGCGACAACGTCGGTGGCCAGGGCTTCACCTGGAACCAGAAGACCGGCCAGACGGTGTTCGCGTTCGGCTACCCGGCCGACGCTCACCCCGACGGCAACAAGGCCTACACCGGCGTTACGCCGAAGTGGACCTACGGCAAGACCTCGGGCAAGGTGTACGTCTCCGCCGCCGAGAAGGTTGAGGAGCACGTTGGCCTCAAGTCCTCCTTCACCCCCGGCGCCGACGGTGGCCCGTGGCTCGTCAAGTACAGCAACGCCAAGCGTCTCGGCTACGTCAACGGCGTGACCAGCCTCTTCGGCGACCAGGACAAGAACAACCGCTACGACCTCATCACCTCGCCGTACTTCGACGGTGAGACCGCCATGATCTACAACAAGGCGGCCGCTGTGTGGTCCGGCTCGATCGTCAAGTAGTCCTGACGATCACCTGAGTCCGGGGGTCCAAACCTCGTACTCACCCTGCTTCACCCGAGGGGCCCGGCATCTGCCGGGCCCCTCGGCCTTTGTGCGGTGTTCCGCGGGAAACGCGTTCTTCCTGGAGCGTTCTCCGGCGCAAGCCCCGTCCCGCGCGAAACCCCTCCCATACGGAACCCTTCCCCCACGCGGAACGCGTCCCCTCCGGGCTCCTCAGAGACGCGGCATCGCCTCAGGCGGGGCTCAGCTCCCTGGTCCGTTCGTTCAGCTCCCTCACCGCGGGCTCGCCGGCGAAGGGGTCCAGCCGCCGCCGCAGGTCGGACGCGTAGGACTGGGTCCGGGCCGACTGCAGCCCCCCGGCCAGCTCCAGCGCCTGGCCGGCCGCCACGCAGGCCTGCTCCAGCTCGCCGCACCCGAGCAGCCCCGCCGACAGCAGCGAGAGGTTGAACATGCGGCCGCGGACGTAGCGCCCGTCCATGTCCAGCGACCGCGTCGCGTGCCGTACGGTGCCCGGCCCGTCGCCCAGGTCGCGGAAGCAGTGGGCGAACTTGGCCGACAGGTACGCCTCGTCGAAGTATGAGATCCAGTCGGGCTCCTCGCCGGCCTCGCGCTGGTCGAAGGCCAGCTCGGCCGCGTGCAAGGAGTTGCCGCACGCCCCCCGGTCGTCCATCAGGGCGTGGCCGTGGGCCTCCAGCACGTGCGACTCCGCCAGCAGGGCGTAGACCCCCGCGCGGCGGGCCGACAGCTGGGCGGCCCGCGCCAGGTCGAGAGCGTGGGCCGGCTGTCCTATATACAGGGCCTGATGGCTCATCCCGGCGAGGATCTCCCCGCCGAGCCCGTGGTCCCCCGCCCCCCGGGCCAGGCGCAGCGCCTGGATCAGGTAGCGCTGAGCCAGGCCGTGCTGCTCCAGGTCGTAGGCCATCCACCCGGCCAGCCGGGTCAGCTCGGCCGCGGCGGACGCCAGCGCCCTGCCGGTGCCCTCGCCGTAGGAGCCCTCACTGAGCAGCGGCGCGACCGCCGTATCCAGATATTTCACGACCGCCGAGCGGACCCTGCCGCCGCCGAACCTGTTGTCCAGCTCGCCGAAGGACCGGGTGACCTCCCGGATCGCGGCTATGTCGGCCATGCCCACCCGCCGGGCGCCGCCCGCGACGGGACGGCCCTCCAGGGGAAGGGTCAGCCAGCGTAGGGCGCCGACCGACCCGGCCCCGATCGCGAAGGTCGAGTCGAGCAGGAACCTGCGTCTCTCAACATCTCCCCGCCACAGTGCCGTCACGGTCGCGATCCCCTCCTGCCACGTGTGTGTGAACTCCTGTCCGAGGTCGAGAGGTGTCGCGACGACCGGCAGACCGAGGTCTTCCGAGCTGACCGTCCTGCGGAGCCGGAGTGCGAAAATCTCTGCGAGCAGTCCCGGCACCGGATTTCTCGGCCGCTGACCGCCGATCCAGCGCAGAACGGAACTGTGGTCGTACTTCAGACCCGGCAGGCCCCGGGCCACACCGAGATCGTTGAGCCTGCGGGACAGCCCCTTGTGCGTGAAACCCGCTTCAGCGATGAGTCGCTGAAGCAGTCGGTTGGGCTCGCGTTCCATCGCTCTCCTCACCGTGAGAAGCCGCGGGGGCGCTGGAAACCAGCTCGCGCCCCCTGCGCCCGTATCCGTCCCTCGTGCACACTCTTGCCCAGATAGGTGACGGAGCGCTTTTTTTATAGCACGATCCGTGACTGTTTTTTGAGTTTCCCAAAACCAGAAGACGCCCCTCGCCCGATCGGGCGAGGGGCGTCTTCTCAGACGGGTCTGGAGGTCTTCGCGGATGCGTCCGGAGATCGTCGCGGGGCCCGGAGGCCCACGCGACTGGTCTAGAGGCGGGCGACTCCGTCGGCGCGGGCCTGCGCGGCGACCGCGGCGGTGACCGCGGGGGCGACGCGCTCGTCGAACGGGCTCGGGATCACGTAGTCGGCCGACAGGTCGTCGTCACCGACGACGGCGGCCAGCGCCTCGGCCGCGGCCACCTTCATGTTCTCGGTGACGGTGGTGGCGCGGACGTCGAGCGCCCCCCGGAAGACACCGGGGAAGGCGAGCACGTTGTTGATCTGGTTGGGGAAGTCCGAGCGGCCGGTCGCCACCACCAGGGCGTGCCTCCTGGCGACCTCCGGGTGGACCTCGGGGGTCGGGTTGGACAGCGCGAAGACGATCGCACCGGGCGCCATCGACGCGATGGCCCCCTCCGGGACCGTCGACCCCGACAGGCCGACGAACACGTCGGCGCCGGCCAGCGCCTGCTCCGTGGAACCGCGGAGACCGGCCCTGTTGGTGTCGCGCGCCAGCGCCTCCTTCACCGGGTTGAGCCCGTCGCGGCCCTGGTGGATCAGGCCCTTGGAGTCGGACACCGCGATGTCGCCGATGCCGGCGTTGAGCAGGATGCGGCTGACCGCGACGCCGGAGGCTCCGGCGCCGGCCACCACGGCCCGCAGGTCGCCCAGCGAGCGGCCGGTCAGCCGGGCCGCGTTGCGCAGCGCCGCCAGCACGACGATCGCGGTGCCGTGCTGGTCGTCGTGGAAGACGGGGATGTCCAGGAGCTCGCGCAGCCGGTCCTCGACCTCGAAGCAGCGGGGCGCGCTGATGTCCTCCAGGTTGATGCCGCCGAAGGAGGGCGCGAGCCGTACCACCGTCTCGACCAGCGCGTCCACGTCGGTGCAGTCGAGGCAGATCGGCACCGCGTCGACGTCGGCGAACTGCTTGAACAGCAGCGCCTTGCCCTCCATGACCGGCATGGCGGCGGCGGGCCCGATGTCGCCGAGCCCGAGCACGGCGGTGCCGTCGGAGACGACGGCGACCACGTTGGACACCCAGGTGTAGTCGTTGACGAGCTCGGGCCGCTCGGCGATCGCGGTGCAGACCCTGGCCACCCCGGGAGTGTAGGCGAGCGCCAGGTCGTCGGCGTCGTTGACCGGGACGGTGGAGCGGGTCTCCAGCTTGCCGCCGCGGTGCAGGGCGAAGGCCGGATCGAGATCGAGAGCTTCGAGGGCTTCGGGGGAGATGGAGGACGGCGTAACAGCCACAGCGACCCCTGTAGTTCAGTCAGACAGACGGATGGTTCCTTCGGAGACGCCGTCGCGGGCGTGGCCCGGCTTCGGTAGCCGCTCGGGGCCTGCTCGCTGTGAACGGTCGCCTGGAGGGGGTACGGGGGTCACCCGTTGCTCGATTGTGCCACATATTGAGACTGCCGCCGATGACAGAGGCCGCTTACTTTCGTTGTCATGGTGCGGGCCTCGCCGCACGTGTAATACTCAGAGCCCCGTTCATCACTTACATCGACGGATCATCCGGTGGACCTGACCTCTTATGCCGAGCTGGCTGTGCTGCTCATCAACAGCCCCGAACGACTGACCGGTCTGGAAGGGCTCCGCGCCCTCCTGGAGGAGGGCGGCCGCTACCGCCCCGGCTGCCGCATCACCCGGGGCGACCTCGACGCCCTGCGTGACCTGCGCGAGGAGCTCGTGACCGTGTTCGAGGCCGCCGCCGGCGGCGGCGAGCAGGACGTGGTCGACCGGCTCAACTCGCTGCTGATCCAGCATCCGGTCCAGCCGCAGATCTCCGGCCACGACGGCGAGCGCTGGCACATGCACCTGACCGAGGGCGGCCGGATGGCCGACCAGTACGCCGTGGGCGCGGTGATGGGCCTGGCCACCATGGTCACCGACCTCGGGGTGGACCGGCTCGGCCTCTGCCAGGCGCCGCCCTGCCGCAGGGCCTACCTCGACACCTCCTCCAACCGGTCCCGGCGCTACTGCTCCGAGCGGTGTGCCAGCCGGGCGAACGTGGCCGCCTACCGGGCCCGCCGGAAGGTCAACGGCCAGTAGCGCAGCGTCACCCGGCCGACCAGCGCCGACGGCGGCAGCGCGCCGAAGTCCCAGCTGTCGCGGCGGCCGGAGGCCCGCTGGTTGTCGCTCTCCAGCCACCATCCCCCGTCCGCCTCCCACGCGGCCCGTTTGACGATCAGCCGCGACGGGTCGGACGGGAGCCGGGCGACGACCAGGTCGCCGGGGCGGATCGGAGCGCCGCGCCGCACCCAGAGCCAGTCCCCGGACCGCAGCGCGGGCAGCATCGAGTCTCCCTCGACACGGACTCTCATCGAGCACAACCCCCTCACACACGGGTTTTTCGGAGACGAGTAAGGTCGGTACTGGACCATGCTGATCTCAGCATCAAGGAAGGATTTTCCGATGCTCGCACGACTTCTGCGACCCAGGCACGTCGCGTCCGCGCACTGCGACCTGCCGTGTGGCGTGTACGACCCCGCCCAGGCTCGCATCGAGGCCGAGTCCGTGAAGGCCATCATGGAGAAGTACGCGGCGAACGAGGACCCGGTCTTCCGTTCCCGCGCGCTCACCATCAAGGAGGAGCGGTCAGAACTGGTCAAGCACCACCTGTGGGTGCTGTGGACCGACTACTTCAAGCCTCCGCACCTGGAGACCTACCCGCAGCTCCACCAGCTCTTCTGGGACGCGACGAAGCTGGCCGGCGCCGCGGGCGGCAAGGGCACCGTCGACGTCGCGAAGGCCGACGAGCTCCTGGGCAAGATCGACGAGATCTCCAAGATCTTCTGGGCGACCAAGGCAGCCTGAACGGATCACCGAGCAGGCGTGCCGGTGAGCTCGGCTGAGGAGCGGGGCGACCCGGCGGACGGGTGACGAGGCGGGGCACCCGTTGCCACCGTCCGAGCCATGACGCGCGGCGTCGCGGCCGACACGACAGGCCCCGTGGGGAGTGCGACCACACGGGGCCTGACCTGTTGAGACGCCCCATTCAAGCGCCTTAGGGTGTTCTTGAGGTGTTCAAATCGCCCCGATCGCGAGTCCAATTGGGCCAACCACCCTCTCGGGGCTGTAGGTTGCAGTCAGCGACTCTGCGAGGAGGAACGTGACCGAACACACCGAGACGCCCGCGGTCGGTATGGGTGGGATCCGTGACGTGGTGAGCGTCCGGCTACCGGCTGCGAGTGCCTATCTGTCCGTGCTACGTACGGCGACCGCCGGACTGGCCGCACGGCTGGACTTCACGCTCGACGAGATCGAGGATCTGCGGATCGCGGTCGACGAGGCGTGCGCGATGTTGTTGACCCAGGCCGTCCCCGGCACCGATCTGATCGCCGAGTTCGAGCTCACCGGGCAGCTCATGCAGGTCCGGGTCGAGGTCAGCACGGTCGGCAGCTCCGCGCCCAAGCGCGACGACTTCGCGTGGATGGTGCTCACCGCGCTGGCCGACGACGTGGATGCCGTAACCGACTCCCCCGACCGCATGGCGATCGTGCTACGCAAGCGCCGAGGCGCAGCGAGGCCGGCGTGACGGAAAGGACTCGTGCCATGGCCGCCAGCGACCACGCGGTGCCCGACCGGGTGCGCGCGCGCCTGCTCTTCGCGGAACTGGCGGAGTTGACCCCCGACGACTCGCGGCGCCAGCGCATCCGTGACGAGCTCGTCGAGCTCCACCTTCCCCTGGTGGAGTATCTCGCCCGCCGCTTCCGCAACCGGGGTGAGTGGCTGGACGACCTCACCCAGGTCGCCACCATCGGCCTGATCAAGTCGATCGACCGCTTCGACCTCGGGCGGGGGGTGGAGTTCTCCACCTACGCCACCCCGACGATCGTGGGCGAGATCAAACGGCACTTCCGCGACAAGGGCTGGGCGGTCCGCGTGCCGCGCCGCCTGCAGGAGCTCAAGCTCTCGCTCACCAAGGCGATCAGCGAGCTCTCGCAGCGCGAGGGCCGTGCGCCCACTGTCGGCGAGCTGGCCGCGTTCCTGAAGATGAGCGAGGAGGAGGTGCTCGAGGGGCTTGAGTCGGCCAACGCCTACTCCACGGTCTCCCTCGACGCGCCCGACTCCGGTGACGACGACGCGCCCGCGGTGGCCGACTCCCTCGGCATCGTGGACGACTCCCTGGAGGGCGTCGAATACCGCGAGTCGCTCAAGCCCCTGCTCGAACGGCTGCCCCCGCGCGAGAAGCGGATCCTGCTGCTGCGCTTCTTCGGCAACATGACCCAGTCCCAGATCGCCACCGAGCTCGGCATCTCGCAGATGCACGTGTCCCGGCTGCTGGCCAGGACCCTCGCCCAGCTCCGTGAGGGTCTGACCGCGGAAGACTAGTCCTGGTCCCCGTAGAGGGCGTGCGTCGTCGGCGGGGACAGCAGCGCGACCAGTCCGATCACTGCCACGGCTATCAGCGGGACGCCGATGGTCTGCTGGTCGGACTGGATCAGCGTGATACCGATCACGGTGGCGAAGATCTGCGCCAGCACGCCCAGGCTCCGCGTCCACCGTTCGGTCCGCAGCATGCCCCACCCCACCCAGAGCAGGACCGCGCCGACGAGGATCCCGAATCCGGCGACGAAGAGCGAGCTCATCACGTCGGACGGCCGGCCGATCACCGTCTCGACCCCGGCGTAGCCGCCGAGCAGCAGGGTGGTGAGGCCTTCCAGCCCCAGGACGGCGGCGGCGACGGTGAGGGTCATCGGGCGATTCGACACATCCCAACCCTATCGCCGGGACACCTCGATCCGCTTTCCGCAGCCGCGATGCCGTTTTCGGCGGATACGCTGGCATTATGCGCGCGATGCTCCTGGTGAACCCCAAAGCGACGTCGACCAATCAGCGGACGCGGGATGTGCTCATCGGAGCGCTGAGCGCCATGATGAACATCAAGGTCGAGGAGACCGCGTACCGGGGACACGCGGCCCTGCTGTCCCGCAAGGCCCACGCCTCGGGATACGACGTGGTGGCCGTGCTCGGCGGCGACGGCACGATCAACGAGGCCGCGAACGGCCTGCTCGACGCGGAGGACGGCAAGCGCGGGAGCGACGGGAGCGCGGCGGACCGGCCGGCGCTGCTGGTGATCCCCGGCGGCAGCGCGAACGTCTTCGCCCGCGCGCTCGGGCTGCCGAACAGCCCGGTGGAGGCGGCCGGCGCGGTGCTTGAGGCGATCCGTGAAGGCCGGCGGCGGACCGTCGGGCTGGGGCAGGCCCTCTGGGGAGACGAAAGCCGATATTTCACCTTCTGCAGTGGCTTGGGGTACGACGCCGAGGTGATCCGGGCGGTCGAGGGCATGCGCGGCACCGGCCGCAAGGCCACCCCCACGCGCTATGTGAACACCGCGCTGAACCACTACCTCTCGACCGACAAACGCCACGCCGCCATGACCGTCGCGGGCCCGGACGTGCCCGCGGCCGGAAACATCTTCATGGCGGTCGTCTCCAACACCTCGCCCTGGAGCTACGTGGGCTCCCAGCCGGTCTGCCCGACCCCCTGGGCGAGCTTCGAGACGGGCCTCGACCTCCTGGGACTCCAGCGCCTGGGCCTGCCGTCGATGCTCCGGCTCATCCCCCAGATCATGGGGGTCCGCGACACGCTGCCCGTCGGCCGCCATCTGGTGCAGCTCCACGACGAGAGAGAGTTCACCCTGACCGCCGAGCGTCCCGTGGCGTTCCAGCTCGACGGGGACTACCTGGGAGAAGTCGAGAGCGTAACGTTCCGGTCTATCCCGAACGCGTTACAAGTCTTGGTCTAGCTCGTTACAAGCGGTCATTGTGTGACGCATCCGACATGCATATCAGGCAAAACGTTCGCCCAAACCTCTTGCGTGTACTGAGCGTGGCTGCCAATCTCAACATTGACGTCGGAACGTAGGACCTTTGAGCGGCCACCTCGCTCCCAGGTCGCCGGCGATCAAGTGGACCTGCCCCCGGACCGAACCAGGCTCGGGTAATCGTTCGCGCCGATTAGTGAAAGTCTTCACAAAGTGAGCCGACGGAGCCGCAGCAAGGGCTCCTCTTACGAAGGAGTGGACGCATGGACTGGCGCCACCGCGCTGCCTGCCGTGACGTGGACCCCGAGCTGTTCTTCCCGATCGGCAACACCGGCCCCGCCCTGATGCAGATCGAAGAGGCCAAGCAGGTCTGCCGTACGTGCACTGTAAGTGAAGCATGCCTGAAGTGGGCACTGGAATCCGGGCAGGACGCCGGCGTCTGGGGCGGCCTGAGCGAGGACGAGCGCCGCGCCTTCAAGCGCCGCACGGCCCGCGCCCGCACCCGCGCGAACGCCTGATCCCGCAGCACAGCGCGGACACCCGATCCCGAGAGCGCGTCCCCCTCCCCGGCCCGGCTCAGACCGCGGGGAGGGGAATGCCGAGGGTGACCTCCGTGCCACCGCCCTGCCGGGGCTCGATGGCCAGCCGCCCGGACAGCTCCCCGACGACCAGCGTCCGCACGATCTGCAGGCCGAGACTGGTGGACGACTCCAGGTCGAAGCCCTCGGGCAGACCGGTCCCGTCATCGGAGACGATCACGTCCAGCCGGTCGGCCCCCCGCGAGACGATCACCTGAAGCCGGCCCGGCCGGTGGGCCAGCCCGTGCTGGACCGCGTTCTGCAGCAGCTCGGTGAGGACCATCGCCAGCGGTGTGGCGATCTCCGAACGCAGCACCCCGAACGTCCCGACACGGCGCGGCACGACCTGTGCCTCCGGCGCCGCCACCTCGCCCGTCATGGCGATCACCCGGTCGGCGATGTCGTCGAAGTCCACCTGCTCGTCGGGCGTGTGGGACAGCGTCTCGTGCACGATCGCGATCGACCCGACCCTGCGCACCGCCTCCTCCAGCGCCTCGCGCCCCTCCGGCAGTTGCAGCCGCCGGGCCTGCAGCCGCAGCAGCGCGGCCACCGTCTGCAGGTTGTTCTTCACCCGGTGGTGGATCTCCCTGATGGTGGCGTCCTTGGTCATCAGCTCCCGCTCGCGCCGCCGCAGCTCGGTCACGTCGCGGATGAGCACCAGCGCGCCGATCCGCCCGCCGCCGACGACCAGCGGGATCGCCCGCAGCTGCACCACCGTGCCGCCCGACTCGACCTCGGTCTCCCGGGGTTCCCGGCCGCTCGCCACGATCATCAGGTTCTCGTTGATGGGCTCGTCGGAGTAGCAGAGGGCGGCGGTGGTACGGCCCAGCTCGGCGCCGACCAGGTCGGCGTTGAGGCCCAGCCTCCGGTAGGCCGACAGCGCGTTCGGCGAGGCGTAGGTGACCCGGCCCGCGCGGTCCAGCCGGAGCAGCCCGTCGCCCACGCGCGGCGAGCGGACCAGGATCGGCTCGGCGCCGGAGAACGGGAACCGCCCCTCGGCCACCATCTGGGCCAGGTCCGAGGCGCTCTGCAGATAGGTGAGCTCAAGCCGCGAGGGTGTGCGCGCGGACGACAGGTTCGTCGAGCGCTGGATCACGCCCAGGAAATGGTCGGCCCGCCGTACCGGGATGGTCTCCTCGCGCACCGGGACCCCGCTGGACCAGTCGGGGTCGCCCTCCCGGCAGATCCGCCGCTCGTTCCAAGCGGTGTCGATGAGCACCCGCTCCCCCTTGGCCACCGTCATCCCCACGATGTCGTCGTGGTAGACGGTGGGTCCCGTGGTGGGCCGCATCTGCGCGATGGCGATCCACCCCGGAGCCTCCCTGAGCGGGATCCACAGGATGAGATCGGCGAACGACAGGTCGGCCAGGAGCTGCCAGTCGGAGACCAGCGAGTGCATCCATTCGAGGTCGGCATCGTCGAGCGCGGTATGACGAACCACCAGGTCGCTTAGAGTCGGCACCCGTGCATCATGCGTTCTTTGCGGGCCCAAACGCGAATCGGGCGGGTCTGGCTGGCAAGATGCCCGCTATGGAGCAGACCCCAGACCCGTCGGCGCGCTCGCGCGCGGCCGCGGGCACGCGGGGGGCGGCCGGGTCGGAGCGGGTCCTGCGCGCCCGGACGCCGGACGACGACGGCCTGATCGACCTGGCCTCCGACGACCGTCTTGGGCCGGCCGGGGACGGACGGCCGGTCGAGGCGGCGACGGCGGCCGAGCCGGGCGTTGTGAGAACGATCACACTCTCCGCGTCCCCGGGATCGCGGGGCGGGGCCGTGCTCGGGGCCCCGGAGGTGATCGAAACCCTGATGGACACGGCTCGGTCGTTCGTCCTCGACACCGGCCTGCTCCCCGGCAGCGTGGCGACGGCACTCGCCGCTGTGGATATCCTTCAAAACCAGCCCGAACTGCCCGGATGCGTGCGGACCAGAGCGAAAGAGCTGGCCTCGATGGCCCGTCGACTCGGCCTGGAGACCGACGATCCGGCGGGTGCGGTCGTCCCGATCGTGCTCGGCCCAACCGGGGCCGCACTCCGGGCCGCCCTCATCCGTGCGGAACGCGGAGTGCGCGCCGGATGTCTCCGGCCGCCCTCGGTGCCGGCCGGCCGCTCTTGCCTGCGGTTGACCGCGCGGGCCAATCTGAGTTCCGATGATCTAGCGGTGATCAGGGGTGCACTCACCGCCGTGGCCGAGATGAAGGTGACCATGTGAGTGAGCGAAGCGGGCGAGCCGGTAGGCACGGCACCTCCGGCCACGCCGTTTCCGAGCCGTCAGGCGAGGTGCCGACGTGACGGACGACTCCCCCAGGATTCCTAAGTACTACGACGTCAAACGTAGTCTGCTCGCGCTGACCAAGTCCCTGTCGGCGGGCAGCGCGCTGCCCCCCGAGCGGACCCTGGCGGTGCGCTTCGAGACGTCGCGCACCACCGTGCGGCAGGCGCTGTCGGAGCTGGTGGTCGAGGGCCGCCTGGTCCGCATCCAGGGCAAGGGAACGTTCGTCGCCCACCCCAAGGTCGCCCAGGTCCTCCAGCTGACGTCCTACACCGGCGATCTGCGGACCGTCGGCCTCGAACCCGACACCAAGATCCTCGACATCAGCTACATCACCGCCGACGAGCCCCTGGCCCGCCGGCTGGCGATCAACCCCGGCGGCCGGGTGCTGCGCATCCACCGGCTGCGCCTGGCCAACGGCGAGCCGATGTCGATCGACACCACCCATCTGTCGGCCCGGCGCTTCCCCCGGCTCCGGCGCGAGCTGGAGGTGCACTCCTCGCTGTACGAGACGCTGCACAACGCCTACAACGTGCGGCTGACCGACGCCGAGGAGATCATCGAGACCGTGCTGGCCACGCCGTACGACGCGCAGGTGCTGAGCGTCGACGTCGGCCTGCCGATGCTGCTGCTCACCCGGCACGCCTTCGACGCCGACGGCAACCCGGTGGAGTGGGCCCAGTCCCTCTACCGCGGCGACAGGTACAAGTTCGTCACCCGCCTGCGCCGGCCCTGACGTCCCGGACAGGACCGGCCGGCGGCCTGGATCGTGACAGGTGACCGCCGCCTAAGGTGAGGTGCGTGAGCATTCTCGTGGTCACCGGGACCGACACCGGCGTGGGCAAGACGGTCGTCACCGCCGCGGTGGCCTCGCTCGCCAGGGAGCGGGGCGCCTCGGTCGCGGTGGTGAAACCCGCCCGGACCGGGGTGGCCGGCACGGAACCCGGCGACCTCGACGAGGTCATCCGGCTCTCCGGAGTCACCTCGACGTTCGAGTTCGCCAGGTTCCCCGACCCGCTGTCTCCTGCGGCGGCGGCCCGCGAGGCGGGCCTGCCGCCGCTCTCCCTTCCCCGGGCGGCGGCCCGGATCGGCGAGCTGGCCGAGTCGCACCGGCTGGTGATCGTCGAAGGGACGGGCGGGCTGCTCGTCCGCTTCGACGAGGAGGGGGCGACCCTGGCCGACCTGGCCCGGACGCTCTCCGCGCCGGTGCTCCTGGTGACCCGGGCGGCACTGGGCACGCTCAACCACACCGCGCTGACGCTGGAGGCGATGGCCCATCGCGGGCTGGAACCGGCGGGGGTGGTGATCGGGTCCTGGCCGGCCGAGCCCGGCCTGGCCGAGCGGTGCAACGTGGCGGACCTGGAGATGCTGGCCGCCCGGCCGCTGGCGGGCGTGCTCCCGGAGGGCGCGGGGGCCCTCGGCCGGGAGGCCTTCGCCCGTACGGCCCGCGCCGGGCTGGGGCCCGTGCTGGGTGGCGGATTCGACGCCTCGGCGTTCCGGAGGAGCTTCAGGCTCTCGCCGTAGGCGACGGCCGGCGCGCGGGCGGAAGACGGCGCGTGTCGACATCCTCCCCATGGCTGAAGCCCGGGGAGGATGTCAACATGTGAGACATGGCCAAGGCGATCGAACAGCCCGTTCCCGGCATCACCGTCGGACACGCGCTTCTCGCGCGATCCGCAGGAGTCCCGCAGCCCGTCGACAAGCTCGTGCACGACGGCGACACCATCAACATCGCCGCCGACGGCAACTTCGGCGTGCGCCTGCTCGGCGTGGACGCCCCCGAGGTCAGCTTCGAGCTGCCCCGCAGTTCCATCGTCCCCGACCTGCCCAAGGGGTTCGTCAAGATCTCGCACCCGGCCTGGACCGGCTTCCTGGCCGATCCGTTCGCGCCGGGCTTCGAGCCGCTGCCGCTGCGCGCCGCGCTCCACGACCACCTGCTGGGCAGGCTCGACGCGACCACCGCGCGCAACCACGCCGAGCTCGGCGGACCGCCCACCCAGGCCCTCAAGGACATGATCAGCTCTGACATCGCCGAGCAGGGCCTGACCGGTGAGACCTTCAAGCTCCGGCTGGCCTTCGCGCACGAGATCCTCGACCGGTACGGCAGGCTGCTCTGCTACGTCAACCGCGACCAGAAGCTCAAGCCCAGGCCCGCGCCGTACAACGAGCGGCTGCTCGCCGGCGGGCACGTCATGCCCTACTTCATCTGGCCCAACGTCGACCCCTTCGTCCGGCAGGAGAACCGGGTGGCGCAGGCCGTGCCCGCTCCCGGATCGGCCCGCACGGTGGCCGAGGCGGGCGCGCTGGGCCGGGCCCGCGAGTCGGTACGGCAGGCCCGCCAGGCGGGCCTGGGGCTGTGGAACCCGGCGGACCCGCTGAAGCTGCACGCCTTCGAGCTGCGCTACCTGGCCGGACGCCGGGCGCCCGACCGGTATGTCCTCGACCTGTCCGACAGTTCCTCGGAGCTGCTCCACCCGCAGAGCTACCACCGCGTCCCGAACCCGGAGGACCGGTTGTTCGTCAACCCCGAGCACGCGCCCCTGTGGGCGGAGAGGGGCTGGTCGGTCCCGCCGCTGTAGGCGTACCACCGCAGGAGCGCCGGCCGGGGGCTCCGGGGGCCTCCGGCGGCCGGGTGACCGCGAATACGCGCTGGCAGCGTTAGGCGGGAGGAATCTGGGCAGGGTGAGGAATCCCTGTCCGGCTAAGTGACTGACTGGTAGGTTGCGCGGTATGGAGTCCCCAAAGCACGCAGGCGACATCGCGGTCGCCGTCTCCAAGGCCTATGGCATCGAGACCATGTTCACCCTGTCCGGCGGGCATGTCTTCCCGCTGTATGACGGGGCGGTCCACGAGGGCATGCCCATCTTGGACGTGCGGCACGAGCAGAGCGCCGTGTTCGCCGCCGAGGCCACCGCCCGGCTGACCCGCAGACCCGGCCTGGCCGTCCTCACCGCCGGCCCCGGGGTCACCAACGGCGTCAGCGGCGTGGCCACCGCGCACTTCAACGGCTCCCCGGTCGTGGTCATGGGAGGCCGGGCGCCGCAGTCGCGCTGGGGATCGGGCGCGCTGCAGGAGATCGACCACCCGCCGCTGTTCGCGCCGATCACCAAGCTGGCCTTCACCGGCTCCGGCCCCGACTCCGTCGCCGAGGACGTGGAGATGGCCTTCCGCACGGCCCTCGCCCCGCACCGCGGCCCCGTCTTCCTCGACTTCCACATGGACCACCTGTTCGCCGCCGCGCCCCCGCCGGACCATGTCACCGAGACGCTGACCCCCTCGCCCCTGGAGCCCGACCCCGACGCCCTCGCCGGGATCGCCCGGCTGCTCGCCGAGGCCGAGCGCCCGGTGCTGGTGCTGGGCTCGGACGTGTGGATGGACCGCGCCGAGGAGGTCGCCCGGAGCTTCGCCGAGGAGTTCCGCCTGCCGGTCATCCCCAACGGCCAGGGTCGCGGCATCCTGCCCGCCGGGCACGAGCTGCTGGTCACCCGGGCACGGGGACTGGCGCTCACCCAGGCCGACCTGGTGATCGTGGCGGGCGCCCCGATGGACTTCCGTCTCGGCTACGGCTGGTTCGGCGGCAAGGACGGCGCCCCGCTCGCCAAGGTCGTCCACCTGGCCGACGCGCCGTCGCAGCTCACCACGCACATGGAGCCCTCCGGCGTCGCCGCCGGCGACCTGTCGCTGGTCTTCTGGGGCCTCGGTACGGCCTGCAACCAGGCCGGTGTGTCCCCCAAGTCCTACGCGCCGTGGCTGTCGAGGCTGTCGGAGGCCGCGGCGGCCGCCGTCGCCGCGGACGCCGGCCTGCTGGCCTCCGAATCCGACCCGATCCACCCGATGCGGATCTACGGCGAGCTGGCCAAGGTCCTCGCCGACGACGCCGTGGTGATCGGCGACGGCGGCGACTTCGTCTCCTACGCGGGCAAGTACGTCGAGCCCAAGCAGCCCGGCAACTGGCTGGACCCGGGCCCCTACGGCTGCCTGGGCACCGGCCTGGGCTACGCCATCGCCGCCCGGCTGGCCCGCCCCTCCTCGCAGGTGGTGCTGCTGCTCGGCGACGGCGCGGCCGGTTTCTCGCTGATGGACGTGGACACGCTCGTACGGCACCGCCTGCCGGTCGTGATGATCTGCGGCAACAACGGCATGTGGGGGCTGGAGAAGCACCCCATGCAGATGCTCTACGGCTACGACGTGGCCGCCGAGCTCCAGCCGCAGTGCCGCTACGACCAGGTGGTGACCGCACTCGGCGGCGGCGGCGAGCTCGTCACCGACCCGTCGCAGATCGGCCCGGCGCTGCTGCGCGCGTTCGACTCCGGCGTGCCGTACATGGTCAACATCGCCACCGACCCGTCCGTCGCCTACCCCCGCAACACCACCGGGGTCTAGGGACCCGGGGTCGCGGTCGGCGTGGGGGTCGGCGTCGGCGACGGCGGGCAGCCGTTGTTGGCCACGACGATCTCCACCGCCTTCCGGGGGTCCCACATGGTGCTCGCCCCGGGGTGCTGCTCGACCACCTCCACGCACTGCGAGGTGTCGAGGTCGGCGCTCTCGCTGACCTTCACCTTCAGGCCCGCCTTCGTGAGCGCCTCCTTGGCCGCCTCCGGCTTCATGCCCATGACGTCCGGCACCCGCCGCTTCGGCAGTGGTGTCGGCGTGGGGGTCGGCGTCCGGGTGGTCTGCGTGGGACGGTCGTTCGGCTGAGGGACGGTCGGGGTCGGTTTCGTCGTTTTCCGCCCGCCTTTGGTCCTCGACGGCTCCGGCGACTCGCTCACGCTGGGCACCGGGTCGACCCCCCTCTGGGAATCGGTCGGCACCGCGGAGGAGGCCGCCATCCCGTTGATCGCCACCGCGACGAGACCGACGCAGATCACACCCGCCGCCGCGGACACGGCCAGCATCCCGCCCTTGCGGCGCGGCCTCTTCGCGGCACGGCGGCCACGTCCTTGCTGGACCGCCTCGGTGGCCGGGCCGGGTGAGGGCGCGGTCGTGGGCGGCACGGCTCCCTGCAGGCCCATTTGGGACGGCGGAGCGTGCCAGCCGGTCTCCGGCAGCGCGGCTCCGTGCCGGCCCGTCTGCGGCGACGAGGGGCCCTCCCAGCCGCTCTCCCGCGCGGCGTAGGAGACCGGCGGCATCGCCGTCGCACCGGTCTCCGGCCCGAGGTGCGCCGCCTGCCTCGCGGCGGTGCTCATCGCGGTGGCGCTGGGGAAACGCCGGGCCGGGTCCTTGGACAGGGCCCGCTCCACCAGGGCGCGGATCGCGGGCGGGACGTGCGGCGGCAGCGGCGGCGGCGTCTCGCGGATGTGCTTGAGCGCGATCGTGACGGGGGTGTCGCCGTCGAAGGGCCGCTGACCGGCCAGGCACTCGTAGGCCACCACGCCCAGCGCGTAGATGTCCACCGCGGGGGTGACCGGCGCCCCCTCGGCCTGCTCGGGCGCGCAGTAGGCGGCGGTGCCGAGCACCATGCCCGCGTCGGTCAGCCTGCTGGCCGCGTCGGACCTGGCGATGCCGAAGTCGGTGAGCACGAGCGTGCCGTCGGAGCGCACCAGCAGGTTGCCGGGCTTGACGTCCCGGTGGACGATGCCCTGATCGTGTACGGCCTGCAGGGCCGAGGCCGCCTGGGCGATGAGCTCCATCGCGGCCCCGGGGGCGATGCTCCCCAGCCGTCCGAGCAGCCGGTCCAGCGGCTCGCCGTCCACGAACTTCATCACCAGGTATGCCGTCGCCCCCGCGCCGGGCACCTCGTGAACTCCGTAGTCGTAGACGTCTACGACCCCGGGGTGATTGACCGTCGCCATCGCCCGGGCCTCACCCTGGAAACGCACCAGGAAGCCCGGGTCGTCGGTACGGCCCGGGAGCAGCACCTTGACGGCGACGGTGCGGGCCAAGACGATGTCCTCACCACGCCACACCTCGCCCATACCGCCGGCGCCGATGCGGGTATCCAGACGGTAACGCCCCGCCAGCGTCGTGCCTTGGGCCACCATGACTCCCCCGTAACCCTCTCCGCTCCCACCCCAGGGTTCTCCAACAAAGCGGATTTGTATCGCGCCAACGTCACGGCAACGTAACGAAACCCTGCAAGCCGTATGCCTCACAAACAAGACGCGTGCCGTAGCATCGCACAAATCTCAGAACTTTTGAGCGTACTCGTACAGCTTGCGTGCCTTTAGAACAAGGACTGCCTGGAAGTCGCCGACCATGAAGGCCGACGGCTGCCACGGGCCGCGGTAGGAATCCGGCCCTCGAAATCCTCCACAAGAGTACGCAAAATGAACATCAACCTAGCCGCCGGACAGCAGTGCTCGATCCACGGCGGAATTCGATCTCCTCCGGGCCGGGCTCAGCCACCGGGCAGACCGTGCTCCGCCCCCGGGCAGACCGTGCTCCGCACAGCGCGCGGACCAGCCGGTGGGGGCACCCGGACCACCGTCCGGCGTCGGCGGCGGCGCGGCAACGCGGCGGCTCCATCGCACGCGCGGCCAGGCGGCCCGCGTGATCGCCCTCTTCCGCCGACCGGCCGCAGTGATCGCAGGAGGAGGTCGCGCGGTCACCTTATGCTGACGCCCATGACGCTGACTCCCGGCCTGCGCGCACGGCTTCTCATCATGGTCGAGAAGGAGGACACCGCGACGAAGATCGGCAGCGGGGACGTCCCCGTCCTGGCCACCCCCCGCGTGCTGGCCCTCGCCGAACAGGCCACCGTCCAGGCGGTCGCGGGCGCCCTGGACCCCGGCCAGACCTCCGTGGGCACCAAGGTCGCCCTGGAGCACCTGGTGGCCAGCCCGGTGGGTACCCACGTCGAGATCGCCGCCGAGCTCACCGAGGTCGACGGCCGCCGTCTGGTCTTCGCCTTCACCGCCCGCGACCGGAACACCACCGTCGCGACGGGCACGGTCGAGCGCGTGGTGGTCGACCGCGAACGCTTCCTCTCCAGGCTCACCCGCTGACCGGCCGGACCTCCGCCGACCGTCCACGCCCTCCGGCCGGCCGTTCAGGCTCTCCGGCCGACCGTCCATGCCCTCCGGCCGGCCGTTCAGGCTCTCTCGCCGAGTGCCCGGCTCATCCGCTGAACTCCCACGCTCAGCTGCGCTGACGCTCGTCTGCGGTCGCGCGGGACCCGCAGGCCGGCCACCCCGCCCATACGGCGCTCTCGCCGGCACCGGTGCGGCGGGAGCCGGGACGGCGGCGGCCGGGGGCGACCGGGACGGCGGCGGGGCGCACGGCCGGGCTAGTCGATGACGGCGATGAGGTCGCCCTCCTGGATGACGTCCCCCTCGGCGACCTTGAGCTCGGTGATCACACCGTCGTCCTCGGCGATGACCGGGATCTCCATCTTCATCGACTCAAGGATGACCAGGGTGTCGCCGTCCTCGACGGTGTCTCCCTGAGCAACGAGGACTTTCCAGACATTCGCCACCATCTCGGCGCGTACTTCAGCCACCGGACACTCCCATCAATCACTGTGGTTCAACTGTGCCAGACCGGCCCGCTCGGGCCCTCACCTGCTCAGGCCCGCATGCGAGCCACCAGTCCGGTGTCGTAGCCACCGCCGACGAACTCGGGGTGCTCCAGCAGCTCCGCGCAGAACGGCAGGTTGTTCTTGGGCCCCACGACCTTGAAGTCCGCCACGGCCGCCCGGGCGCGCTCCAGGGCCTCGGCCCGCGTCCGCCCGAACACGCACAGCTTGGCCATGAGCGGGTCGTAGAACGGGGTGACCGTGTTCCCCTCGGCGTAACCGGAGTCCACCCGGACACCCTCGCCCGACGGCTCCACCCACACATCGATCGTGCCGGGTCCCGGGAAGAACCGCTTGGGGTCCTCGGCGTAGACGCGGAACTCGATCGCGTGCCCCCGCACGGCCACCGACGGCGCGGTCTTCTCACCCGCGGCGATCAGCAGCTGCTGCTCGACCAGGTCCACCCCGGTCACGAGCTCGGTCACCGGATGCTCCACCTGGAGGCGGGTGTTCATCTCCAGGAACACGAAGTCCTGCTTGTCGGCGTCGACCAGGCACTCCACGGTGCCGGCGCCGAGATACCCGACGGCCTCACCCGCCCGTACGGCCGCCGCCAGCATGCGCTCGCGCAGCTCCTGGGTGATGCCGGGGGACGGCGTCTCCTCCACGACCTTCTGGTGGCGGCGCTGCACCGAGCAGTCACGCTCGCCCAGCGCGACGACCGTGCCGTCCGCGAGACCGAGGATCTGCACCTCGACGTGGCGGGCACGCTCGATATAACGCTCAAGCAGGATCGCGGACGTCCCGCCGAAGCGCGAGGCGGCCCTGGAGGCCTGTTCGAACGCCTTGGCCAGCCCGGCCTCGTCGTGGGCGACGCCCATGCCGATGCCGCCGCCCCCGCCCGCCGTCTTGACCATGACCGGGTAGCCGATCCCGGCGGCGGCCGCCACGGCCTCCTCCAGGTCGGTGACCGGCTCGCGGGTGCCGGCGGCGACGGGCACCCCCGCGGCCTCCATCAGGTTCCGCGCATTGATCTTGTCGCCCATCTGCTCGATCGCCTCGGGCGAGGGGCCGATCCAGGTCAGGCCCGCGTCGATGACGGCCCGGGCGAACCCGGCGTTCTCCGAGAAGAACCCGTAGCCCGGGTGGACGGCCTGGGCGCCCGACACACGGGCGGCCTCAAGCACCTTGGCGGCGTCGAGGTAGCTCTGCGCCGGATTGGCCGGTCCCAGCGGGATCGCCTCGTCGGCCTCCCGCACGAACGGCAGATCGGCGTCGGCCTCGGAATACACCGCGATGGCTCGCAGTCCCATGCGCTGGACCGTGCGGATGATCCGCCGTGCGATTTCTCCGCGGTTGGCTACCAGAACAGACTCGAACACGTTGGTGGACCCCTTTCGACCGCTCCACCCTATGACCGGGGTCTCGGCACAACCGTTCGCCCGAAACCACCGATCGCGGCAACACGATCTGTAGGAAACCCACAACCGCACACGGCCGGAGACCCCCGGGGAACGTTTCCCGGAGCAGGCGGATCCCTCAGAGCCGATATACCGGAGTCAGCCTGTCGATGACGCGGGCCATGGCCTCGACGACCGGTGGATCATACTCCCCACCGGCGCCCAGGCGGAGCCGTTCGAGGGCGGCACCGGCCCGGTCCCGGTCGGTGGAGCCGCCCACCAGGTCGTCATAGGCGTTGGCCACCTTGATGATGCGGCTGGCCGGCGGCGGGGTCTCGGCGCAGGAGTCGCACTGGCGCCGGACGATCTCGGCCACCCGGTCCAGCACCCCGGTCTGCCGGATCACCTCGGCGCCGAGCTCGGCGATGCGCCGGGCCTGCTCGGGCTCGGTGAGAACCGTGGCGCCGCCGGGGATCGGGTCACGTAGCGAGAGCTGGCCGATGTCGTGCATGAGCGCGGCGTATTCCAGCTCCAGCAGCTCGGGCTCCGCCAGGCCGAGCTCCCGCCCGACCGCGACCGCCAGGCGGCTCACCCGGCGCGAGTGCCCCGGCTCGACGTAGCCCCCGACCTCGGTGACCCGGGACAGCGCCCGGACCGTCTGGAGGTAGGTGGCCCGGATCCCGGCGTATTTCCGGAAGGCGACCTGGGTGACCAGCAGCGGCGCGGCGAAGACCAGCAGCGCAGCCATGTCCATGCTGTGCGAGGCGAGCGCGAGCAGGATGCCGGAGGCCGCGACGGCGGCCCACAGCGGCGCGGCCATCCGCGCCTCGTCGTGGAGGGCCACACCGAAGGCGGCACGCACCTGCTCGGCCCGGAGCACGGCGGCCAGCAACACGTCGACCATCGCCATCACCAGGATGAGCAGGGCCATCACCCCGAGCGCGGGCCACCAGCCGCCCTCCGGGCCCTTCGTCAGGCCGAACAGCGGTCCCGCCAGCGGCCGGTAGGCCAGGGCCAGCAGCGCGCCGGTCAGCAGCCTGCGTGCCATCGCGTCCGGCCGGGGCGGCCTGCCCACGGCCAGGTGCGGCAGCGCCCCGGCGGCCATGCCGACCGCCAGCACCGCGACGACCTGGAGCGCCGAGTGCCGTGCCGGGACGTCGCCCATGTCCAGCAGCAACGTGTAGCCGAGCGCGGCGGCCGCGCCGATCGGCGCCACCTCCCGGTTGCCCGGCATGGTGAGCCTGGCCAGCTCCCCCGCCGCGATCAGCGCGCCGAAGCCGATGGCGACCTCGGGATCGAGCAACCCGGTGGCGGCGGTGTGCGCCACCCCCGCCACCGCCAGCAGACCTGCCGCGCAGATCAGCAGGAGCTGGCCCGAGTCGAGCCGCTGGAACGCCCGCGTGGTGACGCCGGCGCCGGTGCCGGTCATCGTTCTGCACCCATGGTCGCGTCCGTCTTCCCACTCGCCCCGCCCGTCCGGCGGCTCACCGCTCCGACACCCAAGGTCGCATCCACCCTCGCACCCGCCCCGCCCGTCCGGCGGCTCACCGCTCCGACACCACCTGGATGGGCATGGTCGGGTCGTCGTGGTCCTTGGTGGTGGTCTCCGCCTCACCGGCCGGAGGCGTGATGACTTTGCGCGGGGGCTCCCAGCCGTCGCGGTCGACGGCCTTGATGAACGCGACGACCATCACCGGGTCGAACTGGGTGCCGGCCCCCTTGCGGAGCTCGGCCATGGCCACCTCCACGGGACGGGCGCCCCGGTAGGAGCGGTCGGAGGTCATCGAGTCGAAGGCGTCGGCCACCGCGATGATCCGGGCGAACTCCGGGATCTCGTCCCCGGCCAGCCCCATGGGGTATCCCTTGCCGTCCTGCCGCTCATGGTGGTGCATGATCCCGGCGAACGCCTCGTCCAGGAAGTCGATGCCGCGCACGATCTCCAGCCCCCGCATCGGGTGGAGCTGGATGGCGGCGAACTCCTCCTCGGTGAGCGGGCCGTCCTTCTGCAGCACCTTGGTCGGCACGCCCAGCTTGCCCACGTCGTGCAGCATGCCCGCGTAGCGGATCGCCCGGAGCCGCTCGGACCCCATGCCGATCTCATGGGCGATCATGCCGGAGGCCAGCGAGACGCGGGTGCAGTGGCCACGGGTGTAGTAGTCCTTGGTCTCCACGGCCTGGCAGAGCGCGGCGATCGTGGCGTCGTAGGAGCGCTGCTGGGCGTGGTACTGGCCGAAGGCCCAGCGGGCGACGAACAGCGGGAGCAGCACGAGGACCGCGGAGATCGAGCTGACCGTCGCCCAGAGCCCGGCGATCAGCAGCCCGAAGGTGGCGTAACCCAGGTAGGAGACCATGAACTGGGCCACCCCCCGCAGCGGCACCTGGTCCGCCTGGCCGGTGAGCACGAGCACCAGCGCGATCAGGATGAAGTTGAGCGGGACGAAGACCGCCGCCGCGCCGGCGAACGGCACGATCAGGTCGTCGAACCCGGCGATGGTCGGCAGGCCGACCCCGCCCCCCAGCCACTCGTAGGCCTTTCCCGCGATGTAGCCGCAGACGGCGAACTGGGCGCCGTTGAACAGCCGCTTCACCAGCGGCAGGCCGGGCCGCACGCTGAAGACGGCCGTCATGCCGACCAGCGCCGCCCCCTCGGGGCCGACGAGCACCACCGCGGCGAGCGCGGCCGAGAAGCTGACCGACACCGCGGCCTGCTTGACGTTGAGCAGAGTCGGCACCGACTCGCACACCAGGAACAGCAAGGCCAGCACCAGCAGGTTCGACCAGTCGAGCTGCTCGAGACGACCGCTCACCGCCACGCTGTATCCGAGCAGCGCGAACGCCGCTCCGATCACAGCGACCAGGTAGACCTTGGCAAACCACGGCAGTCCACGCAAAGCGGCCACCCTTGGGTCCTACGAGCGCGTGCTCAAGTCCAGGAGATCCCCGGACGTGCGGGGTTGACCGTTTCCTTCAACATGCGCTGCCTCCATGTCGTTTTCGCAACTCAGGCTACAGAAGCAAGCCCGGACCGGAGGGACTGATCGAGAATCGCAAGCAAAGCGTAACCAAGCCATCACCGCACGCCATCGCGGGACGCCAGGGCTAACGGGCCGCCAGACGGGCCCTCGCCCAGTCGACCGTGGCCTTCAGCCCCGTGACCAGGTCCGTCTGGGGGCGCCAGCCCAGCCCCTCGATCGCGGGCGTCGGATCGACGGCCATCGCCGGCAGGTCGCCGAGGCGCGCCTCGGCGCGGCCCGGCCCGTCGGCGGCGCCCGCGGCCTCGGCCACCAGGGTGTGCAGCGCGCGGTCGGTGGTCTCCACCCCGGTGCCCAGGTTGAACCGGCGGCCGTTGCCGGCGCTTCCGCAGGCCCGGGCGAAGCCGTCCACCACGTCGTCGACGAAGACGTAGTCACGGGTCTGGGCGCCGTCGCCGTACAGCACCGTGGGCGTGCCGTTGAGCAGGGCGTCGGTGAAGATGGCGACCACCCCGGCCTCGCCGTCGGGCGACTGGCGCGGGCCGTAGACGTTGGCGAGCACGAGCGTGGTGTAGTCGATGCCGTACAGGGCCTTGAAAGCGGCCAGGTAGGTCTCCGCGCTGAGCTTGGAGGCCGCGTACGGCGAGCGCGGGTCGACCGCCGCGTCCCCGGGGACCGGGATGGCCGCGGGCCTGCCGTACACGGCGACCGAGGAGGCGAAGACGACCTTGCGGGTGCCGCCGTGGTGGGCGGCGGTGAGGACGGAGGCGGTGCCCTCGACGTTGAGCCGGGCGTCGTGGACGGGGTCGGCCACGCTCTTGCGTACGCTGACCTGCGCGGCGAGGTGGCAGACGACCTCGGGCTTCCACTCGGCGACCAGGCCGATCAGCGCCGGGTCGCGGACATCCATCTGGTGCAGCATGAAGAGCGGGCTCTGCGCGGCGGCGACGAGGTTGCCGCGATCCCCGCTGGACAGGTCGTCGACGGCCATGACCTCGTGGCCGTCCGCCAGCAGCCGGTCCACCAGATTGGATCCGATGAATCCCGCTCCACCGGTGACGAGTATCCGCATGCTGCCCCCCAGCTCGTATGGCCATGGCCGTACGAGAGATCCTAGGAGGTCAGCCGGTCAGTTCAGAGCGGACCTGCTCGATTCTGGTGAGCACCTTGGCCCGCAGATCCTCCGAGACCCGGTCACACCCGCAGTGCTTGGCGATGAGCTGCTTGACGACCTGCTCCAGGCCGTACTCCTCCAGGCAGGGCCCGCACTCGTCCAGGTGCTCGCGGATGTCGACGCAGTTGTTCTCGTCGAGCTCGCCGTCGAGGTAGGTGTAGACCTTGTCCAGGACTTCCCGGCAGTCGGTGGCGTGAGGCTTCCCGCAGCTCATGCGATCACCTCGCCCGGGGTCGCCGGGCCGGTGCGCCCGAGCCCGTGGTCGCCGTCGGATCGCTCGCTCACTTCGCACCCTCCGCGGGAACCAGGCCACGCTCGCGGGCGTAGTCCTCAAGCTGCGTCCGCAACTGGCGGCGGCCACGGTGGAGCCGCGACATCACGGTCCCGATGGGGGTGCCCATGATCTCGGCGATCTCCTTGTAGGGGAAACCCTCGACGTCGGCGAGGTAGACCGCGATCCGGAACTCCTCGGGGAGCGCGGCCAGCGCCTGCTTCACGTCGCTGTCGGGGAGATGCTCGAGCGCCTCGATCTCCGCGGACTTCAACCCGGCCGAGGTGTGCGACTCGGCCCTGGCGAGCTGCCAGTCCTCGATCTCCTCGGCGCCCGACTGCTTGGGCTCCCGCTGCTTCTTGCGGTAGCTGTTGATGAAGGTGTTGGTCAGGATGCGGTACAGCCAGGCCTTGAGGTTCGTGCCTTCCTGGAACTGGTGGAAGGAGGCGAAGGCCTTGGCGAAGGTCTCCTGAAGGAGGTCTTCGGCATCCGCTGGGTTCCGGGTCATCCGAAGCGCGGCGGAGTAGAGCTGGTCGAGATAGGGCATCACATCCCGCTCGAACCGTGTGCTCCGCTGCTCCAGAGTCTCCTCGTCTGTCGCAGGGACCGGACCCACCCCCTTAAGATCGCCGGAGCCCTGCTGACGCGGGACTCCGTACTGAGCGGAGAATACCCGCTCATCAGGGAGGGACCGATCACCGGGGCGGGTGATGGGTTCGATCAACGCGAGCATCGGCTTGCCAACCTCCCGAAAGGATCGTGCGTTGTCCGCTTGCAACACGCCCGTCCGGTCATCTGTTCCCACAAGATAGAAGGTGACGAAGGACCCGGTACGGGGAAAAACATACGTACCGGCAGGTAGCTGTAGACCACCGGATACCCGACGCCAGGAGCCGCTTGTGCTGCCCATCCCGGCCGAAGAGCTGAACGGCTCAGGAACGCTCGGGCCGTACTGGACCTTTTATCGCGCGGTCGCCGCCGAGCAGCTGAGCCGATGGCTGCCGGAGAGCCCTTCCACCGTCCTCGACCTGTCCGGCGGCAGGGGCCGCTGGTCCGCCCAGGCCGCCAGGGCCGGACACCGGGTGCTGGAGGTGGTCGACTTCCGCCGGACCGTGGAGGGCCAGCCGCTGCTGCACGACGCCTCCAAGGTCCGCCAGGTCCGCGCCGACGATCTCCGCTTCCTCCCTGACTGCAGCGTGGACGCCGTGCTCGCAGAGGAGCGGGCGATGTCGGTGGAACTCATGGCCGAGTCCGCGATCGGCGACGTCGCCCGGGTGCTGCGTCCGGGCGGGCGGGCGCTGGTCTGCGTCGACTCCCTGGTGCTGGGCATGGCGATCCTCGCCGAGCAGAACTACTGGGCCCATCTGCGCCAGACCGGCGAGGTCATGCTCGTGCCCTGGCCGGACGGGAGCATCACCCGGTGCTTCAGCAGCGGCCAGCTCCGCGACCTGCTCACCGAGGCGGGCCTGGAGGTCGAGTGGATACGGCCCCGCACCGTGCTGTCCCCCTCGACGGTCGACCACGTGCTGGCCTCCGACTCCCGCGCGCTCACCTGGCTGGTGAACACCGAGCTGGAGGCCCACACGGACGACGACGACACGGTGGGCATCCACCTGGTCGCGAGCGCCCGCCGCCGGTAGGGCGCCCGGCCACGGCTCCGCGGGGCTCTCAGCCCCGCGGAGCGGGACGGTCCCGGGTCAGCGCCTGCGCTCGCGCCTGGACTGGCACTGCACGCAGCGGGTGGCGTCGGGGCGCGCTTCGAGCCTGCCCTCCGGCACAGGTCCGCCGCAGTCGGCGCAGAGGCCGTAGAGCCCCTCGTCCAGCCGCTTGAGCGCCTCCAGCACCGACCGGCGCTGCTGGGTGGCCGCCTCCAGCATGGCCCGGTTGCGGTCCGCGTCGGTCAGGACCGACCCGCCGTCCGCCGGGGACCGGTCCCACACCGCCAGAGGATCTCCCCGCAGGACCCCGATGGACCGGTCGAGCTCGGCGAGCATGCTCTCCAGGCGCACACGCGCGGTCGTGTCGTTCACGTATCCGCACCTCCGCAGGGTGGGGACGGCCTGTGAAGGGATCCCCGATTCTCCCGTCAGGCGCGAAGGGGATGAATTTATGCGGCGATAACCCCCTCAGGAGATATCGCCTTCATCAGCGGATGCCCACTTGCCGAGGGTTTTACACCGGTCACGGAGCGTTTTCGGATACGGAGCGCGCTCAGAAGAGCGCTTGACCGTCACCTTCCTCGTCCCGCAGCGGCTCGATCAGCTCCGGGCCGTTGTTCCGCACCGAGTTCACCGCGGTGGACACCGGATACACCTTCAGCCCGGTGGAGCCCGCGGGGACCAGGAACCCCTGCGCGTCGGGCACCCCGGGGTCGAGCCACTCCGACCAGCGGTCCCGCTCGATCACCATCGGCATCCGGTCGTGGACCTGACCGGCCTCGTCCAGGGCGGAGGTGGTGATGATCGCGCAGGTCACCAGCCACGCGAGCGGGTCGTCGTCGGGCCTGCCCCGGTCCCGCCAGAACTCGTACAGCCCCGCCATGGCCATGACCCCGCCGTCGGCCGGCTGGATGAAGTAGGGCTGCTTCTTCGGCTTCTTGGCCGTCCCGTCCCCCTCCGGCACGGCCCACTCGAAGTAGCCGTCGGCGGGGAGCAGGCACCGGCGCTCGGCGAACGCCTTGCGGAACGACGGCTTCTCGGTGACCGTCTCCACCCGCGCGTTGATCAACCTTGAGCCGATGGACGGATCCTTCGCCCAGGCCGGGACCAAGCCCCAGCGGAGCACCTGCAGCTGCCGGACCGCCCGGCCCTCCGGTCTGGCCTTCGGCACCCGGCTCATCACCGCGTAGACCGGTTTGGTCGGCGCGACGTTGTAGTCGGGCCGGAGCTCCTCCTCGGCCGCCCCGTCGACCTCGACCTGGAACTCCTCAAGCAACTCCTGCTTGTCGCGCGTAGACGCGTATCTCCCGCACATATCACCACCTTGCCACGCGTTCGAGAGCGCAGCGTCACCACCCCGGTAGGCTTTTGACCATGTCCGCTCCGCTGTGGCCCGCACCGACCGCGACCGAACCCGTCCGTGCGGCCGTTCCCCTGCCCGGCTCCAAGTCCGTGACCAACCGCGCGCTGCTGCTCGCGGCGCTGGCCGACGGCCCGGGCACGGTACGGCTGGCACTGCGCAGCCGGGACGCCGACCTGATGGCGGACGCCCTCCGGGCGCTCGGCGCCACGATGACCCCCTCCAACGAGGGCGCCTCCAGCGTCGACTGGGCGATCACGCCCGGCCCGGTCACCGGCGGGGCGCGGATCGACGTGGGGCTCGCGGGCACCGTGATGCGGTTCGTGCCGCCGATGGCGGCGCTGAGCGACGGCGAGGTGTTCTTCGACGGCGACCCGCACGCGCGCAAGCGGCCGATGGGCACGATCCTGGCCGCGCTGCGCGCCCTCGGCGCCGAAGTGGACAACGACGCCCTGCCGTTCACCGTCCGGGGCCCGCTGACCGGCGGGGAGGTGACGCTCGACGCGTCGGGATCCTCCCAGTTCCTCTCCGGCCTGCTGCTGACCGCGGCCCGGTTCGACAAGGGCCTGACAGTACGGCACGCCGGCCCGCCGATCCCCTCCCAGCCGCACATCCGGATGACCGTTCAGATGCTGCGCGAGTTCGGCGTCCGGGTCGACGACTCCGAGCCCGACGTCTGGCGGGTCGAGCCCGGCCCGATCCGCGCCAGGGACTTCACCGTGGAGCCCGACCTGTCCAACGCCGCGCCGTTCCTCTGCGCCGCGATGGTCACCGGCGGCACGGTCACCGTCCCCGGCTGGCCCTCGGAGACGACCCAGCCGGGCGACCAGCTCCGGCGGCTGCTGGCGGACATGGGCGCCTCCGTCGAGCACGTGCCCGGCGGGCTGAGGGTCACCGGCACCGGGCGCGTCGGCGGCATCGAGGCCGACCTGCGCGACGTCGCCGAGCTGACCCCGACGATCGCCGCCCTCGCCGCCCTGGCCGACTCCCCCAGCCGGATCAGCGGCGTCGCCCACATCCGCGGGCACGAGACCGACCGGCTGGCCGCGCTGGCCGCCGAGATCAACGCCCTCGGCGGCGACGTGAGCGAGACCGCCGACGGCCTGGAGATCCGGCCGCGCCCCCTCACCGGCGGGGTGTTCCACACCTACGACGACCACCGGATGGCGACCGCCGGCGCGGTGATCGGCCTGGCCGTGCCGGGAGTGCAGGTGGAGAACATCGCCACCACGGGTAAGACTCTTCCGGAGTTCGCCTCCATGTGGGCGGACATGCTGGAGGGCGCGCGGTGACGGGTCACCCGGGCGGCACGCCCCGGAGGCGACGCCCGGCGGCGGCGGACGACCGTTCGCACGAGGTCGGATCGAGGCGGCGAAACTGAGAAAGCGCGAATACGACGAGGACGACGTCAGGGTCAGGCCGGGAAAGGGTTCCCGGCCCCGGACCCGGATCCGTCCCGCGCACGAGGACGCGGTCGGGGGTTTCGTGGTGGCCGTCGACCGGGGGCGCTACACGTGCCTGGTGGAGTCGGTGGGCGAGAAGGGCCGCCGCCGTAAGAAGGACCAGCCGGAGGGCGCCGCGATGAGCGGCCGGATCGTGGTGGCCATGAAGGCCCGCGAGCTCGGCCGCAAGGGGATCGTGGTGGGCGACCGGGTGGCCCTGGTCGGTGACGTCTCCGGCGCCTCCGACACGCTGGCCCGCGTCGTCCGCGTGGAGCCCCGTACCTCGATGCTCCGCCGGTCCGCGGACGACACCGACAACACCGACGGCATCGAGCGTCCCGTGGTCGCCAACGCCGACCAGCTCGTGATCGTGACGGCCCTGGCCGACCCGCCGCCCCGCCCGCGCATGATCGACCGGATGCTGGTGGCGGCCTTCGACGCCGACATCGAGCCGATGCTCTGTCTCACCAAGTCCGATCTCGCCTCGCCCGACGAGCTGGTCTCCCTCTACTCCCCCCTCGGCGTGCCGTACGTGGTGCTCCAGAAGGGCGGCACCCTCGACGAGGTCCGGGAGTGCCTGAGCGGCCGGATCAGCGTGCTGGTCGGCCACTCGGGCGTCGGCAAGTCCACCCTCGTCAACGCCCTGGTCCCGGACGCCAACCGGGCTGTCTCCCATGTCAACGCGGTGACCGGCCGGGGTCGCCACACCTCCACCTCGGCCGTGGCCCTGGAGCTCCCCGAGGGCGGCTGGATCATCGACACGCCGGGCGTGCGCAGCTTCGGCCTGGCCCACGTCTCGGTGGAGACCGTCCTCGCCGGCTTCCCCGACCTCGTGGAGGGCACGATCGCCTGCCCCAAGGGCTGCACCCATCTCAGCGAGGAGTGCGCCCTGGACGCCTGGGTGGCGGCCGGCCACGCGGACCCGGCCAGGCTCGTCTCCCTGCGCCGCCTGCTCGCCAGCCGCGAGGGCGCACCCGACGAGGATTAGCGGCATGGATCCCGGGACGGCCAGGGCTCGGGACGGTCGGGACGGTCGGGACGCGGGACGGCTGACGGCCAGGGCCCGGGGCGGCTGACAGCCGGGACGGCTAACGGTTGGGGCGCAGGGTCCAGGCGACGGTCATCTCGGAGACCAGCGTGCCGTCGGTGGTCCTGATCTCGACGGCGACCTCGAACTCGGGACGTTCCCCGGCGTCCAGCCTGGCCACGACCTCCTCCCGGGAAGCCCGCAGGCGCGCCTCGGCGACGACCTCGCCCATCGCGAGCTTCACGTAGCGGATCGCCGCGTTCGCGGCCAGCGGGGTCGCCCGCGCCAGCTGGTCGCCGAAGGCGGAGAGCATCGCGGCGCCGGAGGCGGACTCGGCGAGGCTGAACAGGGCTCCGGCGTGCGGGCCGCCCACGTGGTTGTGGAGGTCGGCGCGGTCAGGCATGCGGGCCACCGCGAACCCCGGCTCCACCTTGTCGAAGGAGATGTCCAGTGTCCGCGCGAAGGGGACGCTCTGCAGCATGAAGGCACCGACGTCAAAGGTCATGGCCCGAATGCTACTCGTCGGTAACACCAGCGCCAATGGAGGATTTACGCGGTATCCGGTTGACTGACGTGACGCGACACAATTCCCCGGCTTGTTCCCCGCTCTCCTATAACCCACCACTGAGGCGATAGCGTTACCTCCCGTGACGGGTTACAACGACGACCTGCGCCTCGCGCACGTCATGGCCGACGCCGCCGACGATCTGACCATGCGCCGATTCAAGGCCGCAGACCTCCGGATCGACACCAAACCGGACCTCACCCCGGTGAGCGACGCCGACCGGGCGGTCGAGGAGGCGATCCGGGGCACGCTCAGCCGGGCCCGGCCCCGTGACGCGGTGATCGGCGAAGAGTTCGGCAAGACCGGGTACGGCGCGCGCTCGTGGGTGATCGACCCGATCGACGGCACCAAGAACTACGTGCGGGGCGTCCCCGTCTGGGCCACGCTCATCGCGCTGATGGACCAGGGCCGGGTCGTCGTGGGCCTGGTCTCCGCCCCGGCGCTCGGCCGCCGCTGGTGGGCCGCGCGCGACAGCGGCGCGTGGACCGGGAAGAGCCTCACCAAGGCCACCCGCTGCCAGGTCTCCTCCGTCACCCGGCTGGAGGACGCCTCGTTCTCCTACTCCAGCTTCGGCGGCTGGGAGGAGGCCGGCAAGCTCGACGAGTTCCTCGACCTGAACAGGTCGGTCTGGCGCAGCCGCGCCTACGGCGACTTCTGGTCGCACATGCTGGTCGCCGAAGGCGCGGTCGACCTGTCGGCCGAGCCCGAGCTCTCCCCGTGGGACATCGCGGCGCTGACCGTGATCGTCGAGGAGGCGGGCGGGATCTGGACCGACCTGTCCGGGGTCCCCGGCCTCGACGGGGGCAGCCTGGTGTGCACCAACGGCTCGCTGCACAGCGAGGTCCTCAAGCGCCTCGGCGGCGGCCCGCTCACCCTTCCCGTATAGCGCCCGTCCCGCGCGGAGCGCCTCGCGTGATGCGGGCGGTCCGGAGCCCTTCCGGCCCGCTCCCCGGCCTGAACGGAAGCTCTGCCCAACCTCGCCCACGGCTCTCGTCCGGGCCTGTCCAGTCCCCCGGAACGGCCCCGGACCTGGCCGGAGAGTCAAGGCTCGCCCAAGTGGTCGCCACGACTCCGACCGGAGGCATTCATTTTCCGTTCACCTTCCCACCGGTTTTGAGTCACCTCGCCTCCCTACTGTCTTGAACGTTGAAGGACTTAGTGGGAGGAACCCAACCGTGAAGTATGCAGGCCGGCTCGCCGCGGTCACCCTCGTCGGCGCGCTTTCGCTCGCTGCGTGCGGCACCGATAACAACACCGCCGGCACCGACACCGCCAAGGCCCCGGCCTCGGCCCCCGCAGCCGGTTCGGATGCCGGTCTCAGCGGCACCATCAACGCCGCGGGCTCCTCGGCGCAGGCGAACGCCATTGACGAGTGGAAGAAGAACTTCCAGCAGGCCAACTCGGGCGTGAGCGTCAACTACCAGCCCAGCGGCTCCGGTGCGGGTGTCCAGGCCTTCATCCAGGGCACGGTCGCCTTCGCGGGCTCCGACTCGGCGCTGAAGGACGACAAGGGCGAGCCCGCCCAGGCGGACGCCCGTTGCAAGACCGGCAAGGCCATCAACATCCCGATGGTGACCGGCCCGGTGGCCGTCGTCTACAACCTCCCCGACGTCGAGGGGCTGCAGCTCTCGCCCAAGACCATCGGCGGCATCTTCAACAGCAAGATCACCAAGTGGGACGACGCGGCGATCAAGGCGGACAACCCCGACGCCAAGCTCCCCTCGACCCCGATCCAGGCGTTCCACCGCTCGGACGAGTCGGGCACCAGCGACAACTTCACCAAGTTCCTGGCCAAGACCGCCGACTGGCCGTACGAGCCCGCCAAGGCGTGGCCCGCCGAGGCCAAGGGTCAGGGCGCCAAGGGCTCCGACAACATCGCGCAGTCCGTCAAGAGCACCGTCGGCGCGATCAGCTACGTCGAGCTCTCCTACGCCGAGAACTCCAGCCTGGCCAAGGCCAAGGTCGCCAACGGCTCCGGCGAGTTCGTCGAGCTGACCCCGGAGAGCGCGGCCAAGACGGTCGAGGCCGCCGAGGTCACCGGCCAGGGCAACGACCTCAAGCTGAGCATCGACTACGCCACCAAGGCCGCCGGCGCCTACCCCATCGTCCTGGTGACCTACGAGATCACCTGTGAGAAGGGGCTGACGCCCGAGGAGGCCAAGCTGGTGAAGTCCTTCCTCGGCTACACCGCCAGCGACGAGGGCCAGCAGGCGCTGACCGGCCTGGGCTACGCCCCGCTGCCGGCGACGGTGCTCGCCAAGGTCCGGACCGCCGTCGAGGCGATCTCCTAGCCGATGGCGACTCCAGTCCGTACCCGTGACGGCGGATCGGCCCTGAGCCGATCCGCCTCGCGGCGCAGCCGAGGTGAAGTCCCCTTCCGCTACGCCTCCACAGGCGCCGGGGTCCTCCTGCTGGCGATCATGGCGGCCATCGCCGTCTTCCTCGTCGTCGAAGCGATCCCCGCCCTGCAGGCCAACGAGGGGAACTTCTTCACCACCCTCACGTGGGAGCCGAACAGCAGCCAGTCCTTCGGCATCGCGGCCCTGGCGTTCGGCACACTGATCAGCGCCACCCTCGCACTGATCATGGCGGTGCCGGTCGCCGTCGGCGTGGCACTGTTCATCTCCCACTACGCGCCCCGGCGCATGGCCGGGATCCTGGGGTACGTCATCGATCTGCTGGCCGCCGTACCCAGCGTCGTCTACGGTCTGTGGGGCGTCATCTTCCTCGTCCCGTTCATGCAGGGGCCCTCCGAGTTCCTCAACGAGTATCTGGGGTTCATCCCGCTGTTCGGCGGTGACGTCGTCGCGGGCCGCTCGATGCTGACGGCGTCGATCGTGCTCGCGGTCATGATCCTGCCGATCATCGCGGCGATCTCCCGGGAGGTGTTCCTCCAGGTGCCCCGGATGCACGAGGAGGCGGCACTGGCCCTCGGCGCGACCCGCTGGGAAGTGATCAGGACCGCGGTGCTGCCGTTCGGCCGTCCCGGCGTCATCAGCGCGTCCATGCTGGGCCTCGGCCGGGCCATGGGGGAGACCATCGCCGTCGCGCTCATCTTCCCGGCGACGTTCGGCATCAGCCTGGAGATCCTCACCCCCCAGGGCAACAGCATCGCCGCCAACATCGCCAACGGGTTCGGCGAGGCCACACCGATCGGGCGCGGCGCGCTGATCGCGTCGGGCCTCGTGCTGTTCGTCATCACGCTGCTCGTGAACATGGGCGCCCGCATGATCATCGCCCGCCGCAAGGAGTACTCCGGAGCCGCCGCATGACCGCGATCCAGCGAATCTCAGCCGGCAGGCGGTTCAAGGACCGGTTCGTCCAGTCACTGGTCTACCTGTCGTTCGCCATCGCCGTGGTGCCGCTGGTCGCGGTCCTGTGGATGGTGATCAAGAACGGCCTCGCCCGCTTCGACATGGAGTTCCTGACCCACTCCATGCGCAACATCGGCGCCAAGGACGCCGGAGGCGGCGCCTACCACGCCATCCTCGGCACCTTGGAGCAGGTCCTGCTGGCCTCGCTCATCTCGATCCCCGTCGGCCTGCTCACCGCGATCTACCTCGTGGAGTACGGCGAGGGCACCCGGCTGAGCCGGGCGATCAGCTTCTTCGTGGACGTCATGACCGGCATCCCGTCGGTGGTCTCCGGCCTGTTCATCCTGGCCTTCTGGATCCTGGCTCTGGGGCTGCCGTTCTCCGGTCTCGCCGGCGCGCTGGCCCTGTCGATCCTGATGATGCCGACGGTGGTCCGCTCCGCCGAGGAGATGCTCCGGCTGGTCCCCAACGACCTGCGCGAGGCCTCCTACGCGCTGGGCGTGCCGAAGTGGCGGACGATCACCAGGATCGTCCTGCCCACCTCCTTCACCGGCATCGCGACCGGCGTCATGCTCGCCATCGCGCGCGTCGCCGGGGAGACGGCTCCGCTCCTGCTCACGGTCTTCTTCACCGACTCCATCAACAGCGACCCCTTCAACGGGCCGCAGATGGGGTTGCCTCTCTACGTCTTCGACCAGGCGGCCCGTCCCACCGACACCGCCATCGACCGCGCGTGGGCCGGAGCGCTCACGCTGATTCTCATCGTCATGCTGCTCAACCTGGTGGCGCGCCTCATCGGCTGGTGGCGCTCACCGGCCAGAGGCCGATAGGAGGGATGTCGAAATGAGCCAGCAGATCCAGGTCTCCGGCCTCGACGCGTACTACGGAAAGCACAAGGCCATCGAGGACATCTCGATGACGATCGAGCCGCAGTCGATCACCGCCTTCATCGGCCCCTCGGGATGCGGCAAGTCGACCTTCCTGCGGACCCTCAACCGTATGCACGAGGTCATCCCCGGCGCACGCGTGGAGGGCAAGGTCATGCTCGACGGGGAGGACCTCTACGCCGCCGACGTGGAGCCGGTGTCGGTCCGCCGGATGATCGGCATGGTCTTCCAGCGGCCCAACCCGTTCCCCACCATGTCGATCTACGAGAACGTGGCGGCCGGCCTCCGTCTCAACGGCAGGCACCCCAAGTCGACGGTCGACGGCATCGTCGAGGAGTCGCTGAAGGGCGCCAACCTCTGGAACGAGGTCAAGGACCGTCTCAACCGGCCGGGCGCGGGCCTCTCCGGCGGCCAGCAGCAGCGCCTGTGCATCGCCAGGGCCATCGCGGTCAAGCCCGAGGTCCTCCTGATGGACGAGCCGTGCTCCGCCCTGGACCCGATCTCCACGCTGGCCATCGAAGACCTGATGGCCGAGCTGAAGAGCCGGTTCACGATCATCATCGTGACGCACAACATGCAGCAGGCCGCGCGGGTGAGCGACCGCACCGCCTTCTTCAACCTGGCGGGACAGGGCCAGCCGGGCCGCGTCATCGAGATGGACGACACCTCACGCATCTTCACCAACCCCGCCCAGCAGGCGACCGAGGACTACATCACCGGTCGCTTCGGATAAATCGACCACATTGGAGGACCCGGGTGATCCAGCCGCAGACGGCACCCGAGGTGAACGGGGACACCCGGACGGCGCCCCTGCTGCTGGTGGCCGATCCGGAATCGACCTTGGTCCACGGTCTGGCCGACGCCCTCGAACGCGAGGGTGTCGTGGTCATGGGCGTCACCGACGGCGCCCAGGCCCTGTTGCAGGCCGGCGCTCTCCGGCCCGACGTCGTGCTCGTCAGCGCCTCGCTGCCGGTCATCGGGGCAGTGGAGTTCATCCGCGCCGTACGGCTGTCGCGGCCGATTCCCGTGCTGCTGGGCGTCGGCGAGGGCCATGCCGAGCAGGCCGTCCAGGCGCTCGCGGCCGGGGCCGCCGCGTGTGTGGCCCGGCCGTACCGGGTGCCCGAGCTGCTGCCCCTGGTGCAGGCGGCCTTCTCCGGCGAGTCGGCGAGCCGCCGGGCCCTCGTGGTCGGCAGTGTCGAGCTCGACGTGAACGCCTACCAGGTGAAGGTCGACGGCCACACCGTCCACCTGCCGCTGCGCGAGTTCGAGCTGCTGCACTACCTGATGCGCAACGCTCAACGCACGGTCACCCGTGAGCAGATCATGCGGCATGTCTGGAACTCCACCGACACCACCTCGACCAACACGATCGCGGTCCATGTCAAGCGCCTCCGTGCCCGCCTCGGCGACACCGACGACCAGCTGATCCAGACCGTGCGCGGGGTGGGTTACCGGCTGGTCGACAGGACGGCCTGACCGCCTGCCGTCGCGCATCCTTGTCTGCCCCGGAAGGCGGCCAGGATGCGCTTGACCACACCCTCGACCCTGGCGACGCCCGTGCCCATGCTCGGGCTGTCCTCGGTGAGGACCGCCACGGCGTAGTCGTGCCCGGGCTCCCTGATCAACCCGACACTGACGACCGCCCAGCGCCCGTCGGCCACATGCCGCAGCCAGCCGTTCTTCAGCGACACCTGGCTCTCCGGCGACAGCCGGCCGCCCTCACACGCCGCCGCGCTGATCCCCCACCGCTGTTCCGAGGTCACGTTCGCCATCAGCCGCAGCACCCGTTCCCGGTCCCGCTCCGGCAGCGGGCTCCTCTTCCGGGCCAGCGCGCCGATCAGCCGGACCTGGTCGCTCGCGGTGGTCCGCGTGATGCCCCAGCAGTACAGGTCCACGCACCGTCCCGCCGGGGCATAGGTGTGTCTGAGGCCGAACTCACGGTCCGCCCTGGCCAGGCCGGCCTCCAGGCCGATGCGCTCATACAGCCGGTCGGCCGCCGCGTTGTCACTGAAGCGGATCATCCGTTCCGCGTCATCCCTGGTCCGCCGGGTCAGCCGGCGCCACGGTGACGTGAGCAGCAGCGCCATCAGAATGTTGATCTTCGAGGCACTGGCCGTGGGCAACTGCAGGTCACGGTGGTAGTGGTATGTCCGAGCGGTGGCCAGGTCCCGCACCGTTACGGCGGTCCGGCCGCCGTAACGCGTGAGGAACCGGTCGAGGGCGCGGGTGAGCCTTGGAGTGGAGACCCTCGGAGCGGAGACCCTCGGCGGTGCCGGCGGCCTGGGGGCAGGTGGCCGGAGCCCACCGGAGGGGACGGCACCCGGCGTCACCGCCCCCGGCGCGGACAGCGAGGGGGCGTCCGTCGCCGTCACTCCCGGCGCGGACAGCGAGACAGTGCTCGGCGTCACTACCCCCAAGGCGGACGGCAAGGGGGTATCCACCGTCATCACCCCCTCAGCCGCACACCCACCTGCGAACGCGGCAATCAGTACGGCCGCCGCCACAACCGTCCAATGCACCGACTTCACCATCAGCCCCGAACACTCTCCCGGATCACACCATGATCGGGATTTATCCCCGAAGGCGTGTCCGGAAGAGTGTGCGACGGAACCTCGCCCGGATGGGGGTCGAGTCCTTGGAGACCGGGACGGCGGGCTACCTAGCCTTGACTGTCATCGGCGATGGCGATTAGCCGGGCGATGCTCTCGTCGTCACAGGTGGCCCAGAACTCCCCGACCACGTCTTCGAGATGCGCCAGCGATTCCGCCCGGAACAGCACATCCTGGTATTTGGTGATGTCGTAGTGGGTCGTACCCATGGCGGCGAGGTCCAGTGGCCGGATGTCCATGTTCCGGAACTCCTCGATCTCCCCGTAGGAGGACAGGATGCCCGCGCCGTACGCCCGCAGCTCGTCCTGGTCGGTCATCACGCCGAACTCCAGCGTGAACCAGAAGATCTTGGAGATGAACTCCAGCGCCCGCTCGCCCTCGACCCGCCGCGCCGCGCCGCCGGCCAGCCGGTAGAGCCGCGCGTACCGATCGGAGGCGAGCGCGTTGGCGTGCCCGATCACCTCGTGGATCACGTCCGGTTCCGGCGTGTAGAGCGGCGTGGAGTGGTGGCGGATGTACTGGGTCGAGTGGAAGAAGCCGTCGGCCAGCACGCCGTAGAAGTCCCGCAGAGGCACCAGCCCCGCGGCCGGGAGGTAGCGGAACCCGGTCAGCGGCTCCAGCAACTCGCTGACCTCCTGGAGCTGCGGGATCCGCTCGCCGGGCAACCTCAGCCGCTCGGCCGCGTCCAGGTATTCCGTGGTCGCGTATTTGCGATGCTTGATCGCCAGCTCACGGCTGACCAGGGCCCAGACCTCATGCTCCTGGTCGGTGTACTCGGCCACGGGGACCGGCGTGCCGGGCACGTGTCCCACCGCGAGCGCGGCGATGGCGTTGCGGCGGAGCCGGTAGACCGGGTCGGCAAAGCCGGGGTGACTCGCGGCGAGCTCGACCTCGACCGTACCGTCGACACGGGTCGCCACCGGCGCGAAGTACTGCGCTTCTTCGAACATGTATGAAATGACAGCAACTCTTTGAATCGTTGACAAGAGTGAGCAGTTCTACTGTGCGATCCATGCATGTTCGTACCGTCATCGCTGTCTCTGACTGGTCGTATCGCCTAATCTGAAGCGGTGACCATCGACGACCTGGACAGCCGCCTCCTGGTGACCATGCGCGCCCATCCCCGCATCGGTCTCACCGAACTAGCCCGGCTGCTCGGCGTGGCCCGGGGCACCGTACAGGCCCGCGTCGAGAAGCTCACCGCCCGCGGCGTCATCGCCGACTTCGGCCCGACAGTCACCCCGGAGGGCATCGGCTACCCGATCCTCGCCTTCGTATCCCTGCAGATCGCCCAGGGCCGGCTTGCCGAGGCCGTGCAGGCGCTGCAGTCCCTGCCCGAGATCCTTGAGGTGTACGGCACCAGCGGCCAGGCGGATCTGCTCTGCCGCGTGGTCGCCCGGAGCACGCCTGACCTTCAGGAGATCATCGCCCGCATCCTGACCTCGCCCGCGGTCCAGCGCACCGACACCACGATCGCCCTGTCAGTCCAGGTTCCCTACCGGATCGAGCCCCTGATCCACGCCGCTCCGGACGCCTGACCGCGAGTTCCCCCGACGCGGACGGGCAAGAAGGACAGGCGGGTGCGCTTGACCCGACTGATCAGGAGAACAGCCAGGGCCGTTGAGCGGGGAACAGCCGGGCCCGTCGTCGCGCACACCGTATCCATCGGAAGCCGGATCCTGTGAAAGCCGGGTCCCTCAAAGAGGATCCGGCCAGCAAAAAGGGCCCGGAAAACAGAAAGGGTTCCGGAAAACAGAAAAGGCCACCCCGAAGGGTGGCCTTTCCTATAAAGATTGTCCGGCGGCGACCTACTCTCCCACACCGTCCCCGGTGCAGTACCATCGGCGCTGAAGAGCTTAACTTCCGGGTTCGGAATGTAACCGGGTGTTTCCCCTTCGCCATAACCGCCGTAACACTATGAAACTGTCAAACACACACGGTGCTTGCTGTTTCAGAATCGCATAGTGGACGCGAGCAAAAATGCTTTGTGGTCAAGTCCTCGGCCTATTAGTACCGGTCAGCTCCACACATTACTGTGCTTCCACCTCCGGCCTATCAACCCAATCGTCTATTGGGGGCCTTACCCACTCACGTGGTGGGAGACCTCATCTCAAGGCGAGCTTCCCGCTTAGATGCTTTCAGCGGTTATCCCTTCCGAACGTAGCCAACCAGCCGTGCTCCTGGCGGAACAACTGGCACACCAGAGGTTCGTCCGTC
>NZ_NGFP01000070.1 GCF_002149035.1 Streptosporangium minutum
GCCGTGGACTACCCCGGCGCCAAATGGGTGGCCGCCAGCTGCCGTGGACTACCCCGGCGCCAAATGGGTGGCCGCCAGCTCCAGCAACTACACCGTCTCCAACCGGCCCTCCAGCAACGCGATCGACCGGATCGTCATCCACGTCACCCAGGGCTCCTACGCCGGCACGATCTCCTGGTTCCAGAACCCCGCCGCCCAGGTGTCGGCGCACTACGTCGTGCGCTCCTCCGACGGCGACGTCACCCAGATGGTCCGCGAGAAGGACCGGGCCTGGCACGCCCGCGACTGGAACACCCGCTCGGTCGGCATCGAGCACGAGGGCTACGTCAACGACGCCTCCTGGTTCACCGACGCGATGTACCGCTCCTCGGCCGCGCTGACCCGCAACGTCGCCGACCGCTACGGCATCCCCAAGGACCGCGCCCACATCGTCGGCCACGCCGAGGTGCCGGGCAACGACCACACCGACCCCGGCCCGAACTGGGACTGGACCAGATACATGCAGTACGTCAACGGCGGCGGCGGCACGAACCCGCACACCCCGCAGTCGATCTGCGGCGCCGGCTACGAGACCGTCGACTCCGCGGCGCTGGGCTCGGCCGGCACCGTCTACCTGCTGTACAACGGCTCCAACGGCTACAACTGCGTGGCCACCGTCAAGAGCACCTCGATCGGCACGGCGACCGCCACCACCGCCTACCTGGAGGTGCAGGGCAAGACCCGCGTCACCGACAGCGGCAGCTTCGCCTACTACGCCGGCCCGGTGCGCGCGCCGGCGGCCGGCAAGTGCGTCAAGTGGGGCGGCAAGGCCGGTACGTCCAGCTACGACAGCCCCTTCGAACACTGCGGCAGCTAGAAGATCACTGAAAGTCTTGCCGGAGGGGTGCCCCGATGCCGGGGCACCCCTCATCGCCATGGGCCGGCGGGGCGACTCGTACCCCCGGAGCTACGGGGCAGGCCAGCCTGATTCGAGGAGGTCGAAGACGGCGTTGAGGGCGTGGCGGGGGTCGGGTTCGCCGGCGGCCAGGTCGGGGATCTCCAGGACGTAGCGGGCCAGGGCGCGGACGGTGATGTCGGCGGGGTCACGGCCGGACTCGTCCGCGATGGCCTCGGCGAGGGCGTCCTGGCTCCTGGTCCAGAGCCTGCCCTGGTATCCGCGGAGCGCGGGAGTGTCCATGACCAGCTCGGTGCGGCGGCGGTGCTGGGGCGAGGGGTCGACGCGGAACGGGCCGCGGGTGGCCAGGAACTCGCGCAGGGCCCGCAGAACAGGCTGCCCTTCCGGCCGGTCGCGGACGGCGGCGACGAGCCTGTCGCGGCGCTCGACGCCGTCATCGAAGATCAGGCTCTCCTTCCCGTCCGGGAAGTAGGCGAAGACGGTCGCGACGGCGATGTCGGCCTCTTCGGCGATCTGAGCGATCGTGACGCTGTCGTAGCCGTGCTCGAGGAACAACCTGAGCGCGGTGTCGCTCAGCGCCTGCCGCGTCTGGGCCTTCTTCCGCTCGCGGCGCCCCATGGTGTGCACGGGCTCAGCCTATCCAGATTCCTGAACCAATGCCAAAGTCATAGCGATTATAAATTCGTAATGATTCTGGATATAGTCGCAAGGGCAAGGGAGCAACCAGGAGGGCATCATGGCGACAGCGATCATCAATGTGCGGGTCTTCGACGGGGAGCGCGTCCTGGACGCCTCGACCGTCGTGGTCGACGCCGGGATCATCAGCGCGGTCGGGGGAGAGGTCCCTGCCGGGGCGGAGGTCGTCGACGGCGGCGGCGGCACGCTGCTGCCGGGCCTGATCGACGCGCACGTGCACACCAACGAGCAGAGCCTGGCGCTCGCGCTCACCTTCGGCGTCACCACCGAGCTGGAGATGCAGGGCACCTCGGGTGACGACCGGGAGCGGATCAGCCAGAACGACACGCTCGCCGACGTCCGTTCAGCCGGGTTCGGCATCACCCCGCCCGGCGGGCACCCCAGCGAGCTGTTTCCCGAGGACTTCGACCCCGGCAGACGCGGCGCGGGCGGGCCGCCCCAGGGCGAGCCGCCGCTGATGCCGTTCTCGACCACGCCGGAGGAGGCGGTCGCCTACATCCCGCAGCTGGTGGCCCGCGGCTCGGACTACATCAAGTTCATGATCGACGACGGGACGGTCGAAGGCCACCCGGGACTGCCCATGCTCGATCAGGCGACGTTGAACGCCGGGGTCGCCGAAGCTCAGCGGCACGGCATGCTCACCGTCGCACACGCCCTCACCGTCGACGCGACGAAGATGGCGATCGAGGCGGGCATCGACGGCCTCGTCCACCTGTTCATGGACCGGCCGCACACCGACGAGATCATCGACCTGATCGCCGGGTCGGGCGCGTTCGTCGTCCCCTGCGTGGTGCTGAACGCCTCGATGATGGGCATCACCGGCGCCGAGTTCGCGACCGACCCGCGTGTGTCGTCCCGCCTGGACCAGGCCTGGCTGCAGACTCTGCGTTCAAGCTTCGACCGCTATCCGCACGGGAACATCCATGACGTTCTGGCCTCCGTGAAAGCCCTGCGCGACGCCGGCGTCGACCTCCTGACCGGCACCGACGCCTCGGTGCCGCTGCCGTTCCTCGGTGGCCTGGCGCACGGCGCCAGCGTCCACCACGAGCTGCGGTACCTCGTCCAGGCCGGCCTCACGCCGGCCGAGGCGCTCCGCTCCGCCACCGCCACCCCCGCACGCCGCTTCGGTCTCGACGACCGCGGCCGCATCGCCGAAGGACTGCGCGCCGACCTCCTCCTGGTCGGCGGCGACCCCACCACCACCGTCTCCGACACCCTCGACATCCGCGCCGTCTGGCGCCGCGGCGCCCGCCTGACCCCCTGACCACAGCGAGCCGCACGGTGGCGGTGAACCGTCTCGCGTGCCGGCCGGACCATCCCGGTCTCTCCCATAGCTGAGCCGTACCGCGCTCGCGCTCCTCCGGGCGGACCGGCGCGGCGCCGGACGGAGCACGGCGCGGACCGATTGACGGCCACATCGGGCGCGAGCCTCTGGACCGTGGATGCGGCAAGCCCCGTGGAGTACGGCTCGGCCGTACTCCACGGGGCTCGTCGGCGGCCGTACCGGCCTGTCGACCAGGACCAGGCCGGGCAGCCGGGGTCAGGCCGGGTCAGGCCGCCGCACGCGCCGACAGCGCGACCGTCGCCTGCCGGGTGACGCCGTTCACGGTGACCGCGACGACGACCTGTCCCGCGCGCAGCGCCGTGAGCGTCCCGGTGGCGGGATCGAGCACCGCGACGTGGCGCGCCTTCGCGCCGGCGCGGGTGCCGACGTGAAGGTTCGGCGAGCCCGACCAGTCCGCCGAGGCGGGGTAGGCGACGGGCACCGTGCGGTCGCCCTGCGCCAGGGTCGCCGAGACCTGGCCGGGCTTGCCGACCTCCACCGACGCGGGTGCCGTGAGGGTCAGCGCGTCGACGTGCGGGCGGACCTGCGCGCCGATCCAGGCCGGCGCGTCGACGAACCAGTTGCGCCGGACGTGGTCCGCCTCCCGCTCGGTCACCGGGTCGACCCCCCACAGGGACCAGCCGGTGAAGCCGCCGTCGTCGGCCGCCGTGGCCGGGTTCTTGCCGGAGTTGCCGTTGATGAAGTACGGCACGGCGTCGACCCGCGAGGCGTGGAAGGTCCCGACGTGGGCGCCGATGTAGGCGACCCCCTTGCCGGTGGTGCGCTGGAAGTCCGCGAGCCAGCCCTCGACCAGCGCGGCCTCCTTGCGGTCGCCGAGCTGACTGCCCTTGCCGGGCGTCGGGTCGCGCGGCGGCACGTGGAACAGCACGGCGACCGAGCCGACCGACGGGTCCTTCTCCGCCGCGTCGAGACGCTCACGCAACATGGCCACCTGCTCGAACCCTCCGCCGCGCAGGTTCAGCCGCGAGGTGTCGAGGGTCACGAAACGGGTCCCCTTGTGGTCGAAGCCGCCGTAGGTGTCGCCGAAGACCGACGTGAAGTTGTCGATCTTGCCGCCCATGACCTCGTGGTTGCCGGGCACGTAGTGGACGGGCAGCTCGCCGTGGAGCTCCTCGTCCAGGATCCGCTTGGCGAGCGCGAAGTCGTCCGGCGACGCCTCGTCCACGAGGTCGCCGTTGATGAGCAGGAAGTCGGGCTTGGCGGCCCGGATCTCCCGCAGGGTGCGGCGGGCGTTGGCGACGATGTCGCTGTCGGGGGCGCGTGCCACGAACTGCGCGTCCGACATGACCGCGAACCGCCACGGCATCGCCGCGACCTCGGCCCCGGGGCGGATGACCGGGTCGGCCGTCTTCGGTACGGCCGGGCCGTCCACCGACGGCGGTACCTTCGCGACGAGCCCGTCGATCGTGATCTCACCGGTGTACTTCTGGTCGGTCCTGGTCTCGGCGACGTAGAAGCGCCGGAGCTTCAGCGGGTAGTTCACCCCGGGCGGCACCGCGAACTCGACGAACTTCCAGCCCGTCCAGGTGAGATACGGGCCGCGGAGGATCTGCGACTGCCCCTGGGCGTCGTAGAACTCCAGGCTCGGCCACTCCCCCTTGCCGCCGGAGTGGATCCAGAGGCCGAACGCCTGCGGCTGGCCCGGAACGGTGATCTGCTGGGGCGGGTTCGCGTAGGCGGCCCGCGTCGCCGTCGACTGGGTGAAGTCGTAGGCGAGCTTGAGCCCGCCGCCGCTCTGGCCCGGCGCCGCCGACAGCGAGCCCGTCGCACGCGCGGCCGCGAACGTCCACGACGCCGCGTCCTCGAAACCGGCGACCGGGACGTCCTCGTACCCGACGGTCACCGGCACCGCCGCGCTCGAACCGCCGACCCGTACGGTCACCAGGCCCGAACCGGTCTCCTTCTTCGCCTTCACCGTGAAGAAGCCGTGCTCGGAGGCGGCGACGTCGAGCAGTTCCCTGTCGTAGTCGAGCCGCACGTCAGAGGGCTCGACGGGAGCGGAGTTGCCGTTGCGGTCGTAGCCGACCACGCCGAACGTGCCCGAGGCGTCCACGCCCGCCAGGCCGACCCGGTCGGACGTCGCGCCGAGACGCACGAGGGGCTGCAGGACGGTGAGGGCGATCTCACCCTTCGCGCCGCCGCGGGAGGCGGTGACGGTCGTCTGGCCGGGCACGAGGGCGCGGAAGGTGCCGTCGCGGCCGACGACCCCGTGCACCGCCCGGGAGGCCCGCCAGGACGGGGTCCCCGCCGCCGGGCCGTACGTCTCGTCGTAGCCGGCGGCCGTGAGCTTGCGGGTGAGACCCGGGAAGACACGGTCGGGACGGCCGCCGCCGACCGGATCGGCTCCGGGCGCCCGCGCCGGGTCGGTGGCCGTCTCCACCCAGAAGCCCTTGAGCTTGCCGCTGCCCGCGGGCGCGTAGAGCGCGAGGCCGTTGGGGACGTGCCGCTCGCCGCCGTCGGAGGGACTGTTCTCCACTTGCACGTCGGCGGAGCCGGGCTCCCGGGCCAGCATCGTCGAGGAGCCGCCGCCGTCGAGGTTCAGCGCGTCGTGCGCGCCGAGCTCGGCCATCATCGCGCCGAGTTCGGTGAGCGTGACGCCCCTGCTGTCGGCCTGCCTGCCGTCGACCGTCAGCAGGTACATCTTCCGGCCGTCGGCGGAGAAGCCGACGGCGGTGCGCGGGTGGGCGGTGGCGTCGGCGGAGGTCTGCGCGACGCCGTCCTTGACGAGGATCTGGCTGCCGCCGACGGCCGCCCTGACCGCGCCGCCCTCGGAGGGCTTGGGCCGGTATCTCACCTCGACGCGGTCGCCCGGCTTCAGCGCGGCGAGCGCGCTCGCTCCGGCGTCCCTGCCGAGCAGGATCGCGGTGCCCGCCGGGATCGGGCCGCTGCCCGCGGAGGTGCGCACCTCGGTGACGACGCCGCCCTCCAGCACGACCTCGGTGACCGCGGCCGCGCCCTCGACCGCGCGCCCGCGGCCGTAGGAGCCCCACAGCGGGGTGAACAGGCCGACGCCGTTGCCCTGGATGAGCTGGTTGAACTGGGTCAGCGTGATCGGGGTGCCGCCGGCGGGCGTCGCGGTGCCGTCGAAGTGCATCTGCAGGACGCGTCCGACCCCGTCGGCGGTGACCGCGACGGCGTTGTTGTGTCCCGCGATCGGGGTCTGGACGAGGTCTCCGTCGTGGATGCCGATGCCCTGCGCCGCGCCGGAGCTGTTGATGTCGAAGAAGTCGCCGTTGACGGCGGCGACGGCCCGGGACCGCTTCGCCGGTCCGGACAGCGGCTCGGTCTTCGACACCTCGCCCGAGTACACGTAGTCGACGCTCGCGCCGGCCGTGAGGTCCGCGGCGATCGCGTCGGCGCGGAGCCAGCCCGCGGTGTCGTAGCGGTCGAAGGAGGTGAGGGAGATCCCCGGCGCGACGGGCCGGGTCTTCTTGGCCGTGTCCAGCTGCCGCGCGCCGGGGGCGACGAGCAGCGTGGAGGGGGCCTGGTAGGACGACGCCTGCGGCGCGTCCTCTACGAGGGTCTGCTCCGGTCGCGTCGGTGAGGGTGACGGCGACGGATCGGCCTGGGCGGGTGCTGCCGCGCTGAACGCGAGTAACGGGGCGAGCAGGGCCGCGGCCATCATGCGGGGGTGGTGACTTGGGGACACGAGCGAACTCAATCGCGCAATGGTTACAAGTTTCAAGACTTCGAGGTGTCCTAAAAGAAAATTTCAGCCTCTCGGCCCACCGGCGCGGAACCGCCCGGGACGCCGGGAGAACCGGCCGCGCACCGCCTCCCGGAGGCGCCGACCTGGCCGGACGGCGGGGTCGGGGCAGTCCGGGCGGCCGGCGGCCGTTCACCGAGGCGTCACCGGGACCTCCGGCGGAGGCGGCAGTGCTCCGGCCGGGAACACCTGATCACCGGTGCGCCGCCGCGCTAGGCTGCCCACTCCGCACATGCCGGGCGAAGGGGACGGATCGGAATGACGGAGCAGCCGCGTCTCATCCGAACGGGCCGGACGATGGCGCTGGCCACCCTCACCTCCCGGGTCACCGGTTTCCTCCGGACGCTGGCGCTCGTGGCCGCGCTGGGCCTCGGGAGCCGGCTGCTCGACGCCTACACGGTGGCGAACATGACCCCGAACACGATCTATGAGCTGGTGCTCGGCGGCGCGCTGGCCGGCGTCATGGTCCCCCTGCTGATCCGGGCGGCCGCGGAACCCGCCGTCGACAGCGATCTCCATGCCCAGCGGCTGCTGTCGACGATCGTCTACGTCCTCGGCGCCACCGTCGTCCTCACGGTGGCCGCGGCCCCCTGGATCGTGGACCTCTACGCACCGGTGTTCAGCCCGGAACAGCGGGACCTGGCGATCCTTCTCACCAGGTACTTCCTGCCGCAGATCCTGCTCTACGGCCTCGGCACCGGTATGGCGGCCATTCTCAACGCGCGGGGCGACCTGTCCACACCGATGTGGGCGCCGGTCGCCAACAACATCGTGGTCATCGCCACCGCGCTCGGCTACATCCTGGTCGGAGGCGGAGACGAGCTCTCCGCGCTGACCCCGGGACAGTCGCTGCTGCTGTCGCTCGGCACCACGGCCGGGGTCGCCGTCCAGACGCTCGTGCTGGCGGCGGCGCTCCGGCGGAGCGGGTTCCCCCTGCGGCTACGGCTGGACCCGCGAGGCATCGGGCTCCGCCGGACCGCCCGCATGGCCGGCTGGACCCTGCTCTACGTGATCGCGGCCCAGGCCGCCCTCACCGTCGGGACCCGGCTGGCGTCGTCCGGCGCCGGCCCGGGTCCGGTGGCCGTCTACCAGAACGCCTACACGCTCTTCCAGCTCCCCTACGCCGTCGTCGCGGTGTCCGTCATCACGGGAGTGCTGCCGAGGATGAGCGCGGCGGCCGGCGGACGGGACCTCGCCAGGATCACCGCCGACCTCTCCCACGGCCTGCGGCTCACCGCGGTCGTGCTCATGCCGGTCGCCGCCGCGCTCATCGTGCTCGGACCGCAGATCACCACGCTGCTGTTCGCCCACGGGAACGCCTCGGCCGGAGCGGCCCGTCTCACCGGTTCGGTCCTGGCGGCCTTCGGGTTCGCGCTGGTCCCCTTCGCCGGCTACCAGATCATGCTGCGCGTCTTCTTCGCCCTCCATGACACCCGGACCCCCGCTCTCATCCACGTCGGCGTCGCCGTGGTCACGATCGCCTCGTCGGTCGCGCTCTCCCGGACGTTGCCCGCCCAGGACCTTCTCGTCGGCCTGGCCGCCTGCTACGCGGCCGCCTACGCGATCGGGTTCGCCGCGGCGGGAGCCGTTCTACGCCACCGGCTGGGCCGGATCGACGGGCACAGGCTGCTCAGGAGCCACGCCCGGATGCTGGCCGCGTCCCTCGCCGCCGGCGGCACCGGGGCGCTCGTCGCCCACGCCCTGCGCCACGGAGGCATGGCGGGCGGCGGATGGACCGGATCCCTGGTGACCGTGCTCACCGTCTCGGTGGTCGGCGCCGGCCTCTACGCCCTCGTCGCCCACCTGCTGCGCGTACCCGAACTGCGCACTCTCGTGAGCGCGCTGCGGCCGGGCGCGGCCGCCGGCTGACCGCGCGGTCGCCGGCGGAACGTGAGACCGGGTCACCGCGAGACCGGGTCACCGCGAGACCGACGGAGCGAAAGACCGGCAGGGCGCGAGACCGGCTGACCGCGAGACCGGCGGGGCGTCCCCTCCGGGCCCCCGATCGGCGAGGGCGAGGTCGGCCGGGCACCGCTCGACGAGCGACGGCCGGGCACCGGTGGTCCCACCGGCCGCGGGACCGGCCCCCGTCCGGAGAGGCCGCCGCCGTACTGAACAGGCATTGTTCATAAATCCTACAATTGACCGCCAAACTGTGAATTTCACATTATTGACCTAAATATTGACGACTCCGCCTGGAAGGCGTCAAATGCCTCTCAGTCCCACTATTACCCGCGAGCCTCTCCGCCCGGCCGTTCACCATCGCCAGCGCGCGGCATGTGTGAACGCGCCGAGGAGGTTCGCATCCAGGCAATTCGACGGACCACGGCTACCTCCCAAAAGAACTCGTGGCCGTCGCTCAGCAGAAGGAGTACTGCGTGAAACGCTCTGTCGCGTTTGCGCTAGTGACCACGGCGACAAGCATGGTCGTGGCACTGTCCACCGCATCGGCGGGAGCCGCCGGACTGACCGTCCTCGCCCCGTCGATCGCCCCTCCCGACTCCCCCTCCCAGGCGGCTGACCGTCTGGTCGAGGCCGAGCCCGCCGTCCTGCAGGCCTCGGTCAAGGACCAGTTCCAGCGCCGCAGCGCCATGTCGGGCAAGGGGGGACTCAACTACGTCCCCTACACCCGTACCTACGCCGGCCTGCCCGTCTACGGCGGCGACTTCGTCGTCGTCACCAACTCCACCGGCGGCGTGCTGAGCACGTCGGTCGCCCAGACCGAGCCGCTGAACGTCGGGACCACCCCGAAGGTGGAGGCGCAGAAGGCCGCGGAGATCGCCAAGGCCGAGATCACCGACGCCGCCGAGGTCTCCACGCCCAAGCTGTCGGTGATGGCCCAGGGCTCCGGGCGGCTCGCCTACGAGGTGGTCGTCAGCGGCACGGACAAGGGCCGCGAGAGCAAGATGCACGTCTTCGTCGACGCGCTGACCGGCGAGGTCGTCGAGAAGTCGGACGAGGTCATGGCCGGTCAGGGGACGGGCTACTACAACGGCCCGGTCACCATCGGCACCACGTCCGGCACGACGAACTCCATGACCGACCCGGTCCGCACGGGCGTCCGCTGCGGCGGCCAGAACGGCAGCGCCTACACCGGCCCCGACGACAACTGGGGCAACGGCTCGGGCACCGACCTGGAGACCGCCTGCGTGGACGCCCTCCACGCCGCGGGCAAGGAATGGGACATGCTGAGCGCCTGGCTCGGCCGTAGCGGGTTCAACGGCACCGGCGGCGGCTTCCCCGCCAGGGTCGGCCTGTCCGACGTCAACGCCTACTGGAACGGCAGCTACACCAACTTCGGCCGCTCGCAGGACAGCCAGCGCCAGGCGACCCCGATAGACGTGGTGGCCCACGAGTACGGCCACGCCATCTTCCAGACCACGCCCGGCGGCTCGACCGGCAGCAACGAGAAGGGCGGGCTCAACGAGTCCACCGGTGACATCTTCGGCGCGCTGACCGAGTACTACGCCAACGAGCCGGCCCAGTACGACCCGCCGGACTTCAGCGTGGGCGAGGAGGTCAACCTGGTCGGCAGCGGGCCGATCCGCTACATGCACAAGCCGTCGCAGATCTCCGGCCACCCCGACTGCTACTCCGCCTCGGTGCCGAACATGGAGGTGCACGCGGGAGCGGGCGTCCAGAACCACTGGTTCTACCTGCTCGCCCAGGGCACGAACCCGACCGACGGTCAGCCGGTCAGCCCGACCTGCAACGGCTCCACCCTCACCGGGATCGGCATCCAGAAGGCCGGCCAGATCTTCATGGGCGCGCTGCAGCGCAAGACCACGACCTGGACCCACTCGCTCGTCCGCAAGGCCTCGCTGGAGGCGGCGGTCCAGCTGTTCCCCGGCTCCTGCACCGAGTTCAACGCGACCAAGGCGGCCTGGACCGCGGTCAGCGTCCCCGCGGCGTCGAACGAGCCCACCTCGTGCTCGTCGGGCCCCGACTTCTCCCTGACGCTCAACCCGACGTCGGCGAGCGTCCAGCCCGGCCAGCAGGCGACCACGACGGTCGGCACGCAGACGACCTCGGGCACCGCGCAGAGCGTGACGTTCTCGGCGTCCGGCCTGCCCTCGGGCGCGACCGCCGCCTTCACCCCGCCGTCGGTGACCTCCGGCGCCTCCTCCACCCTGGCGATCACGGTCCCGGCGGGCACCGCGTCCGGCACGTACAACGTGGTCGTCACAGGTGACGGGACCAGCGTCGACAGGACGGCCACGTTCACCCTGAACGTCGGCGGCAGCGGTCCGTGCGCCGGCAAGCAGCACACCTACACCGGCACCCTCTCCTCGGGAGCCAGCGTCTACCAGCCGAGCACGGCCGGCTTCCAGACCACCACCTCGGGAACGCACTCGGCCTGCCTGGACGGCCCGAACGGCACCGACTTCGACCTGTACCTGCAGAAGCGGAGCAGCTTGGGCACCTGGTCGACCGTGGCCAGCGGCACCTCGGCCAACCCGGATGAGTCCTTCACCTACAACGGCACCGCCGGCTTCTACCGCTACCGCGTCTACGCCTACAGCGGCAGCGGCTCCTACACCCTGGGCTACAACGCCCCGTAACGCGAAAGGACCGCCGCTCCACAGGCCCCGGCTCCGCACCTGGAGCCGGGGCCGCCCCATGTCCGGAGACCGGGTCGTCTCACGCGTTCGCGGAGTGCACACCGCGGTTGCGCGGGCCGGAGCCACCGGCCGGGCGGTCGCCTTCCGGAACCCCGGCCCACAATCGGGGCCGTGGAAGCCGGGCGCCTTTCACATACGGCTCCGCGTATCCGGAAGGCCCGCCGGTAAATTCACGTTCTCTACCGGCATTAATCCATATCTAACGAAAACTGCTGCCAAAGCGTAATGGAGCCGTTATTTTTCACATTTAACGGAGGTGCTGACACAGGCCTTCCCGCTCCCGCTTTTGGATCATCACCGGCCAGGAACGCCTTCTTGTATATTTTTCACAAAACGCCCATATGACTCTGTGCTACCCGTCGGTGGACATTCCCAGTGCTCGGTGGTTCCGGCCCGGAGCGGGGCGCCGCCGCGGCACCGGGCGGCAGCACGTGTGCGAGGACCGCTTCGAGATCGGCCTCCGCGGCGGCCGGCCCGGCGCCCTGGCCGAGCGGCCACCGGACCCGGTCACGGCGCTGCACGCGCCGCCGGACGCGGTGGCCGGCGCCCTGGTGGAGCCGGGCGGCATCGCCGGCGGGCCTCTCGTGGCGCCGTCCGGCCCACTCCGGATTCAGCCGGCGAGTTCCCGGCGCATGACACGGGTGGACCCGTCGGGGACCGGCCTGGCCGCCCAGAGCGCGACGGCGATGTACAGCAGCTGCTCCGGAATCCGCACCCACAACGGCGTCGCCTCGTCGCCGCCGAACGGCACATCGGCGACCGCGGCGTAGACGTTGGCCGGAAGCAGCAGCGCGAAGAGCAACACGAGGCAGAGCGCGGCGGCCCGCCGGGTCGCGGCCAGGACGAGCCCCGCGGCGCCGAGCAGTTCCAGCACGCCGGTCGTGTAGACCATGATGCCGGGGTACGGCACGAAGGGCGGCACCATCCCCACCAGGTCGGCGTGATTGGGCATGACCTCGACACTCGCGGGGACAAAATGCGCACTGGCCGTCATGACGAGCATGACCGCCATCGCGTGTGCCGCACTGACCCGCCAGGTGGCGAACCGGCTTACGCCGAGCGCGCCCAGCAGCCGGAAGCCCAGCAGGGCGCCCGCGAGAACGATGACGATGTCAAACATGATCTTCAACCCCGTGGATAGTGAAGCTATCTAAATATTGGATAGCAACACTATCCAGCCTCTCGGGCGCAGGCAACACCGGGCATGCCGGAAACGGCCGCGAATACCGGCGCGAGGGCCCGGCCAATGAGGCCAGGCCGCCCAGCCTCCAGGCGTGACGACCGTCAACGACGGTCGACGAGTTCTGGGCCGTGTCGCGCGCCACGAGCGGGCGAGATCCCGACGAGCAAAGGTGTCGGGGCTGCTAACGTGACCGTCATGGCACGAGGTATCTGGTCGCAGAAGATCCGCTCCGCCCGCTGACGGCGGCGCCTTCTTCCTGCTGAATCCGCGCTCGCCGTCCCGGTTCCCGCCGGGCGGCCGCTTCCTGCTGCCCGGCTCCACTGCGAGCTGCGGAGCACCGTTGAACCTCGACCCGAATTCCGAAACCATGTCCCTGCCGGTCGAGGCGGGCGACAGCGCACACGTCCGCGCCACGGGCGTCACCGTCACCCGCGGGTCCCGGCGTGTCCTGAACGACGTCTCGATCACTGTCTCCGCCCGGTCGCGGGTCGCCGTCGTCGGCGAGAACGGCCGCGGCAAGACGACGCTGCTGCACGCCCTCGCCGGACTGATCACGCCGGACGAAGGCGCCGTGCACCGGACCGGCACGATCGGCCTGGCCCGCCAGGAGCTGTCCGCGCGAGACGGTGAGACCGTCGCCACCCTGACGTCCGAGGCGCTGGCCGCGTCGCTCGCGGCCCTCGGTGCGCTGGAGGAGGCGACCCTCGCCATGACCGAGGGCGACCCCACCGCCGACGACCGCTACGCCGCCGCACTCGACGCCGCCACCCGGCTCGACGCGTGGGACGCCGAACGCCGCATCGACGTCGCCCTCGAGGCCCTCGGCGCTTGCACCGACCGCGACCGTCCGTTGGTGACGCTGTCGGTCGGCCGGCGCTACCGGGTGCGGCTGGCGTGCCTGCTCGGCGCGCGGCACGACGTGCTGCTGCTCGACGAGCCGACCAACCACCTTGACGCCGGCGGGCTGGACTTCCTGACCCGCAGGCTGCGCGAGCACGATGGCGGCCTCGCCGTCGTCAGCCACGACCGGGCGCTGCTGCGTGACGTCGCGGACCAGTTCCTCGACCTCGATGCGACCCGCGACGGGAAGCCGCGGCTGTACGCCGGCGGCTATGACGCCTGGCAGGAGGCCCGGTGTCGCGAGCGTGAGCGCTGGGAGCAGGACCACGAGCAGCAGCAGGCCGAGCACCGGCGGCTGCAGGAGGCGGTGTCGAGGGCTCGCGACCGGCTCTCCACCGGCTGGCGGCCCGACAAGGGGACCGGCAGGCACCAGCGCCAGTCCCGCGCACCGGGCGTCGTGCAGGCCCTGAACCGCCGGCAGGACGCCCTGCGGGCGCACCGCATCGACGTGCCGGAGCCGCCGCCGGCGTTGCGGTGGCCGGACCTGGGCGTCCGGCCGGGGACGCCGCAGTTGCGTGCGCACGGCGTCGCCGTCGACGGGCGACTGGCCGGTCCGGTCGACCTCACCCTCGACGGGGGCGACCGGCTGCTCGTCACCGGACCGAACGGTGCTGGAAAGTCCACGCTGCTCGCGGTGCTGGCCGGTTCGCTCGAGCCCACCGACGGGCACGTCCGGACGGCGCAGGGGACCCGGATCGCCCAGGTCACCCAGGAGACCGCCGAGCAGGACCCTGGACTCACCGCCCGCGAGGTGTACGCCCGCCATCTGGGACGGCTGGTGGCCCGCGAGGCACTGCGCGACGCCGACGCCGTCCCGCTCGGGGCGCTTGGGCTGCTGGACTCCGATGCGATGCGCACGCCGGTCGGGCGGATGTCGCAGGGGCAGCAGCGGCGCCTCGACCTGGCGCTCGCGCTGGCCGGTCGGCCCGGGCTGATCCTGCTCGACGAGCCGACCAATCACCTGTCGCCGGCGCTGGTCGACGAGCTGACCGACGCGATCCGCGACACGAGCGCCGCCGTCGTCGTCGCCACGCACGACCGGCAGCTGCTGCGAGACCTCGCCGACTGGCCGCGTCTGGAGATAGGCGAATCTCCAGCACCGGGTGTCCGATCCTGCGCGATCCGTCCGCCAGGTGAGTGATCACTACAGTCGTCGTCATGGCGGGGACGGTCGCGATGACGGCGCGGGTGGCCTACGGCACCGTTCGTCCTGGCGTCGAGACAGCGCCGCACTCAAGCTGCGAATTCGACGTGTGAGGCCCCCGTCACGGCCCCGGTTCCGGAGACTGGACAGAGCTACTGTTCTGTCCGGCCGGCCCTTCAGCCCGAGACTCCATGATCGTTCTCAGCGCCGGCGGCTGTCCGCAGGCTCCTCAGCCCTGGGGAAGGCGGGCCGGTGTCCGTTCGAGGCTCTCAGCGGCGACAGCCGTGTCCGGCTGCGGCCAGGTTCGGCCAACTCCGGGTGAGGATCGTGGGAGCGGGGAAACATCGGAGGCGGTGGCGCTCTGTCCCCCCGAGGAGATCCGCATGCTGGTGAAAGTGGCCGATTGGATCGTCGACCAGTACGAACAGCTCCAGAGGTGGGTCAGCGAGCAGTTCGACGACGATCCTCGCAAGGCCGATGCCGTGAAGACCTGGATCGTCATCGCCTGCGTCGTGGCCGTGACCATCACCGTGATCCTGCTGATATGGCTGGTGGTCACGGTGCTGGGCGGCCTGACCCTGGCGGTGGCTCAAGGCCTGGCCGCCGGGCTGGGGTGGGCGCTGGAGCGGGTGGCCGACTGGAACCTCACCGAGGTCGTCACCGAACCGGTCCATGACTACATCACCGCCCACGCCGCCGGCCTGCCCGCGGGGGCTGAGGCGATCTGGTCGGCCTGGACGCTCACCGGGCCGATCCTGTGGCTGATCTGCTTGCTGACGAAGTCCTGGGGGGCACGGCTGGCCTGGGTGCTGTACGGGGCCGGTACGGTCGCGATGGTCTACAGCGCCAGCCCGGTCGGTGGGCAGCTGCTCGCCGGCGGCGTCGCCGTCGTGTACTGGGCGGTGCTGTCGGTGTTCGTCTTCCGGAGGATCGGCCGTCGCCCGGTGGTGCATGTCCATCCCGCCCCCGACGTCGCCACCCCGCTGCAGCAGCTGCGCCGGCAGCTGGATGAGCAGCTGAGCGAGGTCCGCGCCCGAATAGGACGTATGGAAGGGGCCGGCGACGAGCTGGCCGCGCGGCGGGCGGGCAGCAGGGACGATGAGGATTCCTAGACCGCCCCGCAAGCGACGACGGGCCCGCTCCGGGATCAAGTGGGGCTCCGCGTGACTCGCAGCGCTCCACGGCGGGCACGGGGAGATCATTGTCCCGCGGCGATCGTTGTCCAGGGTTGTCAAGCGATCTGGCTGGTCAGCTGCTTGATGGCCGTCAAGGCACGTCAGGCAGGTAGGCTCGCCGCGGCTGGGGCGTCGGGCATTCGACGGACGAGTTGATCTCGTGGTTCACCGCCAGGATGAGCGGGGTCAGCCGTCGTCGGGATCTGGTGGCTCCGTGGTCGGTGCGATCTCCAGCGGCGTGGCGACCCCGCCGGTGAGCTGAAGCCCATGGGTGAGCGTGTAGTCGAGCTGCCTGGCCAGACGAGGGACGCTCGTCGCGGGCAAATAGGCGTCGGCGCCGGCGTTGAGCAGGCGTCGGACCGGACCGTGGTAATCGACTCCGAGCTCGTGGTCCTCGATTTCGGTGACGATGACACGAGCTTTCGGGAACATCGATCGGAGACTGGCGATCAACTGCGGGCTGCCCGGTGGTGCCAGCAGCACGTCGGCCGTTGCGGGAGCCGCGTGCATGTCGAGCACGACGTAGTCCGCCCCCAGTTGGGTGGACAGCGACATCCGGGCCGCCGCCGACAGCTTCATCGCGGTGGCGACGACGGTCACGCTGTCGTAGTCGATCGGTGGTTGGTCGTCGGCCTCCTCCGGCGTGCCGCGATCGACGATGACGCCTTGAAGCATGTCGACGGTGCTGGAGATCGTCGCGATCGAGTGGCCGTCCCTCGTGACGGCCAGGTTCTCGCCGGGCTGGAGGGCGTCGATGAGCGCCACGATGTCCTCGGGAAGACGAGTCACGTCGATTCGCCGCGTGGGCCGCGCGGCGCGCTTGCGGATCACCGGACCTTGGACGAGCTCGGGGCGGCGGGCGGAGTCGGCGGCGTCGTCACAGCGTTCAATCCTTCACAGATCGGATCGGCGTCAGTGGCGAGCCTATGCCGACATTGATCACTTCGGGGACATCATCAGGCGCCGTAGCGAGTTCCCGGTGTTTCGACCGCCCGGGCCGTGCCTGGTGGCAGGCGATGACGGGCGGGAATCCGATCCCCGGTCAGCCCGCTGCCGGCTCGGCGAGGCGAGCTTCCAGATCAGTGATCATCTCTGTGAGCAGGCCGGTGTCCGGGGCCGGCCGGGGCACGGGGTACCTGGTCGTCAGGGGTGGTGGACTCGCGGGTGCGTACGCGACCGGGCGGCCCGGTGCACCTCCCTGGCGCGGGTGCCCGGATGGTTCTTCAGCATTGCGATGTCCTGTCGGACGTCGTCGATCCCGATGACACGTTCCACCCGACGTCCCTCGGCCGGCGCCTTTCCCTCCGGCTCCGTGCCGAGTGTGAACGCTGCCGTGCGCTCACGCCCGGCGGCCTCCAGACGATCTCGTTCGGTCTTCCGCCGCCGCCCGGTCACCGGTGCCGAACGCGGGTTGGGAGGCGAGGTTCCGGCGACACCGGGTCAGCGCGGCCGGGGCCGGTCCGTGGGTGGGATGATGGGAGCATGGGCGTCCCGGACGGCCTCTCCTGCGTGTTCTGCGACATCGTCGCGGGACGGGCTGAGGCCAGCGTGCCCTACGAGGACGAGGCCGTCGTCGTGATCATGGATATCCGTCCCGTGGCTCCCGGCGACGCGCTGGTCGTACCGCGCGCGCATGCCGTAGGGCTCGAAGACCTCGACGAGGAGACCGGCACACGCATGTGGCGGATCGGCCACCGTCTGGCTCGCGCGCTGCGCCTTTCACGGCTGCGTTGCGAGGGCGTCAACGTCTTCCTCGCCGATGGCGAAGCGGCCTGTCAGCAGGTGTTCCACGTGCACCTGCACGTGTTCCCGCGGCACCGCGGGGACGGGTTCAGGCTTCAGGTGGACCCGATCAGCAGGGAGCGGCGGCTGCTGGACCAGGACGCGTCAGCGCTGCGCGCCGCGCTGTACGCGCTCCGCCCCGGACCACCCCCCACCGGCTGACGTCACGGGCGCCGGCCGTCGTGGACGGTGTCGGGAACTCGCGACCCTCGTCTCCTGTTCGCCCCTGCCCGGGGCCCGGATCAGCCGTCAGCGCCGCCTGTGGTCAAGCCTCTCGCGGCGGCCGACCACCCGCGCACCGGGATCACCGCGCTGCCCGGCCGGGTCATGCTGCGCGACGACACCGGCGACGATCCAGGAGCGCGCCTGGGCGAGGCCCGCGAGCGCCTGACGAGGACGGCCGACCTCCTGGAGGAGAGGAGACCGATCGGCACGTGGCTTGATCGACAACGGAACGGTCAGTGGCGTCAGCGAGCCGGCGCGGGCGAAGTCGCCGCCAACCACCGTTCCGATCTTCGACAGGGCATCGCCGAACCCCTGACGCCGACGCGTATGCCCCAGTCAGGTGGGGTTATCCCTACCCTAAGTCGGCGTGCTGGCATGATCTCCCTGCCGAATCTGGACGTATAGCTTCATAACATCCCAATCTTCCCAATGAAGGGCTACTTCCCGTGTCTGGTACGAAATCGTTCCGTCGAGCTGTGTCCCGTTCCGCTGTTGTCGCTCTGGCCGGCGCAGCCTGTCTCGCGGCGACGGCCGGTAGCGCCGGAGCGATCATCAACGGCGAGAAGCCCACGGAGTCCTACTCGTTCATGGCGTCCATCCCGGTGTCGGCGCCGGGTGCGGGCCTCAAGGACGGCAACTGCGGGGCGGCGCTGATCAACCCGCAGTGGGTGGTGACCGCGGCGCACTGCCTCGACATGGAGATCGGGTCGATTCCGCAGGGGACGGTCCGCATCGGCAGCGACCAGCGCAAGTCCGGCGGAACGGTCCGCAAGATCGCCCAGGCAGTGGCCCACCCCGGCTACGCCCAGGCCTCGCCCAACAAGAACGACATCGCGCTGGTCCGCCTGGACCGTCCTGTCTCCGACAAGCCCATCCGGATCGCCGACCGCGCAGGAAAGCCCGGCACCCCGACCCGGATCATCGGCTTCGGCATCACCGAGGTCAGCGAGAATCCGGCCGATTGGAAGATGTCCCCGCGGCTCCGGCAGCTCGACACCCGCCGAGGCGCGGTCTCCGAGTGCGGCCCCGGCTTCGCCGGCGCCACCCGCCTGTGCACGGTCAGCCAGGTACCCAAGGCCATGGCATGCAACGGCGACTCCGGTGGCCCGCAGATCCAGCGCGGCCGGGGCGGCCGATGGGAGCTCATCGGCGTCACCTCCGGCCCCGGCGCGAAGAGCCCGTCCTGCGCGGAAGGTCCCGGCCTGTACACCAACGTGCCCGCCTACACCGACTGGATCAACAAGACGATCCGCAAGTACAGCTGACCTCCAGCCGGCGCTCCCGGCATGACGGACCGGGAGCGCCGGCGGGGCCGCAGGCCCAGGGGATGTCGCCCCGCCAGATCCACCAGAGGGGCCCGGCAGCGCCGCCGGACTTCGACCACCTGAAACGAGGGAACGACCACGGAAAAGCTGCTGCGGCATCCTGCCTCGCCTTTCCCTGACCCGGGATGGGATGCCCCAGCGGTGACGGCTGCTCCGCCGTACCCGGGTATTGATCGGCAGCGGAACGGTCGGTGGCGTCAGCGAGTCGGCGCGGGCGGGGGTGCCGCCATCCACCGTTCCGGCCCCGAACTCCTGTAGCTACGGCGAGCCGCCACCCGGGTGGATCGATCGGTCCAGACGCCCGCGCCTTTCACGAGCCGGCTCCCTCTCCGGCAACCGGAACGGGCGGCCGCCATCCGGCTACCGTTGCTCCGCATGACCCATACCGAGATCGAGATCACCGCGGAGCTGGTGCGGGATCTGCTGCGTGACCAGCACCCCGACCTGGCCGACCGCCCTGTGCGGCTTGGCGCGCGTGGCTGGGACAACCAGCTCTGGCGGCTCGGCAACGATCTCGCCGTACGGTTGCCCTGGGCGACGGAGTCCGCGGACGCGTTGCTGCGCAAGGAGCACACCTGGCTGCCCGCTCTCGCCCCGCGCCTTCCTCTGCCGGTTCCCGTCCCGCAGCGCCTCGGCGAGCCCTCCGCGCGGTTTCCGCGCCCCTGGATCGTCACCACCTGGGTGCCGGGCGAGCCGGCCGACCGTGTCCCCGTCACGCGGACCGCGGAGGCGGCCACCACCCTGGCCGACTTCCTGACGGCTCTTCACCAGCCCGCCCCCCGACAGGCGCCCGCCGGCCGGGACCGCGGAGGGCCGCTGGCCGACCACTCCGCGGGGTTCGCCACGCAACTCGCCTCGGCCACCGAGCTGGGGCTCATCCCTGACCCCGACGCCGTCCGCGCGGTCTGGGAGGACGCCGCCGCCGCGCCCGACCGGGCCGGCCCGGCGCTATGGCTCCACGGCGACCTGCATCCGGCCAACGTCCTCACCGCGGACGGCACGATCTGCGGCGTGATCGACTTCGGCGACCTCTTCGCGGGCGATCCGGCCTGCGACCTCGCCGCCGCCTGGATTCTGCTGCCGGACGGCGGCGCCGACCACTTCCATGCCGCCTACCAGCCGGCCCCGGACGCCGCGACCTTGCGCCGTGCCCGCGGATGGGCGGTGCTGAAAGCCCTCGTCGGCATCCTCATCGGAGACGCCGGCGTCCGCGGCCGCCCAGGCGGCAAGGCCACGTGGGGCCCACCCGCCCACGCCGCACTGCGACGCCTCATCGCAACGGCCCACCACTGATCAACCGCCTCGGCCGAGCTGCCCGCCATGGCTCCCGACGCCGCGCCCGAGATGGACCACGAAGGCGGGGAAGGTAAAGTCTGGCCCGGAAACGAGAGGGGGCGAGCTCGTCGGGGCCGGCGGCGAAGGGGGTGCGGTACTCCTCGGGCACGGGAATCCCCGAGCTCATCGAGGTGCGCGAGAAGACTCCGGAGAAGGCCCGGCGGCGGGAAGACCATCTCATGTTGCACGGGCGGGTGACCGAGCGCGCCGCGATCGGCGAGCTCGTGGCCGCCGCGCGGGCGGGTGCCGGCCAGGCCCTCGTCCTGCACGGCGAGCCGGGGGTCGGCAAGTCGGCGCTGCTGGATCTCGCCGCCGCCGGCAGCGCCCCGATGCGGGTGCTGCGGGCGACGGGCACCGAGCCGGAGACCGGGCTGGCCTTCGGCGCGCTCCACCAGCTGCTGCGCTCGGAGACCGGGCTGCTGGACCTCCTGCCCGGCCCGCAGCGCGACGCCGTCGGCGGGGCGCTCGGCCTGGCCTCCTCCCCCACCGACGACCGTTTCCTCGTTTCGGCGGGTGTGCTGTCCCTGCTCACCGAGGCGGCGGTGCCGGACGGCCTGCTCTGCCTGATCGACGACTTCCAGTGGATCGATCAGGCCTCCGCGGACGCTCTGCTGTTCTCCGCCCGTCGCCTGCGGACCGAGGGGGTGGGGATGCTGATCGCCGTACGCGGTGACGCCGGGGCGCACGTGCGCGGTGTCCCGGACCTCCGCCTCACGGGCCTCGACGCGCGGAGCGCGGCGGAACTGCTCGCCTCCCGGTCCGCGGTGCCGCCGGCCCAGGAGGTCGGCGACCGGCTCGTGACGCTGACCGGCGGTAATCCCCTGGCTCTGCGTGAGGTGGCCGGGCTGCTCACGGCGGATCAGCTCGCGGGCCGGACCCCGCTGCCGGACCCCCTGCCCGTGGGAGCGGGCATCGGGCAGATCTTCGGCGACCAGGTGGAGCGGCTTGCCGAAGCCGGCCGGCTGATAGCGCTCATCGCGGCGGTGGAGGGGCTCGGCGACCTGGGCCTGATCCTGCGCGCGGCCGGCCGGCTGGGGGTGGACCCGGCGGAGCTGCATCCGGTCGAGGCCGCCGGGCTCGTCGGCGTGGAGGGGACCTCGATCCGGTTCCGGCACCCTCTGGTCCGATCCGCGGTGTACGCGCGGTCGAGCTCCGTGCAGCGGCGCCTGGTCCACACCGCGCTCGCCGAGCTGCTGGACGGGGCGGAGGACGCCGACAGACGGGCCTGGCACCGGGCCGCCGCCTCGGTGGGCCAGGACGAGGGCGTCGCAGCCGAGCTCGCCGCGTCGGCCGGGCGGGCGCGGGCGCGGGGCGGGTACGCCGACGCCGCCGTCGCGCTGGCCCGGTCGGCGGACCTCACCCCGGACCGCGCCGTCCGGGCCCGGCGGCTCACCGACGCGGCCACCGCCGCCTGGCTCGGCGGACGTCCCGGCCAGGCGGAGACCTGCCTGGCCGGGGCGCGCGAACTGGCCCGGGAGCCTCTCCTGATCGCCGAGCTCACCCAGCTACGGGGACGTTTCGAGCTGAACGGCGGAGACGCGGCCGAGGCCCAGCGGGTCTTCCTCGAAGGGGCCGACCGGGTGTGCGGCGCGGATCCGAGCAGGGCCCTGGAGATGCTGGCCGACGCCTCCGAGGCCGCCTCCTACGTCGGAGACGTCGCGGCCATCGTCGACATCGGCCGGCGGGCGGAGTCGCTTCCCGGCGGGGACGACTCCTTCCTGCGGGCGGTGCTGATCGGGATCGGCGCGATGCTCGCCGGGGACGCCCGCCGGGGCGGGCGGACGCTGCGGCGGGCACTGCTCCGGGCGGACGAGCTGTCCGGCGCGTCCGAGCTGCTGTGGGCCTGCGCGGCGGCGAGCTATCTGGGCGAGGTGGACGTGGCGGCGGGGTTCGGCGTCCGGGCCGGCCGGGCCGCCAGGGTCTCCGGACTGGTCGGCCAGCTCCCGGTGGTGCTGGAGTTCGTCTCGACGGCCGAGCGGATCAACGGCCGGCTCGGCATCAGCGCCGCGATCGCCGAAGAGGGGCTGACGCTCGCCCGCGAGGCGGGCTACACCAACTCCGCCGCCGCGCATCTGGCGAACCTCGCGGCGGTCGCGGCCGTGCGCGGCCAGGAGGACGCCTGCCGCGAGTACGCCCAGGAGGCGCTGGCCATCGCCATCCCCCATCGGATCGGCCTGCGCGCGGGCACGGCGTCCTACGCGCTGGGACTGCTCGACCTGGGAATGGGCCGGTTCGCCGCGGCCCACGCGCGTTTCTCCGCGCTCACCACCGCGGGGCCCGGGGCCGGGCACCCCACCGTCGTCTGGAGGTCGGCTCCGGACCGGGTCGAGGCGGCGGTCGCGTGCGGTGACCACGACGCGGCCCGTGCCACGGTGTCCTCCCTCGAGCAGTGGTCGGTGAACGCCGGGACTCCTGCCTCGCGGGCCCTGCTGGCCCGGTGCCGCGCGCTGCTCGAAGACGGAGAGGGAGCCGTCTCGCTGTACGAGGAGGCGCTGCGCCTGCACGCCGAGGGCGAGCCCGCCCTTTTCGAGCAGGCCCGGACGTCGCTGCTGTACGGCGAGCGGCTCCGCCGTACCCACCGGACCGGCGACGCGCGGCAGCCCCTGCGGTCCGCCCTGGAGACGTTCCAGCGTCTCGGCGCCGAGCCGTGGGCGGAGCGGGCGCACAGCGAGCTGCGCGCCGCCGGAGAGAGCGTGACCCGGCCCGGCCCGGCGGCCCTGAACACCCTGACCCCGCAGGAGCTGCGGATCGCCCGGCTCGTCGCCGAGGGCGCTTCCAACCGGGACGTGGCGGCCCGGCTGTTCCTCAGCCCGCGCACCGTCGAGTATCACCTCTACAAGGTCTATCCGAAGCTCGGCATCACCACCCGCACCGAGCTGGCCCGGCTGGTCGGGGCCGGTCCGGAGTTCGGGGAAGGCGCGGGCGCCGGGCCGGAATGAGCCGGCACGTCCCGGCACGCACGGGCCCGCCGGTACGGCGTCCGCCCGCCGGGAGGCGGGCCGCGGCGGGCGCGCGGGCTGACACCCCGACCTGTTCGGTCGACCCCAACCAGATCCCAACCTGCTTCCAAGTCGGGTGCGCCAGAGTGGGCGCACCGACATAGAGGAGAGATCATGACGATTGGGAACGATCTTCGGCGTGCCGTCCGGGGCCGGGTGCTGGTGGCCGGCGACGACGGCTTCGAGCAGGCCCGGCAGCCGTGGAACCTCGCGGTGGAGCAGCCGGTCAGAGCCGTGGTGGAGGCGCGGGACGCCGACGACGTGGCCGCGCTGGTCGGCTACGCCCGCCTGGCCGGGCTGGCCGTCTCCGCCCAGCCGAGCGGCCACGGCGCCGGCGGTGACGTGGACGGGGTGATCCTGCTGCGCACCGGGCGGCTGGACGGGGTCGACGTCCGGCCCGAGGAGCGGGTCGCCCGGGTGGGGGCGGGGGTGAAGTGGGGCGAGCTGCTGGCCGCCGCGAGCCCGCACGGGCTGACCGGGCTGGCCGGCAGCTCTCCCGTGGTGAGCGTGGCCGGCTACACCTTGGGCGGCGGACTGAGCTGGTTCAGCCGTCGCCACGGCTTCGCCGCCGACAGCGTCCGCGCCTTCGACATCGTCGACGCCGAGGGCGACCGGGCCACGGTGAGCGCCGGCTCCGACCCCGAGCTGTTCTGGGCGCTGCGCGGCGGTGGCGGCGACTGCGCCCTGGTGACCGGCGTCGAGTTCGACCTGCACCCGGCGCCCCACCTGTACGGCGGACGCATGTTGTGGCCGGCCGAGCGGGCTCCGGAGGTGCTGGCGGCCTTCCGGGAGGTCACCGCGGAGGCCCCCGACGAGCTCACCGTCTGGTTCACCCTGCTGAACTTCCCGCCGCTCCCCGTCCTCCCCGACTTCCTGCGCGGCAGGGCCCTGGTGGCGGTGGACTCCACCTTCCTGGGCGAGGCCGGCCGGGCCCAGGATCTGCTGCGCCGCTTCGACAAGATCGACGGACTCGTCATGGACAGCCGGGGCACACTGCCGGTGGCCGAGCTGGGCGGCATCTGCGCCGAGCCGACCGACCCGGCGCCCGTCCAGACACGCGCGGAGCTGCTGACCGGCCTCGACGAGGCGGTGGCCGCGGCGCTGCTGGCCGGTCCCATCGATCCGCTGCTCAGCGTGCAGGTGCGCCACCTCGGCGGGGCGCTGACCAGGCCGGCGCGCGACGGCGGCGCCTGCGGGCACCTGGCCGAGCCGTACTCGCTCTACATGGTCGGCATCCCTTTCGCCCCCGAGGCCGCGGCCGCCATCGGCGCCCGGCAGAACGGGATCGCCGACGCGCTCGCGTCGCACACCAGCGGGCGCAGGCCGTACACCTTCCTCTCCCCCGGGGAAGAGGCCGCGGCGGCCTTCCCCGGCGAGGTCCTGGCCCGGCTGCGCGACGTCAAGCGCGCACGCGACCCCCACGGCGTCTTCCGCGGCAACTACCCGGTCCTGGGCCGGTGACGCCCTGACGCGGCCGCGTCCCCTGACGGCCCGTCCCGCCGGCCGGCGGGACGGGCGCCTCGGACGCGGAGTCGCCGCCGGGAGACGATCCGGATGATCGCACTCCGGCCCGTTCTCCCAGGCCGTACACGGATGCGGCAAAGAAGGCCAAGTTTCCCCGGTCCTCGGCGAGACGCGAAGGGGGCTGGGTAGGGGGGAGACATGGCTGAGATCGGTTACACGATGATGTGTGAGCAGACGCCGGCGCGGCAACTGGTGGACGACGTCGCCACGGCGGAGCGGATCGGCTTCGACTACGCGGTCATCTCCGACCACTACTTCCCGTGGCTTGAGGAGATGGGGCATTCACCGTATGCCTGGTCGGTGCTCGGCGCGGCCGCGCACGCCACCGAGCGCCTGCCGCTGATGACCTACGTGACCTGTCCGATCATGCGCTACCACCCCGCGGTCGTGGCCCAGAAGGCCGCCACGATGGGGGCTCTGACGGAGGGCCGGTTCACACTGGGGCTGGGCGCCGGGGAGAACCTCAACGAGCACGTGATCGGCCACGGCTGGCCGCCGGTCAACACCCGGCACGAGATGTTCCGCGAGGCGATCGAGATCATCAAGGAGCTGTTCGAGGGCGGCTACACCACCTACCGGGGCGAGTTCTTCGACGTCGACTCGGCCAAGCTGTTCGACCTGCCGGAGCAGCCGGTGCCCCTGGCGATCGCCGCCTCCGGCGGCAGCTCGGGGGACATCGCCGCCGAGTACGGCGACGGCCTGGTGGCGACCGACCCGGACGGCGAGCTGGTCAGGCGTTTCGCCGCCTCCGGCGGTGAGGGCAAGCCCGTCTACGGCCAGCTTCCCGTCTGCTACGACCCCGATCCCAAGGCGGCCCTGGAGCGGGCACACCGGCTGTGGCGCTGGTCCGCGGCGGGCTGGAAGGTCATGGCCGAGCTGCCCGCCCCGGTCAACTTCGCCGCCTACGCCGAGACCGTACGCCCGGAGGACGTCGCGGAGAAGGTGCCGTGCGGCTCCGACGTGGACGCGGTCGTGGAGGCGGTGCGCAAGTACACCGATGCCGGATTCACCCATGTCGCCCTGGTCCAGATCGGTCATGAGCACCAGCGGGAGTTCTTCGACTGGTCGGAGAAGGAGCTCCTGCCCGCGCTGCGGCGCCTCCCGTAGGCGGCCCCGGGCCTGTGGCCGCCTACGGTCACAGCACGGCGGCCTTCTGGTGGGGGTAGACGTGCTCCAGCTCGTGGCGGGGCGGGAGAACGCAGCGGCGGCCGGTCTCGGTGTGCGGGCACCGGAGCGCGTCGCTGCGGCGCGGCAGCGACGCCGGATCCTCCTCCCCCCACCCGGGTCCATCGTCGTCGGCGAGGTTGTGTGTCATGAGCGCGTGTCCTCCTGTGACATGCGGGCGGTGACGTACCAGCGCGTGCGGAAGGCAGGCCGGCGGCACACGGGACGGAACGCTCCAATTCCGGGAGACCGGGGTGGAGGTGACGGCGGACGGTGACCGGCCGATCGGCCGCCCGTGCGATGCAGCAATCTATCTCCGCGAGTTCCGGCTGCCCAGAACCAGTGATTTGACGCCGGCCGGGTTGATCACTGTCAGAGATCGACATTTATGTCCCAAATGCGGGGCGGCCTGCCTTCAAAGAGCTCTCAACTGCGTGATCTCGGGAACCAGCGGCGACGATCACTCGTTCGCCGTTTCGGTTACGTCATCACAACAGGAGAAGAGAGGTATCCGTGGTCTTCAAACGGCTGCTGGGAGCCTTCGGCGTCGGAGGTCCGTCGGTGGACACCGTCCTGGCCGTCTCGCGCGTCTCGCCCGGCGGGTTCCTCACCGGCGAGGTCCGGATCAAGGGGGGCGATTTCGAGGCGGAGATCGAGCACATCAGCCTGGGGCTGGTCACCAGGATCGAGACCGAGCACAGCGAGGGTGAGCACACCGGTCTCGGGGAGTTCTTCCGCACCGAGGTCTCCGGCCCCTTCAAGCTGGGCATCGGCGAGGAGCGCACCGTCCCCTTCCGGGTGCCGGTGCCCTGGGAGACCCCGCTCACCGAGGTGCAGGGCCAGCCGCTGAGCGGCATGGCCATGGGCGTGCGCACCGAGCTGGCGATCGCCAAGGCGGTCGACAAGGGCGACCTCGACCCCTTCTCCGTCGCGGCCCTGCCCTCGCAGGAGGCCGTGCTGGTGGCCTTCTCCCAGCTCGGCTTCCACTTCAAGAGCGCCGACCTGGAAACCGGCCACCTGTACGGCGTGCAGCAGCGGCTGCCGTTCTACCAGGAGATCGAGTTCTACCCGCCGGCCCAGTACTCGGGCCGGATCAACGAGGTCGAGCTGACCTTCGTGGCCGACGCCGGCAGGCTGGACATCATCCTGGAGGCCGACAAGCGCGGCGGCCACGGTTCCGGACACGACTCCTTCGGGCGTTTCCAGGTGACCCACGAGCAGGCCCTCCAGATGGACTGGCCCGCCGAGATCACCACCTGGCTGGACGGTCTCGGGCAGCACCACGGCGGCTCCTACGGCGCCTCCTACGGCGGGCACGACGACGGCCACCACGGCCACCACGAGCACCATGGGCACTACGGGCACCACGAGCAGCACGGTCACCGCAGCGGGCCCGGTATGGGCGCGGTCGTGGCGGCCGGAGCCGCGGGTGTGGTCGGCGGGTTCGTGGCCGCCGAGGCGATCGACGAGATCGGCGACTTCTTCGAGGGCGAGGAGGAAGAGGAGTGATGTCCGGGCGGGCCGCTCCCCGGCGGGGGGCGGCCCGCCCGGACAGGTGGTCACCGGGACGGGAGCACCGCGACGAGGGGGGCGCCGAGGCGGGGCCCGATGCGGAGAGGAGCCCGCCCGGGCCGGGAGACGCGGCACAGCTCCGTCTCGCCGCTCTCAAGTCCCGATGCGGAGAGGGGGCCGCCCGGGCCTTCGCGGGAGAGGTAGTGAGCCGGGCCCGCCGCGTCCCGGCTCGCCTCCGTCGCGGACTCCGCCGGGATGCCGTCCCTGGTCACGGCCGGCGACCCCGGCCGATCAGAGGCCCATAACACCGCGATAGGTGCTTTTTGCTACATCCCCCGGTAGGGCATGGCCAAATATTTTGACAGCACCCCTCACAAGGAGTGCGTATGTTAAGTCGAGGTCCCCTCCTGGCCGGAGCCGCTACCGTGGCGCTGTATCTGGTCGCCAGCGTGACGCCCGCCACCGCAGCGCCCGCTCCCCTCTCCCCCAAGCCGCCGTCACCCGTGATCATCGACGCCCTCCAGCGCGACCTCGGCCTCACCGCCGAGCAGGCCGTGGCGCGGCTGGCCAACGAAGAACGCGCCATGACCACGGAATCCACCCTGAGCGGCAAGCTCGGCGGCAAGTACGCCGGCGCCTGGCTCAACGGCGACGCCACCCAGCTCCTCGTCGGCACCAGCGACGCCACCACGGCCGACGCCATCAGGGCCCAGGGCGCCCAGCCCGTGATCGTCAGCCGGACCCTGGAGCAGCTCAACGCGGTCAAGGACCGGCTCGACCAGGCTCCGGCCCAGGCCAAGGCCGGCGCGTCGCTGTGGTACGTCGACCTGCCCACCAACAGCGTCGTGATCCAGGCCGCCCAGCAGGCGGGAGGCGAAGCCCTCGTCGCCGCCGCCGGCGTCGACAAGGACGCGGTCCGGGTGGCGGTGACCGCCGAGCGGCCCCAGCCCTTCATCGACATCATCGGCGGCAACCCCTACTACATCGGCTCCAGCCGCTGCAGCATCGGCTTCTCCGTGACCAAGGGCGGCACGCCGGGCTTCGTCACCGCGGGCCACTGCGGCAGGAGGGGCGCCACGACCTCCAACCCGACCGGTACCTTCCAGGGCTCCTCGTTCCCCGGTAACGACTACGCGTGGGTGGCCGCCCCCGGCAACACCCCCAGGCCGTGGGTGAAGGGGTCCGGCGGCGCCAACGTCATCGTCCGCGGTTCCACGCAGGCCGTGGTCGGCTCCTCCATCTGCCGCTCCGGCTCCACCACCGGCTGGCGCTGCGGCACCATCCAGCAGCACAACGCCAGCGTGACCTACCCGCAGGGCACGGTCAGCGGCCTGACCCGTACCAGCGCGTGCGCCCAGCCGGGCGACTCCGGCGGGTCGTTCATCTCCGGCAGCCAGGCCCAGGGCACGACCTCGGGCGGCTCCGGCAACTGCACCTCGGGTGGCACGACCTACCACCAGCCGGTCAACGAGCCCCTGTCCGTCTACGGGCTGACCCTGACCGTCGGCTGACCGCCCTCCTCAGCACCTCGTCTTGACGAGCACCCCCCAACGGCCGAGGAGGCCTGACAGAAATGTCAAGAATCATCCGTTTCACCATCGCCTTCATCCTGGGGCTCGCCTTCCTGGCGACGACTTCCCCCGCCCAGGCTGACGGGACCGGCACGCAGAGCGCGGCCGCGGTGCGCGTGCTCCGGTACGACGCCAGCCGGGCGGCCGAGTTCCGCTCCGTGGTGGACCAGGCGGCACAGATCTGGAACTCCAGCGTGACCAACGTGCGCCTGGTGGCCGGCAGCCCGGCGGACTTCGTGGTGCTGGCCGACAACGGCTGGCCCCGCGCCCAGCCCACCAGCCTGGGCCGCGGGACCGTGTGGATCGGCAGGCAGGCGACCGCCCAGGGGCACAACCCGCTGCGCATCTCCGCCCACGAGATCGGCCACATCCTGGGACTGCCCGACCGTCGCACCGGCCGGTGCACGGACCTGATGTCCGGCGCCAGCGCGGGCACGAACTGCACCAACCCCTATCCGAACGCGGCCGAGAAGGCCGAGGTCGAGCGGTACTTCGCCGGCTTCGCCCCGACCCTCGACTTCGGTGAGATCTATACCGACAGTCCCGAGGCCGCCCTGCCGTAAGCGCCGGCGGGCCCGTCCGATCCGGCGCGGCCGGCCCGGACGGGCCCCACCCCCCTCTCCCCTCGCGGGAGGCCGGCGGCATCGAGCCCCTTCCGGAAGGTCCGCACGCGGGCCCTTCGGGAGGGGCTCGGCGTGCCGCGGCGGCTCAGGCCAGGGACTTCTCGAAGCAGTAGGAGCCTTCGAGCCGCTCGTAGGGAGGGAAGCGCGGGATGGGGGTGTAACCCTCCCGTTCGTAGACCCTCACGGCGTCCGGCTGACGGTCTCCGGTCTGCAGGATGATCCGTGATCCGCCGAGCGCGCGGGCGGCGTCCTCGGCCGCGGTCAGCAAGGCTCGCGCCACGCCCGCGCCCCGGTGGGAGGGGGCCACGAACATCCGCTTGATCTCCAGGTCCGCGCCGAGCCGGCGCAGCGCGACGTGCCCGACCGGCACCGCGCCGGTGTAGGCGACCCCGGTGTAGGCGACGGACCCCGGCTCGACGTTCATGCCGCGCGGCAGGTAGTCCGGCTTCGAGGCGAGCCGGTCGGCGTAGCGGGCGCCCATCTCCTCCCCCATCGCCTCGCGCAGCGCGACGGCCGCGGCGTCGTCCCAGCCGACGGACCTGACGACGATCACGCCGGCCCTCTCCGCGGGTGCGGTCATGCGAACTCCCCTGTCTCCGGTTGCGGCTGTCCGAGAATCCTGGCAGCACCGCCCCTCACGGCCGGCTCCGCCCCCGCCTCGGACCCGGAGGGCGCGAAGGCCGCCGGACGGGGATCGACGCCGTCGCCGGCGAGCAGCCGCGCCACGTGATCTCCCCTGGCGGGGACGGGCTTGAACCCGTGACCGATGGCCCCACGTCGTACGTCACGCCACCACATCCTTGGACCCGGGATATTTCCACCCAAATACCTATTTAAAAGGTAGGAAAATTGGGTTTTTCTGTCAACCGGCCACCCGGGCGAGGGGGCCAGGGATGCGGTTTGACACCTGGGTCCCCGTGCCTCACATTTATCTGCGTGATGCAATATCTGTGTCGCGCAATATATGTGTTGCGATCGCGTTCGCTGCGGCCCGCACCCTTCTCGCCCGATTCCCCTCCCGGACTCACTCCCGAAAGAGCGACGCCCTTGTCCACGCCAGCCCACTCCACCGCCACGGCCGCGGGGCCGGTCCCCCCGGCAGAACCGGAGGCGGTCTCCCCCCGAAAACGGTGGGCCATCCTCGCCGTCATCCTCAGCGCCGACGTCCTGGACCTCCTCGACGCGACGATCACCAACATCGCCGCCCCCACCATCGCCAAGGACCTCCACGGGGGCGAGACCCTCATCCAGTGGCTGGGCGCCGGCTACGCCCTCGCCCTCGGCGTCCTCCTCGTGGTCGGCGGGCGGCTCGGCGACAGATATGGTCGCCGGCGCCTCTTCCTCATCGGGATCACCGGCTTCACGCTCGCCTCGACCGCCTGCGGCCTGGCCTTCGACCCCGGATCGATCATCATCGCCCGGCTCGCCCAGGGAGCCTTCGGCGCCCTGCTGATCCCCCAGGGATTCGGCATCCTCGGCTCCGTCTTCCCGCGCGACCAGATCGGCAGGGCCTTCAGCGCCTTCGCCCCCACCATGGGAATCTCCGCCGTCGGCGGCCCCATCCTGGCCGGAGCCCTCATCGAGGCCGACATCCTCGGACTCGGCTGGCGCCCCATGTTCCTGATCAACCTCGTGCTCGGCGGCATCGCGATCCTCGCCGCGGCGAGGCTGCTGCCGAAGGACGCCGGCGACAGGAGCACCCCCGTTGACGGCATCGGCTCCGGCCTGCTGGCCGCGGCCATGCTCGGGCTGCTGTTCGGCCTGATCGACGGGTCCGCCCGCGGATGGACACCCGTCCCGATCCTGTCCATCACCGGCGGCGCCGTCTTCTTCGGCCTGTTCTGCCGGCGTCAGCTGACAGCCGCGAACCCGCTGATCGAACCGTCGCTGCTGAGGAACCGGGGATTCACCTCGGGCCTCATCCTCGGCGTCGCCTTCTTCGCCGCCGTGTCCGGCCTGCTCTACGTCCTGTCCCTCTTCATGCAGAACGGCCTGGGCTACCCTCCCATGAGGGCGGCACTCGGGCTGGCGCCGGTCGCGGCGGGCATCGTCATCGCCTCCGTCGCGGGCTACCGGTTCATCGGCGGACTCGGACGCGACCTCGTCCTGATCGGCCTGATCATCACTTTGGCGGGCACCGGCTGGCTGCTCGTCCTCGTCCTGACGGCCGGGACCTCGGCGGGTCCCTGGGCACTCCTGCCACCGGCCCTGATCATCGGCCTGGGCATGGGGACCTGCTTCGGGACCATCTACGACGTCACCGTCGGCGACATCGCCCCGGAAGAGGCGGGCAGCGCCGGCGGCTCGCTCAGCGCGGTCCAGCAGCTGGCCAACGCCATCGGCGCGGCCGTGGTCACCACCCTCTACTTCAGGACCCTCGCCACCGGCGGCGAGACCCGGGCCGTGGTCCACAGCCTCGCCACCGTCGCCGCGATCACCCTCGTCTGCTGCGGCCTCGTCCGGCTCCTGCCGCGCAAGGCCCCGCCCCAGGACCACCACTAGGGCCGCGCGCCCTGCCCTACCCCGGTAACCGGCCGTCGCGGCGCGATCGGCCATCGAAAAGGAGATCCGACATGACCATTCTCGTAACCGGAAGCCGTGGCGGCGTCGGCAGGAGCCTCGTCGCCCTCCTGCGGAGCCGGGGCCTCGACGTACGGGCCGCGTCCAGCGACCCCGGCGGACTCCACCTCCCGGCGGACGTACCGGCGGTGACGTGCGACCTCACCGATCCGGGCACGTTCCCCGCCGCACTCAAGGACGTCACCTCGGTCTTCCTCTACGCCGAGCCGTCGCACATCGTCCCGTTCGCCGAGCAGGCCGCCGCCGCGGGGGTCGGGCACATCGTGCTGCTGTCGACCAGCGCGGTGCTCAACCCGGCCGCCGCCGACGACCTCATCGCCCGGTCGCACCTGAAGGTCGAACGGGCCCTGGCGGCCTCGCCGATCGAGTCGACGTTCCTGCGGCCGGGCTCCTTCGCGAGCAACGCGCTGCAGTGGTCCTGGGCCATCAGATCCGCCGGCGCGGTGAACCTTCCCTATCCCGACTCCCACACCGACCCCATCCATGAGGCGGACATCGCCGAGGCGGCGCTCGCCGTACTCACCGATCCCCGGCTGAGCGGCGGAAAATACACCCTGACCGGGCCGGAGTCCGTCACCTTCCGGGAGCAGATCGGCCACATCGCCCGCGCGACGGGCCAGTCCGTCGCGGTCAACGAGGTAAGCCGCGACGCGTGGAAGGCGGAGATGGCCGACTACGTCCCCGCGGACTTCGCGGACGCGCTTCTCGACTGGTGGCGGTCCACCGACGGCTCACCCGTCGAGACCACCCGGACGGTCGAGGATCTGACCGGTCACCCGGCCCGCGGCTTCGCGCTGTGGGCCGAGGACCACGCCGGCGACTTCACGAGCTAGCCGTCACGGCCTGCGGAGCGGACGTCACCGGGGAGCGACAGCGGCGCGATCGGGCGGTTCCGAAATGGTGAGGGCCTCATGGCCTGGTGTGGGTCGACCGGGACCCACACCCGCCGGAGGCCCTCGTGACCCACCGTAACGGCCCGGCGACCGGGCGGGGCCGACTCTCCGCCCGGCGTGTCGCGGCATCGAGGCGGTGGCGCTGCCGGCTCCGGGCCGGAGCGGGCCGGACGTCGTCAGCCGTGGCCGGCGTCGTGGGGCATGACGGGCCTGCCGGGGAGCCCGCCCGGCTCGGTGACGACGAACTGGCCCATCATGCCCAGGTCCTCGTGGAAGAGGAGATGGCAGTGGAACATGTAAGGGGTGTCCGGATCCGCGTGGCCGCCGAAACGGACGGCGATGCGCACCGGCTTCTCCCGCGGGGTGTAGATCGTGTCCTTCCAGCCGCCCAGCTCCGGAGGCGGGGCGGCGCCGTTCACCGACAGGACCTGGAACTGGGTGCCGTGCACGTGGAAGTTATGGGGGAGGACGTCGAGGTTGGTGACCTCCCAGATCTCGGTGGTGTCCCTGCCGACCCCGAAGTCGATCCGGCCCATGTCCATCGCCCTGCCGTTGATCTCGAAACCGGACAGCTCGAATCCGCGGTCGACCCGGCCGCCCGCCGAGCCGAGCCCGGGGGCTTCCGCGAGGGTGCCGGGCAGGGCGGGGGACGGCGTCAGGCCGCCGGCGGCACGCAGTTCGAGAACGTCCATCGTGTCGTCGCCGCCGGTGACACGGGAGGTCCAGAAGTCGGCGCCGAGGTCGGGCGGGTAACTCCGCAGCACCACCCGCTCGTCCGGCCGCATGGTCACCACGATCTCGGCGCGCTCTCCGGGGGAGAGCCGGACCCGGTCGGTGAGGTGCGGCGCGGGCAGCAGGCCGCCGTCGGTGCCGATGAGCGCGAACGACCGCCCGTCGGAGAGGCCGAACGCGTAGGTGCGCGCGTTGGAGGCGTTGAGCAGCCGCAGCCGCGTCCGCTCGGCGGTGACGTCGTGGTACGGCGCGACCGTGCCGTTGACCAGGAGGGTGTCGCCGAGGATGCCGACACCGCCGATCAGCGGGGTGCTCTCGTCGAAGCGGTTGTCGTCGCCGAAGTTCTTGTCCTGCACGATGACCGGGACGTCGTCGACCCCGTACCGGCCGGGCAGGTCCGGCGACCCGGCCGCGGGATCGTCGACGATGAACAGTCCGGCCATGCCGCGGTAGACCTGCCGCCCGGTCCGGCCGTGCGGGTGGGGGTGGTACCAGAGCGTGGCGGCGGGCTGGTCGAGCCTCCAGGTCGGAGACCAGGTCGCGCCGGGGCGGATCGGCTGGTGCGGTCCGCCGTCCATCACGGCGGGCAGATGCATGCCGTGCCAGTGCACGGTGGTCGCCTCGGCCAGCTCGTTGCGCACGTTGACCACGACCGTCTCCCCCCGGGCGGCGCGCAGCGTCGGCCCGAGGTGGCCGTCGTCGAACCCCCACGTCGGCGTCGGCCGGCCGGGCCTCAGCCGCCGGTTCCCGGTGCCGGCGCGCAGCTCGAACACCCGGCGTCCGGACCCGTCGCGGCGGCCGGTGGCCAGTGGCGGGATGGCCAGGCGGTTGACGAACCGGACCCGGCCGGCGGTGTCGACGTCGGCGGTGGCCCACAGCCACGCCGCCCCGCCCGCGCTGATCGCGGCCACCGCCGGCACCCCGATCAGCCCGGCCCTGAGCAGGCGCCGCCTGGTGAGTCCCTGTCGCGGCGTGGCCCCGGCGGGCGGCGCGGCGGGGGACGGTCCCGCCGGCTCCCCCGGACCCTCAGACGGCTCGGTCAATGTTCTCGTCCCCATCGGGCCCGTTGGCGGGACGGCTGCCACCAGCCGCCGTCGGTGATGTCGTCGCAGATCGGTGGCCTCCCCGGAGGCGTGATCTGCCGGCCCGGCCCCGGTGCGCGGGTGCGCGCGGGACCGGACCCCTCCCACCGGCCCGGACCCCGTACGGCGGTGCCCGGACACGGCGGAACCCGTGCCGCCCCCCGAACGGGAGGCGGCACGGCCCTAACTCCGGTTGCCCGCCGCGCGTGAGGCGTCCGCCGTGACCGGAGCCTGCCAGTCGATCCGGTAACGCTGCTCGGCGCCCAGCGTCTTCTCCGGATTGAGGAAGGTCTTCATCGCCAGCGGCATCATCAGCCCCATCATCGCGATGGCCACCGGCCCCAGCGCCTTGCTGTTGTTGGTCTTGGACGCCCGCCAGGCCACCTTCTCCACCCGCTCCCGGCGCAGCCCCTCATAGGCGGCGAACGCGCTCGCCACATCGGGCAGGTC
>NZ_NGFP01000071.1 GCF_002149035.1 Streptosporangium minutum
GGCCGGCGGGGGGCCGGGTAGACCAGGACGGGAGGAAGGCGCTGGTCGACCAGGACGACGGGGGTGATCTGGCAGAAGTAGGAGGGGATCAGGGTCAGGCCTCGTCCGTGCAGGCGGATCTCGCGATTCCCCACGGGGTAGGCGGCCTCCAGGACGGGGGACCTCCATCGCAGCACCGGCGCCAGCCGGCCGAGCATGGTGTCCACGCCTCCGTCGGCGAGGTGGCGCACCAGGCCGCCGCGCTCATGGCTGAGGGCCGCCTCCATCATCTGCCGGTAGGAGGCGAAAGCCGTTCGGCAGTAGCCGTCCACCAGACGGCTGAGGCGGCGGATCGAGCGTGGATCGCCGCGGGCCAGATCCTCCAGGCTTGCCGGCAGGCCGGCGTGGGCGCGCAGCACGTTCAACTCCTCGCGCACGCGCGCTCGTGGCGTGTCGGCCAGGGCCTCGGTCCCGGCCCGGAGCCCGAACTGGGCCTCGATCGGTGTCAGGAAGTCGGGAAAGTAGGCCCCTTTCGGAACCAGGGGAAGGAGCACCTCTCGCACCTGAGGAAGCAGACCCGCCGTGACCAGGTCGCCGCGGACCCGCCGCCGCCAGCCGGTCATGGCCGCGCCGCCGCCGCGTTCTTGCAGGCGGCACAGGCTCATCACCATCTCCCACATCGGATCGGCCCTGGAGGCGATCCGGACACGGGCGAGGTCCTCGGCGCTGAAAACGATCCTCAGAGTGCCCCCGGTCATGTCCTCAGCCTGGCCGCCACCGATAACAGACAGATCAACGCCGGTTTGAAAGGCAGTTGGCATCGCAGTCGAGTCGGTTGGTCCGTCCATCCTCGGCGGGGTGATTCGGGGAGATGCCACCTCGCCCGGATCCAGCCGGCAGTGGTGGTCGGCGATCGCGGTGCCGGTCTCGCGCAGCGTCTCCTCCCGCACGTACCGCTCCCGCGTCCAGGCCGGGGGCCGTAGACACCCCGCACGCCTCGGACATGCGGATCAGGCCGAGGATCGACGGGCTGTCCTGCGTGGAGGGGCGGTGTCGCCGTCTCGAATCACGACAAGCGCCTCGCCGAGGAGTATCCCTCCGGCGACTGATCAAAAGCCCGGCCTGTAGCGCCGCTCGATGTGGCCCTCGAGGTCGTCGGGAGAGAAATAGACGGGCCGGAGATCGCCGCTCGCGTAGCGTTCGGCCTGGTCGTCGAAGTGCGGCGAGCCGGGATGCCCGCTCGCGCCCCCCGCCGTCACCGCCCAGGCGCGCACCCTCGGCCCGAACTCCACGACCGCCACGAAGCTGTTGCCGCCGGTGCCGTACCAGCGCTTCGTTCCCGGCCGGCGCTCCGCTCTGAACGAGGCGAGGGAGCCCCATCGCGCGGAGGTGAAAGGCACCGGGATGCTCGGCTTGGCGTCGTCGAACTTCTGGACGATCGCGCCGTCGTTGCGCTGAAAGCGGTTGATCTCTCCCCAGGGCACCTGCCAGCTGCCGAAATCCTGCGTCAGCCGCTCCGCCGCCGCCTCCAGCGCCGCGAGCCGCCGCGCGTCGGTTGCGTGGCCGGCCATGTAATCCCACACCGACAAGCCCGCGTCCTTCGCCGGCTGGTCCGAGGACGCCCAGAGCGCCTCACCCCAGAACACGGCCAGCGAGGTCGCGGTCGAATCCGCGGCCCAGCGATGGTCCCAGCCGCGCAGCAGGCGGATCGGGCCGCCGAGCCTCGCCTTCTGCCGGTCGCCCCCGGGCAGCCTGTCCCACGCCGCGATCAACCCCGGCACGAGCCGGGCGAAGACGGTGAGGTAGGGATCGAAGGCGGCTGCGATCAGCGTCTGCGGGGTGAAGTCGCTCCGCGCGTTCAGCACCCGGATCGCCTGCGGCCCGCGCGGGTTCTCGCCGGCCTGGTCGAAATAGCGCGGATAGTCGGCGACCTCGGGGCTGTCCGCGCCGGCCGCGGTCCAGGGCCAGTTGTTGGTGTTGAACACCCAGCCATTGTTCGGATTCACTGCCTGAGGCAGGCTCTGAAGGCTGTGCAGCCCGCGCCAGCCGGTCGCCGGATCGCTGCCGTCGACGGGCCGGCGATAGTCGAAGCGATCGTTGCGGACCGGCACGAACGGCGGCGTCAGGAAGGCGATCTGCCCCTTCGAGTCCGCGAACAGCGTGTTGTTCGAGCTGTTGGCCTTGAAGCCCGCCACCTTGAGGAAGCCCGCGTAATCCCGCGCCTTGGTGCGCAGGAAGCTCTGCTGCAGCGCCTCGACGGGCCTGTTCATCAGCGCGGACGCGATCCACCTGCCGTCCACCTCGCGCACGATCGGGCCGTGATGCGTGGCGAAGGTGGTGAAGCCGCGTTGCGCCCGCCGGCCATCCGCGGTGCGGTAGGACAACGTGATCGTCTCCGTCCTCACCGGCCGCAGCGCGTCGCCGTAACGGTAGGAGCGGCTGCCGTCCGCCCCGGTCACGATCGTCTCGGCGAACTCGTCGACGTTGTCGACACCGCTCGACGTGTGCATCCAGCCCGCGTCCGCGTTGAAGCCCTGGTAGACGAAGAACTGCCCCCAGGTGACCGCGCCATAGACGTTGAGCCCTTCGCCGCTTGTCACCTGCTGCTCGGAGCGGAAGAAGAAGCTGGTGTGCGGGTTGATCAGCAGCAGCGCATGGCCGTTCCGCGTGCGGCCCGGCGCGATCGCCATGCCGTTCGAACCCGTGGGCTTGTGGAACAGCGGCTCGCGCTCCTCATCGGTCATCGCCACCGCGCGGTTGCCGTAGAAGGCCTCGAGCCGGGTGAGGGACACCTGCTCGATGTCGCCGCCGATGCTGCCTTCGGAGAAGCTCAGCACCATCCAGGGCTCGAACCGCTTGATCACGCGCGGGCGCACCTCTCGGTGCGTCGCGAGATACCAGTTCAGCCCGTCCGCCCAGGCCCGCATCAGCTTGCGCAACCAGGCCGGGCTCTTCGCGTAGTCCCCCTTCAGCACTTGGAGATCGAGGAACAGCCGCTGGCGCAGGTCCTGCCAGATCGCACTCTCGCCCTCGGCCTCGGCGAGGCGGCCGAGGCTGACCAGGTAGTTGGTCTCGATCCGGTCAAAGTCGTCCTCGGCCTGGGCATAGGTCATCCCGAACACCGCATCGGCGTCGCTCTCGCCCACCACGTGCGGGATGCCCCAGTCATCGCGGGTGATCGTCACGCGCGCCGCTTGCCCGCGCCAGCGGGCGAGATCGGGTGCGGTTCGCGTGGAGGCGGCGGGCGCGTCGCCGGACGGCAACCCCACCGCGGCGGCTGCGGCTCCAGCGGCCAGTGCGGCTGCTCCACCCAGGACGCGGCGCCGGCTCAGCCCTTCGTTCTGCGGGTGGTTCAGTAGCCGCCCGCCTTCCTCCTCGGTCAGCCGACGCGCCCATACTCGCTTCGCCATCTGCTGCCCCCCGTCTTCGGGGTCTCGATCAGATCTCCGGGGTCTCGATCAGATCGATGACCCGAAGGTGAGATCGGCACACCTCACACCGGCCATACCCGGCAGCGACCCGGCCGATGTATCCGCTCGGCGCGCCGGCTGGGGGAAGGCGCGCCGGCTGGGGGAACTCGTGCACCACGTCCGTGGACGCAACCCCCGCATGTCGAACCGCAGGCGGCCGTTCGCCGTGATTCCCGAGCCGGCACAGCCGCTGGAGGGACCGCGTTCCGGGCTGTCCGGGCAGGCGTGTTCGCATCGCCACCCCACGTCACCCGCGGTAGCCACTTTTTTGTGGGTACTTGTCGGCGGGCCGGAGCGGCCCGAAGCTTGGTCACGGGCGGTCGGGAGAGCGTCGGATCCAGATGAGACGGGGAGGTTCGCGATGCGTCAGGAGACCGGTTGGAGCTCAGCCAGCTTCTCCAGACGGCGGTGGCCCCAGTCGGAAAGAGGCGCCAACGCCTCTGAGAGTTCGCGGCCGAACACGGTCAGGGAGTACACGGTCTTCAGCGGCCGCACATCGTGTACCTCCCGGTGGACCAGTCCGTCGCCCTCCATCTCCCGGAGCGTCTGAGTCAGCACCTTCTCGGTGAGGCCCGGCAGCCGCCGGCGCAGCTCACCGGGGCGATGCGGGCCGGAGCATCGACGCGGGCGTGATGCGTGCGGCCGAAGGCCTGGCGCGCCGCGTCATCGGACGAGGCCACGGCGGAGACGGGTTCCTCCGGATCACCGATCTCCTGAACCCTCGGTGAGGAGGTCGTCCCGCGACCTCTGTGATCACGGACGGCGGATCCGGCTCATCATGGGTTGGAATATCCGGGGATACGGGCTCGGGAACGGCTCCGCACAGATAGGTGGACTCCTCCCGGCGGCGCACTCTCCACCTCCTCCAGCGTCGCCGACGCCCCGATGACCGCATGACCTTTCCACCACGTCCGCCTCAGTCCACAGTCACTGTGATTTTTCATCCGACCCCCTTCCTGCCCGGTCAAAGCGCATGGTCTGCGGACGGACGCAGATAGGCCGGGAGGAAAAGGCCGCCCCGGCTGGATTTCCCAGTGATCCGCAACCGGTTTCCAAGTGCGTCGGCGCATTCTGACGAAAGGAAATCATGTGTCTGAGACGCGATTACCGCACAGATCACCGTTCCTGGACGCGTTCTTCTTCGACGAAGGGCAGGAAAAACAATGAGGACTCGTCGTCTGGCCGCGGTGGCATTGATGGCCGCCGGGCTCGCCTTCGGCAGCATGACCGCCTCCGCCTCCGCAGCAACCGCGGCGGCCGTCCCCTCATGGCACCTCGCGGGTTACTACCAGTACAACGACCAGTGCTTCAGGACCGGCTTCAAAGCCATCACCAACGGCGGTATCGTCCAGGATTTCAAATGTGAGCGCGTCGACTCCCTCGTCGCCCTCTACCTCCTTTATTAGAATTCACTGAAAGACCCGTCCCGGGCCGGTGTGAATGCCGGACCGGGACGGATCCTTCCGCGGATGCCGGTCAGCCCGGGACGGTATGCCCGGGTCACCTGAGGGGCCGTGCGGGTCCACTGGCGCACAGGGCTCTCAGGACCGGCCGGCCGGCCCGTCTGACGCGTGGAGCACAGACGCGGAGCACGCCGGATCGGTCCGGCGCGCTCCGCGCGTCCGTCCGGCCGCCTGCGGCCAGGCGGCGCCATCACCCCATGACGGGCCTTGTCCCCGCGGTCGGGATCGGCAGGTGCTCGCGGATGAGCAGCCCGCTCGCGGCCAGCACCCACAGGCCCGTCAGCACGCCGGGCAGGTACCCCACCAGCAGGCCGTCGGGAGCGAGCACGCCTCCCGTGATTCCCACCGCGAACGCGGCCAGCACGTTCAGTGCCGCGACGAGCAGGGCGAACCAGGCCATCCACACCGGGAACACGTGCGTGCGCATGATGGCCACGGCCGAGGCCCCGAAGGGCACGGCGACCGCGATCCCCGAGATCGTGCCCATCACCGCCAAGGCGGTGTACGGCCCGGCGGCGATGGGCAGAAGCGCCCTGTGCGCGGTCATCGCGTAGGTCATCCCGGCGAACACCGACAGGCCGACGAACCCGATCACGGAGATGAGGATGTAGCCCGCCAGCACCAGCGCGGGCGCGTCGCCGCTCTCATCGGCGCGGCGGAAGGCCGTGGCCAGCGCGACGCCGAACCACAGGAACAGCGCGGTCGCGATGGCGTAGAGCAACGCCCCCATCAGGACCTGGGCGCGGTACTGCGACAGGTACCCGGCGATCGTCGTCGTGGATTCACCGATCCTCGGAGCGTTCCCCATCACCAGCCGTCCGATGAAGGCGAGCACCAGCGCGCCGATACCCGCCAGACCGCCCCATCGGAACTCGTGGCTCTCTTTCATGTAAACCACCCCCACGTTCAAGGATTCACCTGCCTCATCGGCGCCTCCAGGGCCGAAAGTCCCTATTACGGCCGTGGCGCTCCCCCCCTTGTACGGCTCCGGCTCGCCGTAGTGACCGCGCCCGCTCCAACGGCCGCCAAACGGCACCAGATCATGGCAAAGGAGCTGCCAGATACACGTTCACGCCGTTTCCGGACGCTGCCTGCTGAGCACGATGTGAGCACATGCCTGGCTCCTGGCCGGGTCGGGGCGCGTCAAGGGAGATCGCCGTGTTGAAGAGCCGTTTCGGGGCCATGGGAATGGGCGCCGCCGCCGCGATGGTGTCCACGGTGCTCGCTGTGCCTTCCGCAGCCGATACGTGCGGTCCGTCGACCACGTGTGCCACGACGGTGACCTTCACCGTGACCGCCGGCAGCGGACTGGAGATCAGCACACCTGACGGTCCGGTCGACATCGGCAGCGGCGCGCCGGGCACGCAGATCAGCGGGCAGCTCGGCGCGGTCACGGTGTCCGACGAACGGGCCGCGCTCACCGCCACCTGGACGGCGACCGTATCGGGCACGGCTTTCACCACGGGCGGTGGAACGGGTGCCGAGACCGTCCCGACCACGGCGGTCTCCTACTGGTCGGGCCCGGCGACGGCCACCACCGGTGATGGCACCTTCGTCCCCGGTCAGCCCGATGCCGCCTCCGCGGAGGTGCTGGACGAGCCGTACACCGCGTTCAGCAAGACGACCGGGGCCGGTGACAACTCCGCCACCTGGAACCCCACCGTCGTGATCGACGTCCCGGCCCAGGCGGTGGCCGGTACCTACACCGGCACGGTAAACCACTCCGTCGCCTGACCCCCGCCTCGCAGTGCCCGGAGACCCTCCGGCCGCCGCACGACAACCGGCCCGCGGGCTGTCCGCCTCCCCCTGTGACGACGTTCCGAAGCGGACGGCTCCCGCCCGTCGCGGGAGGCGGGAGCCGGATCGTGCACGTGATCAGGAGGCGGGCGGTGGCGCGCTTCCGTTGTAGAACGGGTTCTCGGGCAGACGCTCGGGCGTGACGAGCAGCCGGATCACGCCGGCCCTCACCTGCCACGCGTTCCAGACGGTCCAGCCCGGTCCGACCCGGTCCTCAGGCAACGGGTCGAAGGACGACATGACGCCCGTTCTCTCATCCATCCGGATGAGGCTGAACACCGCGATCAGGTTACGCCTGCGCGCCTCAGCCAGGACGTCGTCCACGGAGCGGCCGTTTCGCAGCCGGACGCCGCCGAACATCTCGCCTGGCGCCATGGCCGAGTCGAAATTCGCGTACTCCTCTCCCGGCTTCGCCTGGCGTCCCAGCCTGACATCCACACTCCCGGTGAAACCGGCGGGGATCCGCATCACCATGACGCAATGGCCGTTCTGTACCGGCCGGCACCCTTTGGGTGCCGTCTCCATCGACAGGGCGACACCACCGAACCGGGGGCCGGAGGGATCCGGCCTGACTTCCGGGTCGGGGCGGGAGGAACCCTTGGCCGCGATGATCATTCCCAGGATCTTCCCCACTCCGCCCGGTGAGACGGGCACCAGGCGCAGATCGACGTTCAGGCCCACCGCGTGGAACGCCTCGGTGTACTCGGCGTGGTCGGCGAACGGATCCTTGATGCGGGCGACGTACTGGTCCCCTTCCCGGCCGATCTCCACCGCGGAGTTGGCGTAGGAGACCGCCACGCCGCGTCCGTCCTCCAGCAGGCTCGGACCCACGACGACTCCTGCCGCGAGCACGGCCGCGGCGGTCAGGCCCAACGCGAGACGGCGAGGGCCGCGTGGAGCGTACCGGCGGGTACGTCCCAGCCCTCTGGAGGCGATATCAGGCTCTTGGACGGCGATCGAAGCCAGCAGCGCCCGTGCCCCCGCACCGGACGCGCGGCTGTCCGGCTGTCCGGGCTCGACCCGGGCCAGTGGCCTCAGCAGTTCGTTGATCTCATCGACGTTCCTCACAGCGACCTCCCCGTCGGAACCATCCGGCTCCCTGGTGCGGACCGGACATCGGCTCCGTCGAGCGCGCGCGAAAAGCGTCTGCGGGCGCGATACAACCTGATGCGTACGGCGTTGCGTGACAGACCCAGCGTCGTGGCGATCTCCTCGCGTCCCAGGCCCTCCCAGGCGACCAGCGAAAGAAGCTCGCGGTCGTCGTCGGACAGGCTCCGGAACACCGCGGCGATCACGCTCAGCCCAACGCCGCTGTCAGGGGAATCCCCGTAAAGATCGACCATCTCCGCGTCAAGCTCCACGCTGCGCAGCCGATGCCGGACCGCGCTCCGGCGGTGGTCGGCCAGCACCCTGCGCGCCACGCCGTACAGCCAGAGCCTGGCCTCCTGCCCCGGTGGCAGCTCGCCCACCCGGCGCCAGGCGACGGTGAAGGTCTCCGCCACGACATCGGCCGCATCCTGCGGAGAGTCACAGCGGCGTGCGGCGTAGGCCGCGATCTGGTCGTACGTCTCCCTGTAGACGGCCTCGAACCTGGCCGCCCCGTCGTCATCCACGGGCGACTCCCATGGGTTGCTCTCCTTCGTCAGTACGGAACGCGGACATTCCCTACATGGCGAAAGAGGCCCCACCATTTCGCGTTAATCCAAGAAATCTTCCGCGCTTCCGCGCTTCCGGGCTGCCGGGCTTTCCGGGCTGCAGCGTCAGTCCCGCGCTGCGGGCGATCGGGTGTCCTCCGGCGCTGTCGGCCACGCCGCGCTCCGGCCTGCTCAGGGAACCGCCGTACCGTCGATCGTCGTGAACTCGCCGCGCCCCTTGCCGGAGGCGTGATCAGGCGTTCATCCCCTTACGGAGCAACTCCCACACCCGTGCGGCGGCCACCCGCCGGGCGGGCGCCGACCTTTTGGCCAGGACCCCGGCGAGCATGCCGACGGCCAGGACCAGGTCCTCGGTGGTGAGGTCCCGGCGGACGCGTCCGGTGCGCTGAGCCTCGGAGAGCAGGCCCGCCAGCAGGCCAGCCACGCGATCGCGTATCGCGATGATACGGGCGTCGGCCGGGGGCACGCTCACCATGTCGATGAACGCGGTCGAGGCGATGGCCTGCTCGGTGATCAGGGCCAGTACGTCGTCGAGCGTGGCGCCGGGTTCGGCGGCCAGGGCCTCCAGGTCGGCGACGCCGTTCTCGAACACGGCCAGGGCGAGGCTGATGCGGTCGGGGAAGTGCCGGTAGAGGCTGCCCTGGCCGACCCCGGCCGCGCGGGCGACCGTGCTGAGCGGCGCGTCGTACCCGGCGGTGGCGAACACCTCACGGGCCGCCGTGATCAGCGCCGCCCGGTTCGCCACCGCGGCACTGGGTCCTCTGTTCGTCCGGCGCACATCAGGCATGGCGACCACGATAGCAACCGGACAATATAGTCCGATTCATCAGCATTGGGCCACGCATAGACTCGACATAAATCAGACAGGGTAGGTACGGTGAACACCGGACAAGCTTGTCCGGTAGCCGGAAAGCGGCCCGTCTCGGGCAGGGGTCGCCTCCCCACGCCTTCCGGCCTCACCACCGTGTCCGCCGCCGTGCCCGACCATGTGGCCGTCCCCGCCGCACGGCGCCCACCCTGATCGAAAGGACCACCTTCTTGGGCCCCTTTGACGACAAGATCGGCCTGGTCACCGGTGCGGGTTCCGGGATCGGCAGGGCGATGGCCGTCGCCCTCGCCCATGCCGGCGCCCGGGTCGTGGTCTGCGACATCGTCCGGGACAGCGCCGAGCGCACCGCCGCCGAGATCGGCGACGCGGCCACCGCCGTCACCGCCGACATCGGCGACGGAGCCTCGGTGTCCGCGCTCGTCGAGACCGCGATCAGCACCTACGGCCGCATCGACGTGCTGTGCAACAACGCCGGGATCATGGACACCATGGCCCTTCCCGCCGACATCACCGTCGAGACATGGGAGCGGGTGCTCCGGGTCAACCTGACCGGCACGTTCCTGGTCACCCACGCGGTGCTGCCGCACATGCTGCGCCAGGGCGGCGGCGCGATCGTCAACACCGCCTCCGAGGCCGGCATCCGCGGCGGCGCGGCCGGGGCCGCCTACACCGCCTCCAAGCACGGCGTCGTGGGCCTGACCCGCAGCGTGGCCTGGGCGTACGCCAAGGAAGGCATCCGCTGCAACGCCATCCTGCCCGGTCCCACCATGACCGGCATCGCCACGAACGCGTCCTTCGATCCGGCCGGCGCCGCCCGGCTCACTCCCGTGCTCGCCCTGGGCGAGCACATCGCCCAGCCGGAACAGATGGCCGACGCCGCCCTCTTCCTCGCCTCCGACGCCGCCTCGTTCGTCAACGGCGCCATCGTGCCGGTGGACGGCGGCTGGTCAGCGGCCTGAGAAGCCATAACGGCTCAACGGTCGGCGGCCCCAAGCAGGTTCACACCGGCAAGCCGGTCAACCGTGATCGGCGTATTCCGCAACTCAGGAGGACATGTGAGCGACACCGGTCAGCAGGCACCGCACTACCCCTTCCCCGCCCCCAGCGCCTTGGAGCCGCCCCAGGAGTGGGCGCGACTGCGCGAGGGCTGCCCCGTGGCGCCGATCCGGCTGGCCAGCGGGGATGAGGCGTTGCTGCTCACCCGCTACGCCGACGTGAAACAGCTGCTGTCGGACCCCCGCTTCACCCACCATCTCGTCGCCGACGACGCCGCCAACATCACCGCGAACGAATCCGGCGGCGTGTTCGGCAGCGGCGGCACCAATGTCCGGGGCGACGCCCACCGGGAGTGGCGCAAGCTGATCGGCAAGGCATTCACCGCCAAGCGCGTCTCGGCCATGCAGCCCAGGATCGAGGCGATGGCCGAGCACCTGGTCGACGAGATGATCAAGCAGGGTCCGAGCGCGGACCTGGCCGCCGGCCTCGGCTTCCCGCTGCCGGTATGGGTGATCTGCGACCTGCTCGGCGTGCCGGACGCCGACCGCGACAAGTTCGCCTACTGGTCCGACACCCTGCTCAGCCTGACCAAATTCGCCCAGGACGAGATCGACGCCGCCCAGGCCGACTTCGCCGGCTACATGCGCACCCACGTCACGGCCAAGCGCGCCGAACCGGGCGATGACCTGATCAGCGAGCTGATCTCGCTCGTCGGCGCGCTCGACGGCCAGGTCACCGAAGAGGTCACGCTGATGACGGCCAAGGGCCTGCTGGTCGCCGGGCACGAGACCACCGCGAACATGATCGGCAAGATGGTGGCGATGCTGCTGGCCGACCGCACCCGGTGGGAGCAACTGCTCGCCGACCCCGCGCTGATCCGCCCGGCGGTGGAGGAGTGCCTGCGCCACGACGCCAACTTCGGCTTCGGCATCCCCCGCTACATCAGCGAAGAGGTGAAGATCGCCGACACCACGCTCCCGGCGGGCACGACGGTGGTGTGCAGCCTGTCGTCCGCCAACCGCGACGAGCGCGCGTTCGACCACGCCGCCGACATGGACCTGACCCGCTCCCCCAACCCGCACCTGATCTTCGGCGCCGGGCCGTACTCCTGCCTGGGCCAGTCGCTGGCCCGCACCGAACTGCAGACGGTGCTCAAGGTGCTGCTCGACCGGCTGCCCACGCTGGCACTCGCCGTACCCGCCGACGCCCTCGAACGCCGCGAGGGGCTCGTCGTCGGCGGCCTGCAGCAGGTCCCGGTGACGTGGTGACGCGCCCACCCGGGAGAGGAAGAACGCGGATATCGCCGTTGACGCCGACAAGCGCCGCGGGGCCGGGCAGAACCGGGCCGACGCCGTCGGGCAGGCCCGGGTCCCGGCCGCCGACGTCCTCGGCGAGGACCGGGCCTACGTTCCGGTGCCCCTGTGCTGAGCGGGCGCCTCGGCCGGTGCGGCCGGGGCCTCCTCCTGGCCGAAGGTGATCACGATGTACCTGCCGTTGGCGTAGCTGACCACTGGCCGTTGGAGCGTCTCGCCCACCCTGCGGGCGACCGCCTGGAACAGATCCACCATCTCCGGCGTGTCGGCGCTCACCCTGAACCGCCCGTTGGCGACGAGCTGCTGAGCGACGAGGGAGGCGAAGCTCGCCTCGCTCCGGACCCTCTCCTCCGCGCTGAGAGGGGTGCGCCGGGGCGCGGGCTGCGTGCCGAGAGGGTGGGCCATCGCCGATCTCCTTATGATCACAGGCCTCCCAGCATGCCATCCGTGCCTCCCGCGCTGGAACCAGGGCCGAGCATCCGGTGATGACCACGTGGGAGTCGCCGGCTGGGACGGGCTGGAAACCGCGGCCCATGATGCCGCCAGGAGGTCGGACCATCACGCCGGCGGCGTGGATCGTCTGCGGGATGGCGGCGTGCGAGGCCAGGGCGACGGTGGCGGCGCGCTCGGGGGTGACGGACAGCCCGGCGGCGCCGATGGCGGCCTCCACGCCACACCTCCACTCGTTCCGTGCGGCCGGTCGGGGCGCCCGTCCAGGATCAATGGTTCAGGCAGAGACACCAGGCCGGTCGCGGCTGAATCCCGGGCCGGTGGCCGTCAGGGTGACGGCCACCGGCGCGGTGTGCCAGGCGGTCGCCTACTCGGCGGGATCCGCGGCGGCCTCGGTCACCGGAGCCTTGCCGTCCTTGGATCCGCGGACCAGGGTGAAGTCGTCCACGTCGAAGTTCGCCCCGGTGAACACCAGATACAGCCGGGCGGTGCCGGAGGGGACGTTCGCGAGCACGGTGGAGACGTCGGCATAGGACTCCCAGCCTCCGGTGTTCGGCACGGTGACGCTGCCGAGCGTCGGACCGGTCGGGGAGCCGGCGCGGACCTCGAAGCCGCCGGTCGGGTTCGGCGAGGCGACCCGGACCGTGAAGGCGGTGACGCCGGTCAGGTCCACGCCGTCGTAGGCCGCCCAGTCGCCGGGGTTGACGTAGCCGAGCACGGTGCCGCCGTGCGCGGGCCCATGCGGGTAGGTGTCCACCCCGTTGGCCTGGGACCAGCTCTCCGCCTGGATGACGGTGTCGCCGGCGGGCGGGCCGAGCTCCTTGATCCGGATGTTGCGGAACGACACCTCGTCGCCGTCGCCATGGTTCTGGAGCCCGATGTGCCCGTTCTTCAGCGAGCGGGCGGGGTCGGTGCCGGTGAAGTCGTTGATCCTCGCGCCGTTGAGGAAGATCTGCAGGCGTTCGCCCTCGACCCGCAGCTCGTAGGTGTTCCACTGGCCGGGCGGGTTGAGCGCCGCGTCCCGGGCGGCGAGGTCGGCGGACTTGAAGCCGTAGACCGAGCCGGTGGTCTTCTCCGGGGCGTCGGTGGCGTCGATCTGGATCTCGTAACCCTTGTCCACCGCCGACCACGGGTCGGTCGACGACGGGAAGCCGAGGAAGACGCCGGAGTTGTCGTCGCCGGCCGCCTTCCAGTCGAGCTTGAGCGAGTAGGAGGTGGTGTACTCCTTCGCCTTGTACCACAACAGGCCCATGCCGCCCTGGGAGGTCAGCGTGCCGCCGGCGTTGGCGAAGCCACCGGGCCCGGCCTGCTCCCACCCGGCGGTCGAGCCGTTGTAGAGGGCCGTGTAACCGCTCTCGGGGCGGCAGTCGGCCTGCGCCTTGCCCATGGCGTAGTCGATGCCGCCGAGCAGGTGCTCGCGGAACGCCGGCTCGGCGAAGGAGGCCGCGGTGTGCCCGCCGCCGGTGTAGAAGGACCGCCCGCCGTCGTACGGCTTGCACCAGGCGATCGGGTGGTCGGCGCCCATCTTGCCGCCGGAGTAGGTCGACTCGTCCAGGGTCGCCAGCACGTGGGCACTGGTCCTGGCGTTGGTCTTGTAGTCGTACCACTCGTCGGTCCGCTCCCAGGTGGCGCCCAGGTGCGCGGTCGCCGGGTGCGCCCGGTCCTCGACCTTGACCGTCGCCTTCTGCACCGCCGGATGGGAGGCGAACCAGGCGCCGACGAGGTTTCCGTACCACGGCCAGTCGTACTCGGTGTCGGCGGCGGCGTGGATGCCGACGTAACCGCCGCCCGCCTTGATGTAGCCCTCGAACGCGCTCTGCTGAGCGGCGTCCAGCACGTCGCCCGTGGTGTTGAGGAAGACGACCGCCTTGTAGGCGGCCAGGTTGGCCGCGGTGAAGGCACCCGGGTCCTCGGTGGCGGTCGCGGTGAAACCGAGGTCCTTGACGGCCTGGACGCCGGCGGCGATGGAGTCGTGCCGGAAGCCCGCCGTACGGGAGAAGACCAGGACGTCGCCGCCGCTCCCGCTCGCGGGGCCGGTCGGCATGGTGAACTTCTGGGCCGCGCTTCCGTTGCAGGTCCTGATGACCAGCTGGGCCGCGTCCGAGGCGTCGAGGCACTTGCCGAGCGCCTTCAGCGCACCGCCCTCGGCGGTCCACTTCTGCGCATTGGTGCCGTTGCAGGAGTAAATCTGCACCCGGGTGCCGTCGGCGCTGTTGGCTCCGGCGACGTCTAGGCACTTGCCGAGCGCCTTGACGGCCTGGCCCTCCACGAGCCAGGTCTGCGCGTTGGTGCCGTTGCAGGAGTAGAGCTGCACCTTGGTGCCGTCGGCGCTGTTGGCGCCGGCGACGTCCACGCACCTGCCGTCGGCGGCGTGGATCGGGCCGCTGCCGGCGCCCTCCTTGGCGAGGGTGAAGTCGTCGAGGTCGAACAGCGCGCCGGAGCCGCCGGTGAAGACCAGGTAGAGCGTGGTGGTCGCCGCCGTTGCGCCGTTCAGCGGGGCCTGGACGTCGACGAAGGTCTCCCAGCCGCCCGTCACCGGGACGGCGGCCTTGCCGAGCAGGGTGCCGGTGGGCGAGCCGGCCCGCACCTCGATGGCGCCGCCGACGCCGCCCGACGAGACCCGCGCCTTGATCGTCCCGGTGTCGTCGAGCCGGTAGGGCTTGAAGGCGATCCAGTCACCGTTGTGCACGTCGCCGACGGTCTTGCCGCCGTGCGCGGCCGCCTTGGAGATCTGCGCGATGCCGGACATCGCGGTGTAGTGCTCGGCCTGGCGGTGGCGCGGCTGCAGGATGTGCTGGGTGTGGGTGGTCAGCCCGCCCTTGTCGGTGTACTCGGCGTCGAAGACGGCGAAGATGTTGGCCGCGTCGTCGTGCTCGCCGTCGGCCGGGATCGTCAGCTCGCCCGAGCAGCCGTTCTTCGAGGTGATCTGGTGGCCGTGGCTGTCGTGGCCGAGCACGTAGGTCATCTTGACCTTGGCGCAGTCGATGCCGGTGTCCTCGGGATCGGTCACCCTGATCGTGAAGGGCACGGTGTCGCCCCAGGTGAACAGCCTCCCGGGGGCGGGCGACTCGATGGCCACGGCCGGGGCGGTGTTGCCGGCCGTGATGACCACGCTGGCCGTGCCGGAGTTGCCCTGGGGATCGCGCACGGTGAGCGTGGCGGAGAACTCGCCCTCGGTGGTGTAGGTCTTGGTCGGGTCCGGCTCGGTGGAGGTGGTGCCGTCGCCGAAGTCCCAGGCGTAGGTGATCGTGCCGCCCTCGGGGTCGGCGGAGCCGGCGCTGGAGAACTTCACGGTGAGCGGGGTCTTCCCGGAGGTCTTGTCGGCCTTGGCGACGGCGACCGGCGAGCGGTCCCTGTCCTTGATGTACTCGAAGCGGTAGAGCGCGGAGTTGGCGTCGCCGCCGAAGTATCCGGAGCCGTAGTCGAGGACGTAGAGCGCGCCGTCGGGCCCGAACGCCAGGTCCATCACCTGGGTGCCGGTCCACGGGAAATCGGCGATCTCGCCGCGGGTGCCGTCGGCCGCCACGTCGATCGCCTTGATCCACTTACGGCCGAACTCTCCGGCGAAGAAGTGTCCGTTGAGGTCCTGGGGGAACTTGACGGCCGAGTTCAGGCCGGCGTCGTAGCGGTAGACGGGGCCGCCCATCGGCGACTCCGAGCCGCTGCCGAACTCGGGCGGCGAACCGGCGTCCCCGCCGTACCTGATCCACGCCGCCTTCGCGGGCGGGAGCTTGTCCTGGCCGGTGTTGCGCGGCGAATTGTTGGCCGGGCCGCCCGTCGCGCAGTCGTACTTCTGCCCCGCGGGGCCCGAGGGGAAGGTGTAGTCGTTATAGGTCTCGGCCAGGGTGTTCGTCCCGGTGCAGTACGGCCAGCCGTAGTTGCCGGGCCCCGTGAGGCGGTTGAACTCGACCTGCCCGCTGGGGCCGCGGTTGGGGTCGGTGCTGCCCGCGTCGGGGCCGTAGTCGCCCACGTAGACCACGCCGGTGGCCTTGTCCACGGTCATCCTGAACGGGTTGCGGAAGCCCATGGCGTAGATCTCGGGTCTGGTCTTCGGGGTGCCGGGCGGGAAGAGGTTCCCCTGGGGGATCGTGTAGGTCCCGTCCGCCGGGTTCACCTTGATCCTCAGGATCTTGCCGCGCAGGTCGTTGGTGTTGCCCGAGCTGCGCTGGGCGTCGTAGACCGGGTTACGGCCGGCCCGCTCGTCGATCGGCGCGAAGCCCGCCGAATCGAAGGGGTTGGTGTCGTCCCCGGTCGACAGGTACAGGTTGCCCTGGGCGTCGAAGTCCATGTCGCCGCCGACGTGGCAGCACATGCCGCGGTCGGCGGCCACGTCGAGCACGGTCTTCTGCGACGCCGTGTCGAGCGTCCAGTCGGGCTTGACGGTGAACCTGGCCAGGCGGTTGACGCCCTGCCAGGCCGACCAGTCCGTGCCGGTCGCGGGCGCGTCCCCGGCCGGGGTGTTCAGGCGGGGCGCGTAGTAGAGGTAGACGGTCCGGTTGGCGGCGAAGCCGGGGTCCACGGCGACGCCCTGCAGGCCCTCCTCGTCATGGGTGTAGACGGGCAGCGTGCCGACCACGCCGGTCTGGCCCTGCGAGTCGGTACGGCGCAGCGTCCCGTCGCGTGAGGTGTGCAGCACCGACAGGTCGGGCAGCACCGCCATGGTCATGGGCTCGCCCATCTCTGCGACGCCCTTGGCCAGTTCGACGCGCTGGTAGTCGGCGGGGTCGATCACGTCGTGGGCCTGCGCGGGGGTGGCGGCCACGGTGAGCACGACCGTGCTCGACATGGCCAGGACTAAGGCGATGGTCCGCGCCACCCATCGGGACGTGCGGACGGTGAACCTGCTGGGGGGCATGGCGGAGGTTCCCTTCACTGGGGGGTGGGCCGCCGGGCATGGGCGGCCCGGCCAGGGGCTTGATGAGCGTGGACTTCCCCGCTCGTTCTGGCCGAGCGGGCGGGGAACCGCTTGACGGCCCCGTTCATGACGAACAGCGGTTCCGGTCCGGACACGCGTGTCTCCTTCACGGCCCGAGGGCACGCCGGCGGCGATGCGGAGCAGAAGACTTCCATCGGATTACGCCTTAAAAACCTACATATTTCGGGACGGTAGAGCCGACTTTTGATGATTGTCAACGAAACTCTGCTAACTAGCAGACATAACGAGGACCGAATTCAGCCTTTCCGTATCCGCGGTAAGAACGATGCCGACCCCGGGCGTGATGCAGGAAAGAAATGGTCAGGCCATAAATGCCGGGCGCTGCCCGCGATCCTCAGGGCCGGCCACGCCAGGAACCGGGCGTCCGCCTCGGTGGCGAGCACCGCTTGCTGTGCCGAGTACGGCGCCCGCTCCTACCAGCGCCCCGGCAGGGGCGGTAAAGTCGGGCCTCATGCCTGAAATGCCGCGTGTGCTTGCCGTACAGAACGAGACGAACGGGGGTCCTGGGCGGTTCGGGGAATGGCTCGAAGCCGCCGGGGTCACCGTCGACGTGGCCACCGCCTTCGACGGATCCGCCCTCCCCTCGCGGCTGGAGCACGACGGCCTGATCGTGCTCGGCGGCGGTTACCTGCCGGACGACGACGACAGGGCGCCCTGGCTGCCGGCCACCCGCGCCCTCGTCGAGCAGGCCCTCGCCCGGTCTGTGCCGTTCTTCGGCATCTGCCTCGGCGGGCAGATGCTGGCCTCGGTCGGCGGCGGGAAGGTCCAGGGCGACGCCGGGGCGCCCGAGCACGGCAGCACGTCCATCACCATGAGGGCCGAGGCGGCGGACGACATGATCTTCGGCGGGCTGCCCGCCGCCGTCCCGGCGATCGAGAACCACATCGACGCCATCACGGCCCTGCCGCCGGGCGCGGTCTGGCTGGCCGAGACCGAACGCTGCCCCTACCAGGCCTTCCGGCTGGGCGACCGCGCCTGGGGCGTGCAGTTCCACCCCGAGGCAAAGCCCGAACGCATCCAGGGGTGGGACGCCGAGTACACCCGCCGGCGAGGATTCGACCTCGACGAGCTGTATGCCGCCGCTGCGACCGACGACCCGCTCTCGCGGGCCGCCTGGGGCGAGGTGGCCTCCCGTTTCGCCACCTTGGTCAAGGAGGGACGTCCCTAGGCGGTGGAGGCCGCACACCTCGGCCAAGTCGTGAAGCAACTGCCGTTCCCCGGTCGCCGGCAGGTTGTTCCGGGCGCGGAAGTAGACGACGTCCGGGTCGATGTCGACGAGGCGCCCCAGCCAGAGCCGGTTGAGCGAGTTGCGGAACGAGGTCTCGCCGTCCGCGCGCACCCGGGGCACGTCGCCGCCCAGCGCTCCGAGCAGCAGCGTCGTGCCGTCAGCACGGCAGATCGCTGCCGGCCCGGCGATCACCCTTCTCTCACCTGCTCGGCGCCGCCGGGCGGTGGCGGGTGAGCTGGGCGAAGTAGGCGGTCAGGAGGGTGCGTGCCTGATCGATCATGGCGGGGTCGCCATCGCGCGAGTTCTGGAAGGCCAGGCGCAGGGCGATCCCGGTGGTCTCGATGGCCAGGCGCATGACCCGGTAGGGGTCGGGCAGCGGCGGCAGTCCGGCCTGGCCGGTCGCGAAGTCGTACAAGCGCTCGGCCAGGATGTCGCCGCCCTCCGGGATCTGGCCCGGCGGCAGGAAGGAGGCGCCGCCCACGCGGGTGTCGGCGAAGTCGACGACGGTGAATCCGGGCACGGTGCGGCGCATGCCTACGGTCTCCTCGATCACGATCTCGACGGCGCGTGGCCAGGTGAGTCCCGGCTCGTCGTCGGCCCGGCGGCGCAGCTGCAGCAGGAGCAGGTCGAGGTTGCGCAGCGCCAGGGCGCGCATCATGCCGGGCCTGCCGTCGAAGAACTGGTAGACCGTCGCCGGGGGCACGCCCGCCCGCCGGGCCACCTCCGCCGTGGTGAGCGCGTCGAAGCCGACCTCGTCGAGGAGTTCGGCGCAGGCGTCGAGGATGCGCTCCACCCGCTCGATGCTGCGCTGCTGGACCGGTCTGCGCCGGACGCCGGAATTCTCCATCTCCCCCTTAACATAACACCTCGTCATGTTCTAACGTGATGCCTCATCACGTTTGGAGGGCATGAGTGGGCGAGATCAGGATCGGTGACCCGCCGAAGGTGTCCTTCGGCTGGATGGCGCTGCTGGCCCTGGCGCAGATGGGCGTCATCATGGCGGCCACGGTAGGGGGCCAGATCCTGCTTCCCTCACAAGTCGCCGCCATCGATCCCGTGCACAAGGAGGCCTCGCTCGCGGTCGTGCTCGCCGTGGCCGCGGTGTGCACGGCCGTCGCCAACCCGCTGTTCGGCGCGATGTCCGACCGCACGGCCTCCCGCTTCGGCCGCCGGCGGCCCTGGATCGTGGGCGGCGCTCTCATCAGCGCGGCGGCCCTGACGTTCCTGGCCTTCCAGCAGACGATCGCCGGTCTGGTGGCCGGCTGGGCGGTGGCGCAGCTGGCGTTCACCGGCGCGCTGGCCACCGCCATCGCGACCGTGCCCGACCAGGTGCCGATCCTGCAGCGCGGCAAGGCCTCGGCACTGGCCGGGGTGGGGCAGCTGAGCGGGCCGTTGCTTGGCGGCGTCGTGGCCACGGTGCTGCTGACCGGCTCGCGCCCGGCGTTCCTGGCGATCGCGGTGCTCGTGCTGGTGCTGATCCTGCCGTTCGGCCTGCTCACGCGGGAGCCGGAGGCCGCGCCCTGCCCGCCGTTCTCGCTGCGGGACTTCGTACGTGGCTTCTGGGTCAGCCCGCGCCGCCACCCCGACTTCGCCTGGGCCTGGCTCAGCCGCATGCTGATCACGCTCACGCTCGCGATGGGCATCGGCTACCTGCAGTACTTCCTGCGCGACGCCGTCCACTACGAGAGCCTGTTTTCCGGCTCCACCGTCGAGCAGGGCGTGGTGGTGCTGGTGGCGGTCTTCACGCTGAGCAGCGTGGCGCCGACGCTGCTGGCCGGATGGCTGTCGGACCGCAGCGGGCGGCGCAAGCCCGCGGTCTTCGCCGGCGGCCTGACGATGGCACTGTCCGCACTGATGCTCACCACCGCCACCAGTTGGGGGTCGGCGGTCGCGGCCGCCGCGCTGCTGGGCGCGGGCTACGGCATGTTCGTCGCCGTCGACCAGGCCATGGTCACCCAGCTGCTGCCCGCCGACGCCGACCGGGGCAAGGACCTGGGCATCATCAGCCTTTCCAACTCCGCTTCGAACACGCTCGGCCCGGTCATCGCGGCGCCACTGGTCACCTCGGCCGGAGGCTATCCGCTCATGTACGGCGTGGCGGCCGCGTTCGCCGTCGCCGGCGCCACTCTCGTCTGGAGGATCCGCAGTGTCCGCTGAATGGTGGCGCGAAGCCGTCGTCTACCAGGTCTATCCGCGCAGCTTCGCCGACGCCGACGGCGACGGCCAAGGCGACCTGCGCGGCCTGATCTCACGCCTGGACCATCTGGCCGGGCTGGGCGTCGACGCGCTCTGGCTGAGCCCCTTCTATCCCTCGCCGCTGGCCGACGGCGGCTACGACGTGGCCGACTACTGCGACGTGGATCCGCGCTACGGCACGCTGGCCGACTTCGACCACCTGGTCGCCGAGGCCGGGGCGCGCGGCATCCGCGTGATCGTGGACATCGTGCCCAACCACTGTTCGGTGCGGCATCCCTGGTTCCAGGAGGCGCTGCGCGGTGTCGGGCGCGACCGGTTCATCTTCCGCGACCGGCCCAACGGCTGGCAGTCCAAGTTCGGCGGCCCGGCCTGGACGCAGGTCGAGGACGGGCAGTGGTACCTGCACCTGTTCGACGCGAGCCAGCCTGACTGGAACTGGCGCCATCCCGAGGTGGTGGCCATGTTCGAGGACGTGCTGCGCTTCTGGCTGGACCGGGGGGTGGCCGGGTTCCGGATCGACGTGGCCAACATGCTGTTCAAGCAGGACGGGCTGCCCGAGGTCGAGCTCCCGTCGGGCCCGTCGCTGATCCCGGCCGACGCCGCCGTGCCCTACGAGAACCAGCCCGAGCTGCTGGAGCTCTACCGCTCCTGGCGCGCGATCCTGGACGGGTATCCCGGCGCGCGGATGAGCGTGGCGGAGATCTGGTACGGCAGCGCCGGGGTGGCCAGGCCCTACCTGACGGGCGACGGGCTGGCGCAGCTGTTCAACTTCCGCCTCATGCCCGCGCCGTGGTCGGCTGCGCAGTTTCGGGCGGTGATCGAGGAGTCGCACCGGCTGGCGGTGGAGACGGGCGGGTCGATCCCATGGGTGCTGGGCAACCACGACGTGCCGCGCATGGTCACCCGCTACGGCATCGACCAGGACCTCGTGCGCGACCCGACCGCCGAGGTACTGCTCGGCCAGGTTCAGGTGGACGTGGTGCTCGGCACGCGGCGGGCACGGGCGGCGGCGCTGCTCCTGCTGGCGCTGCCGGGCTCGGCCTACATCTACCAGGGCGACGAGCTCGGGCTGCCCGAGCACCTGACCATCCCGGCCGGCGAACGGCGCGACCCCATGTTCGAGCGGACCGCGCGTACCTTCATCGGCCGCGACGGCTGCCGGGTGCCGCTGCCGTGGTCGGGGCAGACGATGCCGTACGGCTTCGCGGACGTCCCGGTGCGCCCGTGGCTGCCGCAGCCGGAGGAGTGGGGGGCGCTGAGCGTGGCGGCGCAGCAAGCAGACGAGGGCTCGACGCTGAAGCTGTACCGGCGCGCGATCGCCGAGCGCCGCCGCCACCCCGCGCTCGGCGACGGCGACCTGACCTGGCTGGAGCACGGTCCGGAGGTACTGGCCTTCCAACGCGATCCGGGCTTCACGCTGATGGCCAACTTCGGCGCCGAGCCGGTGCCCTTCACCGGCACGGTCCTGCTGGCCAGCGGGCCCCTCGACGGAGGCCTGCTCCCCCGCGACACCGCTGTGTGGCTCCGATGATCGCGGTAGGCGACGGCCTGTGGCTGCTGAGCACGCCGACGTCCGGCTATGCCGTACGACTGGTCGGCGACGCGACACCCACCTGTGCGCACTGGGGCCCTGCGCTCACCCTCGACCAGGCACGCGATCTGCCGGCCGGGCGGCCGGAGCTGCCGGTGGAGGGGGGCGCGTGGTTCGGCGTGGCCGGGCTGCAGATCAGGTACGGCGACGCCGTCCGCGGCGTGGAGTGGCGCCATCTCGGCCATGAGGTGGAGGACGACCACCTGGTGCTGCGCATGGCCGACAGGCACTACCCGCTGGAGATCAGCCTGCACTACCGGGTGCGGGGCGAGGCGATCGAACGCTGGACCACCGTGACCAACTCCGGCGCCGAGCCGGTCACACTGCTGCGCTGCGACTCGGCGGCGTGGAACCTGCCGCACCGGGACGGCTACCGGCTCAGCCACGTGAGCGGCGACTGGGGTCGCGAGTTCCAGCTGCGCCGTACCGACCTGACTACGGCGGAGACCGTGCTGACCAGCCGCCGCGGCCACAGCGGGCACCATGCCAATCCCTGGCTCATGGTCGACGACGGCCATGCCACCGAGGAGCACGGCGAGGTGTGGAGCGTCGCACTGGCCTGGAGCGGGAGCTGGCGGATCACGGTCGAGCGTGACCAGCACGACCGGGTCGGCCTCAGCGGGGGTTTCGGGCACGAGGGCCTGACCTGGCGGCTCGGCGCGGGCGAGTCCGTCGACACGCCGGTGTTCGCCGGCGTGTACTCGCCCGCCGGGTTCGGCGGCGCCAGCCACCGCTGGCACGATTACGCCCGCACGTTCCTGCTCGACGACCGGATCCGGCCCGTGGTCTTCAACTCGTGGGAGGCGACCGAGTTCGACATCTCCCAGGAGCAGCAGATGGCGCTGGCCGAGCGGGCCGCGGCGCTGGGCGTCGAGCTGTTCGTGATGGACGACGCGTGGTTCGGCGGGCGCACCAGCGACCGCGCCGGGCTGGGCGACTGGTGGCCCAACCCCGACCGGTTCCCCGAAGGGCTGGCGCCGCTGATCGAGCACGTCAGGGAGCTGGGCATGGCCTTCGGGCTGTGGGTGGAGCCGGAATCGGTCAATCCGGACAGCGAGCTGTACCGGGCGCATCCCGAGTGGGTGCTGCGCCAGCCCAACCGGCGCAGCACCGAGGTGCGCAACCAGCTGCTGCTGGACTTCTCCCGCGACGAGGTGGCCGCCTGGGCGCACGGCTGGCTCGACGACCTCGTGCGGCGGCACGACATCTCCTTCCTGAAGTGGGACATGAACCGGCCCTTCACCGAGGCGGGGGACGAGGTGTGGGTGCCGTTCGTGCGCAACGTCTACGCGGTCATCGACCGGCTGCGTGCCGACCATCCGCAGCTGGCCATCGAGGGCTGCGCGAGCGGCGGCGGCCGGGCCGACCTGGGCATGCTGGCCCGCACCGACCAGATCTGGACCTCCGACAACACCGACGCCGCGCAGCGGATCGCCATCCAGCACGGCTACTCGCAGCTCTACCCGGCGCGCACGATGGGAGCCTGGGCGACCGACAGCCCCAACGCGATCACCGGGCGGCTCACGCCGCTGCGCTTCCGCTTCCACGTCGCCATGAGCGGCGCCCTGGGAGTCGGCGGCGATCTGCTGCGCTGGACGCCGCAGGAGCTGGAGGAGGCGGCGGCGCTGGTGGAGCAGTACAAGCGCATCCGGCCCGTGGTCCACGGGGGACGGCTGGACCGGCTCGGGCCGTGGGCCGTGCAGTACACGCTCGGAGACGAGGTGGTGGTGTTCGTCTGGCGGCCCACCACACTGGTGGGCGGTGACGCGCCGGTACGGCTGCGCGGCCTGGACCCTGAGGGGGTCTACCGTGACGAGGACACCGGAGTGCTCCATCACGGGGCGCTCCTCCTGAGCCACGGCCTGCCCAGGCCCCTGCCGTTCGACGCGCTCAGCGACCTGAGGAGGCTGAAGCGGTGCTGACCCGGTGGGGACAGGTCCTCGATCCCGACGCGGTGCTGCCGGCGCACCCGCGGCCGCAGCTGGTCCGCGACAGTTGCCTCAACCTCAACGCCCGTCGGGAGCACGCGTTCGCCGATCGCGAGCCGGAGGTCTACAACGTGGACACCGTCCCCGGCACCGTCTGCGAACGCGACTACGACCCCGTCACCGGCAGGACAGGCCCGCGACGGGAGGCCCGGCCGGTCCGTGGCTGGTCACCCCCGACGAGATCCCGGACGTCAAGGACCTCGGCATGTGGCTGGAGGTCAACGGGGTGCGCCGCCAGACCGGCACCGCCAAGACGATGGTCTTCGACCCCGTACGTCATCGTGCACCATCTGAGCCAGTTCATGGTGCTGGAGCCCGGCGACCTGATCAACACCGGCACCCCGCCTGGCGTGGGCATGGGCTTCACCCCGCCGATCCGGTTGCAGCCCTGTGACGTCATGGAGCTGGGCACCGAGCGGCTCGGCAGCCGGCGCCGGCATGTCCTGGGCGCCCGGTAGTGCGCGCGCTGGTCGTCACCGGACCGGGCAAGGCCGAGCTCCAGGAGACCGAACCGCCGGTCGCCGCGCCCGGCGAGGTGATCGTGGACGTCGAGCGGGTGGGTGTGTGCGGCACCGACGTGGAGCTGTTCACCGGCGAGATGAGCTACCTGCACAGCGGTCGCTCGTGGTACCCCCTCCGCCCCGGCCACGAATGGTGCGGCACGGTCACCGCGGTGGGCGCGGATGTGGACGCCGACTGGCTGGGCCGCCGCGTCACCGGCGACACCATGCTCGGCTGCGGCCGCTGCCACCGCTGCCGTACCGGCCGCCACCACGTCTGCGCCGATCTGGCCGAGATCGGCATCAGCCGCGGCCGTCCCGGCGCGCTGGCCGAACAGCTCGCCGTCCCCGCCTCGGCGCTGCAACCGCTGCCGGACACCGTGGACCTCACACTGGGCGCGCTCGTCGAACCCGGCGGCAACGCGCTGCGGGCCGTCAAGGGCGCCGGCCTGGCGCCGGGCGGACGCCTGCTGGTGCTGGGAACCGGCACGATCGGCCTGCTGGCGGCGCTGTTCGCGCGCGCCCGCGGGATCGAGGTCCACCTGCTCGGCCGCGATCCCGAAGGGCTGCGCCTGGCCCGGACGCTCGGCTTCGAGGGCGCCTGGACCAGGCCGTCACTGCCGGAGCTGGCCTGGGACGCCGTGGTGGACGCCTCCAACGCCGGCGACCTGCCCGCGCTCGCGCTCGACCTGGTCGAACCGGCCGGACGGGTGGTCTGCATCGGCCTGGCCGGTACACCCTCCACCATCGACACCCGCCATCTGGTGCTCAAGGACGTCACCGCCGTCGGTGTCCTCGGCGGCTCGGCCGGCCTGGCAGGCGCTGTCGCCGCCTACGCCGACGCGTCCGTGGACGCCCGCCCCCTGGTGGCCGCCACGGTCGGCTTGGCCGAGGGCCTCGAAGTCCTGGCCGGTCACCGCCCTGCGGGGGCGGGGCAGGGGCCGAAGATCCACATCGATCCACGTCGTTAGAGCCACGAGGAGAGCACCAGCGCGACCCAGCCCCCAGCGGCACCACCGCCCTGCTGGAGGACGTCGCCGTCCCGGTGGCAGAACTGGCCGACCTGTGCGACGACTTGACCACCCTGTTTGCCCGGTACCACTACGAGCGCAGCGTCATCTTCGGTCACGCCAAGGACGGCAACCTGCACTTCATGCTCAACGAGCGCTTCCCCGCCGACCCGTACGTCCGGCCCGACCCGTTCCCCGGTCCACTCACCCCGCATGCCGTCGAAGTCCGGCCCTGCATCATCCGGAGCGAGGCCAGAACACAAGGTTTTCAGTGACCTTCTGGATGATCGATTCCAAGGGATCGTTCAGGCCGGAGGCAGGCGGGTAGCCTACGCGGATGCCCTTGGCACATCTGCGTCGTTCGGTCCGCGCGGTCGTTCTCGACGAAGACGACCGCATCCTGCTGTGTCGGTTGGTCATTCCTCAGCCGACCGGGACGATCGTTGTGTGGGCGGCGCCCGGCGGAGGCGTTGAGCGTGACGAAACCATCCTTGCCGCCCTACGTCGGGAGCTGCACGAGGAGGTGGGACTCGCCATTGACGCCGACCCGCCGCATGTCTGGCACCAAGAGGTCATCGAGCCTGGACACGCGGTGGGCTACGACGGAGTGGTCAACGACTACTTCCTCGTCCGCGTCGCGTCGTTCCACCCTCGCGGCGCGATGTCCGATGACGAGCTCGCCGCCGAGCACATCGTCGGCTTCCGCTGGTGGCGGCCATCGGACATCGCCGACTACTGCGGTCCCGACGTATTCTCACCGCGCGACCTGGCCACGCCGTTAGCGGCGCTGATCGCCGGCGGGGTTCCGGCCAGACCTGTGCCGCTCGGTCTGTGAGCCTGGCGCGCGACCTCGTTCAACGTCCGGACACAGCCCTGCCACCCGGGGGGGATTCGCGGACCGCCCGCGCGCATGGCGGGAGGGAGTCCGATGCCGGTTCCAATCCGGCCGAGAGCAGCACGCATACCGGAGGTGCGGGGCCCGGACGTGCGGGCACACGGCCCGGGACTCCACCCGGAACAGCAGGTCGGTCTGCGGTTTCCGGTGGGCGGCGTCTGCGGTTACCTCTTCAAGGGGGTGTTCTCGGTGGTGAGCAGCGCGCCGGTCTCGCGCTGCTCGTAGCGCGGCTCGGGCACGGCCGGTACGGCTCCAGCCACCGCCGCCCCGCCGCCCCGGTGTCGTGGACCGAGCATGCGGCGGCAGTGGGCGTGCAGCGGCTGGACGGGTTCGGTGAGATCTTTCCCCATGAGCGACGATTCCGCTTCATCGCCGCAGTCCTACCGGGTGACCCTTCGACGGAGAGGAATCCCGACCGTGACCCGACCGCGTGACATCTGGCCGCTCATCCACGCCGAGCGCGCCGCCCTGGCCGACGACCTGGCCGAGCTGACGGACGAGCAGTGGACCACGCCGTCCCTGTGTGAGGGGTTGTCAGTGCGCGAGGTGCTGGCCCACATCACCGTGGCGGCCGGCATCGGACCGATGAACTGGCTGGCCGGGGTGATCCGCGCCCGCTTCGACTTCGACCGCCAGGTGGCCGAGCGTCTGGCCACGCGTCTGGGCGCCACCCCGCAGGAGACGCTCGCCGCCTTCCGCGCCGTTGTCGCCAGCAGGACCAAGCCGCCGCTACCGGTGGTGGCGATGCTGGGCGAGGCGATCGTCCACGGCGAGGACATCAGGCGCCCGCTGGGCATCCGCCGTGCCTATCCGATTGAGACGCTGACCCTTCTGGCCGAGTACTACTCCCACTCGAACCTGATGCTCGACTCCAAGCAGCACGTGCAGGGGGTACGACTGATCGCGACCGACGGGCCGTTCCGGTACGGCACGGGCCCCGAGGTCACCGGCACCACGCTGGCCCTGACGATGGCGATGACCGGCAGGAAGGGATACTGGGAGGAGCTCACGAGGACCGGGTGACGAGCCGCCAGGGGGCCGGTAGTGATCGCCGAAAATCCAACGGATATGTCTTCCACCGGCTCAGCTGATCTTTGATCCGCGAGTTCGTTGATCATGTGAATGTATCGGATGACCGCGGTGCGCCCAGGTCATGCGATATGCGAAAGGCTGTGCGCTCGCAGCTCCACCGGCCACTCAGGCGTCTCGATCAAGGCCCCACCCTTTCGGGCCACGACCGCGCGCTCAGCCGGCGGCGCCGAACCACTTGGGCAGCCGGCTGAGCAGATCCCGCTGATCTTCACCGACCCACGCCACGTGGCCGTCCGGCCGCAGCAGCGCCGCGGGCGCGTCCAGTTCCTCGCTGACGTCGACGACGTGGTCGACCCGGTCCGCCCAGCCCTCCACCGACAGCCGGCCGGTCTGGTCGAGCAGGAGCCCGCGGCCGCCGTGCATCAGCTCGTAGAGGCGACCTCGCTTCAGTCCGATGTCCCGCATCCGCCGGCCGAGCAGTTCGTGGCCCTCGCCGAAGTCGTAGCGGACCCCGACCGCGGTGATGATCCCGGTCACGTACCGGTTCACCTCCTCGAAGTCCATCAGCTTCCCGAACAGCTCCCGCAGCGCGGTCGCACCCGGATCGGTCCCCAGCAGCGTGATCTGCGCGCGGGTGTTGTCCAGCACGCGGGCGCCCACCGGGTGCCGTTCGGCGTGGTAGCTGTCCAGCAGCCCCTCCGGCGCCCAGCCGTTGACCGCGGCGGCCAGTTTCCAGCCGAGGTTGAACGCGTCCTGCACGCCGAGGTTGAGCCCCTGCCCGCCGGTCGGCGGGTGGATGTGCGCCGCGTCGCCGGCCAGCAGCACCCGGTCGACCCGGTAGCGCTCGGCCTGCCGGGTGGCGTCGCCGAACCGGGACAGCCAGCGCGGCGAGTGCACGCCGAAGTCGGTGCCCGCGAAGGCCCGCAGCTGCTGCTTGAACTCCTCGAGGGTCGGCGCGGTCGTACGGTCCTCGGCCACTTTGTCGGCGGGCACGACGATGCGGTAGACCTCCTCGTTCCCGTCCCCGGCGAGGACGACGCCGAACCGCAGTTGGGTCTTGCGGACCTCCGCGACGACGGCAGCGATCGTCGCCGGATCCTCAGTCACCTCCATATCACCCAGCAGCGTCTCGACCTTGGCGGGCTCGCCGGGGAAACCGACGCCGAGCCGCTTGCGCACCGTACTGCGGGCGCCGTCGCACCCGACGAGGTAGCGCGAGCGCAGGTGCGTGCCGTCCGCCAGCTCGACGGTCACCCCGTCCTCGTCCTGGCTCAGCCCGACCACTTCGCAGCCGCGCCGGATCTCGGCACCGAGCTCGAGGGCACGCTCGTTGAGCAGCCGCTCGATGACCGGCTGCGGGGTGGCGAGGCCGTAGGGGTGAGCCGTGTCCAACCGGGCCGGCCACGGCTTGACGATGCCGCCGAAGAGACCGCCGACCTGGAACTTCTCGCTGACCGCGAGGAACCGGTCCAGCAGGCCGCGCTGGTCCATCATCTCGACGCTGCGCGTGTGCAGGCCTCGCCCGCGGGACTGCCCGGTCGGCTCGGTCAACTTCTCCAGCACGACCACGCGCACTCCGGCCAGCCGCAACTCGCCGGCCAGCATCAAGCCGGTCGGTCCGCCGCCGGCCACGATCACGTCAATCATGAGAACCCCCGTTCAATGAGATTGATTTTCGGCCGGCTGCCCCGCGCAGCCCGGCGGCGCGCACACCCGCACCTCCGCGCGTCTCCCCGCAACCGCACCCCGAGTCCCGCGGGCGGTTCGACGTTCCCGCGCAGCCCATACGTCGACGACGACACACGCACTTCGCGGATCTGTCGTTTCCGCAGGTTCTGGCCTTGGCCGATCATTCTGCGGCACGACCCGGTTCTTGCCGCAAGCCCCCCGGTGCGCTATAGGTTGAGAGTGGAAAGGAGTGGGTGCTCTCCTTACCCCTTGTCGTCCGCTGTGGGCGGACGACCTCCTCTCGAAGCGGTGCCGTCCACCACCGCCGCCCGCCGGTGATCGGGCGCCACGTCCTCCAGCGGGGCCGTCCCCGCCGGGTCGGGGAACCCGTCCTCCTTCAACGATGTCGTCGCAGCCCATGGGCGGTGCGGAAGACCGGCGGGGAGACAACCGAGAACGCCCGTCCAGGGCCACCGGAGACCAGCCCTTCCATCGTGCTGCTCACGCCGGCGCACCGGATCGAGTCCGAGCTCGGTGCCGCCCTCGCGCCGCTCGGGCTGACGGTCAGCAGGCTCGGCCTGCTCGGGACCGTTGCCGCAGGCGGCCTGCCCGCCCTGCACATCTATCCGCGTCAACGTGACGCCCTCGCCGACCCCGACGACGGCAAGCGGCTACGCACCCTGAGCATGCTCGCCGGGATCTACAACCTGCTGTGGGCGATCGTCGTGGTCCTCATCGTCCGCCCTGGGAGCCGCCCGTGACCGGTGGGTGGTGTTCTCCGGTGCCGCCACCACGTCCTCGGCCCGATCCAGCGTGATCAGCGGCGGCCGGCCCGGACGCTCCTCGTCCCGCAGACCCCGCGGCCGTTCGGCCGAGCACCCGCGCCGCCGCCCTCGGCCTCCACCCCCTGCCCGACCCCGGGCTCAGACGCCGACCAGCCGCATCCACTGGTTTTTCGGCGATTACCGCCGGGCCCCATACCACTGCCGCCGACAGGGAGTGACTGGTATAGGTGGAACCATGATCTTCTTGAGGCAGACGGTCCGAGTCGCCGTACTCACTCTTTTGGTCATCCCGATCACCGCTATCCCGCAGGCGGCAGCCGACTCGCGCAAGCGGCCACAGGCCGACGCCGGGGCGCCTGCCCGTCATATGCTGGCCCAGCTGAAGGTCGCCAGGCCGTTGTCGATCCGCGGTTACAGCCACCGGCGGTTCCAGCCCCGATGGGCGCACCACAAGGGCAGGTGTGACGCGCGAGAGGTGGTCCTGGTCCGTGACGGGCGGCGTGTACGCAGGAATGCGGCCTGCCACCCGGTCAAGGGCGTCTGGTACAGCCCCTACGACGGCAAGTGGCTGAAGAGTGAGAAGCAGGTCGACGTCGACCACGTCGTGCCGCTGGCGTACGCCTGGCGCTCCGGCGCGGGCAGATGGAGCCAGGCGCGGCGGCGCGCCTTCGCCAACGACCTCACCCGCCCCGAGCTGATAGCGGTCAGCCACTCCGTCAACATCGCCAAGGGCGGCCAAGGGCCGCAGAGCTGGCGTCCGCCGCGCCGCGGCTACTGGTGCCGCTATGCGACCTCATGGATCACCGTGAAGCATCATTACCGGCTCACCGTGACCCGCAAGGAGAAGGTGGCCTTGCTCAACATGCTCCGCACCTGCCGGGGACGATGATTCACCCGCCGGCCGGGACCTCCCCGGGACAACGGCGTCCACGAGGATCCCGCTGTCCCGGCTCGCTCGCCACGGGCATGTCACGATCTCCGCGGCAGAGCCGTTTCCGATTGCCGTCAGCCCAGATCACGCCGGCCGCCCATGGGGAGGAGATCCTGTCCGTTCACCGTCCGGTCCTGTCCTGCGGTGGACATTCGCCGCGGACCGATTGCCAGATGCGTTCGGGCAGCAGGCGCGCCGCGATCGTCAGGTCGACGTCGGGTGCTCCGGCGAGCCAGCGGCGGGAGGTCTCCGCCACGGGGCCGATCACCAGCATCTCGGTGAGAGGGTCGGGCAGGGCGACGACCTGCCCGGCCTCCACGTAGGGACGGAGCCAGTCGGCGATCCAGCGCATCCTGGACGCCTTCGCCTCCGCGATGCGCTCCGCGTGGGCCGGCAGGAAGCCGGCGTAGGACGAGGCATGGATGAAGCAGGCCGCCGGCCGGTTGTCCTGAGCGAACCGCAAATACGCTTCCACCAGGGCCCGTACGCCGGTACGGGCCGTCCTGGAGCGCTTGAGCGCGGCGATGAGCGCGTCGAGCAGTTCGGACATGCAACGGCTGTAGAGGGCCGCGGCGAGCCCGTCGACGCTGCCGAAGTGGTGGTAGAGGCTGCCGCTGCTGACGCCGGTCTCGGCGATCAGCGCGGTCATGGTCAGCCCACCGGGCCCCTGTGCCGCGTAGAGGTCGAGCGCCGCCGCCAGGACCCTGTCGGCGGTCGCCTCACCTCGCTGCTGCTTAGGTGACATCGTGCCGGACCGGCGGCGGGGTCGGCTTGAGGCCGGTGAGCTCCAGCGCCTGTGTCCAGAGCCGCTCCGCGAGCGCGGCGTCGGCGGCGACCGGGGCCAGCGGCTGCTCGGCGTCGATGTGGAAGTAGCGGCCGGTCTGCCCGGCCGTTTCCTCGGCCAGCGCGAGCCTGACGACAGGCCGGGCGCCCGCGTCCGGGCTCTTCCACAGCAGTTTCGCCGCCTTGAGCAGATAGCCCAGGGGGCCGCCGCGGTCCCCCAGCCCCGTGCGGATCACTCCGGGGTGAACGGCGTTGATCGTCACTCCGGCGTTCTTCCAGCGTTCGGCGGACCGCGGCACCAGCAGCAGGTTGCACAGCTTGGTGTCGGCGTAGGTCCGCATCGGGTGGAAGTCCAGACCGGTGGGGGTGCGCTCCGGATCGGCCCGCCCGTTGACGTAGAGTCCGGCACTGACCTGTACGACCCGCGCCCCGGAGGCGACCAGCAACGGCTCCAGCTCGTGGTTGAGCAGGAACGGCGCGAGATGGTTGGTGACGAAGGCCTGCTCCAGCCCGTCCTCGCCCAGCACCCGCCGGCTCGGCCACAGACCGGCGTTGTGGACCAGCACATCGATGCGCGGGCAGGTCTCGCCAAGCGCCCGGGCGGTCGCGCGCACCTTCCGGACGCTGGACAGGTCGCCGACGACGAGGCGCACCCGGGTCCCGCCGGACCCGGCGAGCGACGCCCGCGCCGCCTCCCCCCGCTCTCTGTCACGCGCGACCAGCACCACCTCGCATCCGTCCTGGAGCAACCGCGCGGCGACGGCGTATCCGATGCCGCGGTTGCCGCCTGTCACCACGGCCGTCCGGACGGGGGTGGAGCGGTGTGTCTCCGCGTTGTCCACGGCCGGGAGTCTAGTCGTCCGCGGCCGGGAGACCCGAGGAAATTTAGAGAAACCCTCTAGAGAATATCTCTGGATTTTGGGGTGCCACGGCCCCGGGGAGAGCACGTCGGCCTGGCGGTTCCCGCCGTGACCCGGCGCTGCCTCACAGGTTCCACGAGATGACCCTCGGCGCGGGATCACGCAACGCGTCCTCGCCGATCTCGCCTTTGATCTTGATCAGGCTCAGCAGGTTGTTCGCCGCGTCGACGTCGCCCGCCTCGGCAGCCCTGCGCCACCAAGGTTCGGCCTCGTTCAGGCGGTTCTGCCGCCGCAGCAGGCTCCCCAGCCAGTTCATCGCCCTCGTGTCGCCGGCCTCGGCGGCCCTGGCGTACCAGCGCGCGGCCTCGGCGGTCTCGCCCCGCCGGTCGTGGAGCTCGGCGAGGCGGCGGACGGCGTTCGCGTCGCCGGCCTCGGCCGCCCGGCGGTACCAGCCGGCCTCCTCCGCGAGATCGGTGTCCTCCTCGCGCAGCCATTCCGGCGCCGGATCACCAGTGATCCGCGACCATTGCGCGGACACTCCCTCCGGCGCCATCCGGTACGCGGTGCGAAGCAGGCGGTAGGCCTGGTAGGTGGTCGTGTCGTCCTTCTCCAGAGCGATCACGCCGGAGTGGCCGAGCCGGATCACGGCCGTCAGCGGCGCGGCGGCGTCCACCGGCCGGCCCGCCTCCAGGCGCAGGAAGCCCAGCAGCAGCGTCACCTGGAGGAAGTCGGCGCCGAAGCGTGCGAAGGAGCCCGCGACCAGCTCCTCCCAGAGCGGGGCCATCCTCTCGGCCACGTCCAGCGCTTGGTCCGGCTTCCCGCGGTGGGCGAGCAGGACCGCGAGATGGCGCAGCGCTCCGGCGAGGCCCGCCTGATGAGCGTCGGGATCGGCCTCGGCCAGGGGCTCGTAGATGTCCACCGCGCGCCGGGCGTGGGTCAGCGCCTCACCGGTCAGCCCGGCGGCCGTACATATCGCGACGAGGTTGCACAGGGACGCGGCGAGAGCCGGGCGCGTCCCGTCCTCCTCCCCCGCCGCCTGCTCGTACAGGGCGACCGAGCGCCGCATGGCGGCCAGGGCCTCATCCGTTCTCGACCCGGGGAACATGCACGCGAAGGTGCTCAGCGTGGACGCCAGAAGGAGGCGGTGGGCGCCGGGTTCCTCTGCGGCGAGGCGCTCGCCGAGGTCGAGCGCGCGGTGGATCGCGACGGTGGCGTTGTGCCTCTCCCCCACCTTGGCGAGCTGCTCGGCGAGCTCGGCCAGTACGGAGGTGAGCGTGGGCAGGAACAGGCCGGGATCCTGCTCGGCGAAGGACTCGTAGTAGTTGGCCGCGAGCCGCAGGCCCTGCAACGCGTCGTGGGTCCGGCCCAGCGCGGCCATGTGCCGTGCCAGGTTGGCGACGGCGGCGGCGAAGGCCTCATGGTCGGCGGCGGTGTGCAGGGTGCCGGTGTCCCAGTGGACGGTGACGATGGCCCGATAGACCCGGTATCTGAGGTCGGCGAGGAGTCGGCTGCGGGCCGGGAACGCCTCGGCCAGCTCCCACAGCGGCCTCAGCGACTCGGTCCGGCAGGGCATGCGCTCGACCGCCTCCGTCAGGGCCGACAGCAGCGGATCGGGGTTTTCGCTCTGCGGCGCGACCGCCACGGCGTGCCGGGCGAGGTCGGGCCGGCCGCCGATCAGGGCGGTGAGCGCGGCGGCGACGTCGGGCTGGTGGAGCGCGGCGCGGGCGAGGACCCGCAGGGCCTGCCGCGCCTGGGTGTCGGAGGGTTCGGCGAGGACGTGGGCCAGGAAGCCGGGGTCCTCGCGGATGACCGCCGCGACGAGGTGCTCGGCGAGCAGGTCGGGGTGGAGCGATCCCCAGTAGGCGCCGCCCGCCGCCGGATACAGTTCGTGCAACCAGGCCGCGACGCGGGTGTGCAGGTCCTCGTCTCCGGCGGCGATACCCGGCACGGCCGGCAGCAGGCGCGACGCCTCGGCCCGGGTCGACGCCCCGCACAGCGCGGCCACGGTCACCGCCCGGGCCAGGACGTCGTCATGCAGGTCGACGCGGTTGTTGGGCGCGCGCCGGACGGCGGTGCTCTTCCAGTAGCGCCGCTCGTGGCGCAGGATCTCCCGCTCGGGCGCACCGCCCGCGGCCGGGCCGCCCAGCACGGCGACGAGGGCGGCCATCTGCATGTCCAGCGCGGTGCGGTAGCGCCCGGCGCGCAGATCCGGTGCACCGTCGCCGGCGCCGGTACCGGGGTGGGCGCCGGCCCGGTCGTGTCGTCGACCGGGCTCCTGTACGGCGGGCGGATCCAGCGGGCCGGGTCCGGGCAGCCGCTGCAGGGCGGCGCGCAGCTGGGTTACGGCGTGGGTGAAGGCCCGCCGGCGGGCGGTGAGGCTGTCGTCCAGCACGGGCAGCGCGGTGACGTGGCAGGGGTCGGCCAGATGGGCCAGCTCGCCCAGATCATCGCCCAGGGCCTGCCACCAGTCACCCGCCGAGCGGGCCAGCAGCAACACCCGGGTCGGCGCGGCCCGTCCGGCCAGCGCGCGCAGCAGGTCCAGTACTTGCCCGGCGCGCGTCTCGGCGTAGTCGACGATGACCAGCAGCCGCTCGGTGCCGGAGGCCAGCCGGGCGAACGCCGCCCGCTCGCCCTGGCCGCCGCCGTCGCGGCGATCGGCCAGGGCCGCGATCACCCAGGAACCGGCCAGGTCGCGGGCGAAGGCACGGGCCAGCCGGGTCTTGCCCTGCCCGCCCGGTCCGGTGTACAACCGCACCCGTACCTCACCGTTCCGGTCGTCGCCGGCCTCGGCCCAGGCGCTCAGCGCGGCCAGTTCGTCCTCGCGGCCGTAGAAGCCCACCGCCTCGGCGTCGGCGCGCAACAGCATCGCCGGTGAACGCGGCCGCACCCGGGCCGGACCGGCCAGCACCGCCGCCAGCTCGGCCGGCTCGGCCATCGGCGGCTGCCCGGCCACCTGCTCGACGAGGGCGCGGAAGGCGGTGTCGAAGACGAACGCGCGGACCGCCACCACGCTCAGCCGGCCGGCCCCGTACTTCGGGGTCTCCTCCACCACCACCCCGACGACCAGGTCGCCGGCCAGTACCGCGGCCCCCGACAGGCC
>NZ_NGFP01000072.1 GCF_002149035.1 Streptosporangium minutum
ACCCGGATCGGGCCGCCCGGCGTGCTCGGCCCGGATCCGGCACGCCCGGCGTGTACGGCCAGCCCGGCCTGTTCAGTGCCCGGGACCCTCCTGGAGGCGCCGGCGGACCGGGGCGTAATGGGCCTCTACGGCCTGGGTGAACGCGGTGACGTCTCCGGCGGAGAGCGCCGCGACGATCGCGTGGTGCGCCTCGACGGTCTCCCGTACCGACTCGGGGGTGGTGTCCAGCGTGTGGGCCACGATGGCGTGGACGTCCCAGAACGCGGCGGTGAGCTGGGTGATCAGCTCGTTGCCCAGCGGCTCCATGAGCAGCAGGTGGAACTCGCGGTCCTGCTCTATGAAGGACTCGCCTCGGGCCGCGCGCTCGGCCATCTGGTCGGCGAGGTCGAGCAGCTCGCCGTGGAGGCCGTCGTCGAAGGCGGCGAGGATGGGGCCGGCGAGCCCCTGCTCTATCGTCTGGCGGACCTGGACCAGCTCGGAGAGCACCCGGAAGTCGTCGGACCGGCTGAGCAGCCCCCGGAAGGTCAGGCTCTCGACGAGCGCGGCGAGTGACAGCCGTCCGACGTAGGTGCCGTGCCCGTGGCGTACCTCGACGATGTCGAGGGCGGTGAGGGTCTTGATCGCTTCGCGGACGCTGGAGCGGCTGGCTCCCACGGCTGCGCACAGCTCCGCCTCGGTGGGCAGGGGATCACCGGGTCCCAGGCGGTTCTGCAAGATGTACTGCTTGATGCGTTCCGCCACCTCATGCTGGCGCAACATCACGCCACGTGACCCTCGCGAGATGGACTCGATCTCGACCAACCTCTTGCCCTTTCTTGGGGGGGCCGTCTACATTCCAACCTTATCGGCATCAGACATCAGACATCAGATGATTGCCAAAATCACCCCCCGGTCTTGCAACGGCCCTGATCAAAGGAGTGGACGACGTGACCCACCTCTCCGCCGCACCCATGAACCGCCGCGGTTTCCTCCAGTTCGTCGGGGCTGTGAGCGCCGCCACCGCCTTCACGGGCTCGCTCGCCGCATGCTCCGGTCCGGCGTCCACCACGGGCGCCGCGCCGGCGGCCGGGGCGGACACGATCGAGGCCGGCATCTCCTACGCCCTGTCGACCGGGTTCGATCCGATGACCTCCTCCGGTGCGACGCCGGTCGCCGCCAACATGCACGTCTTCGAGGCGCTGTTCGACCTCGACCCGGCGACCCGCGAGTCCTACGCCGCGCTCGCCGCGCGCGACCTGGAGAAGGTGGACGACACGACCTACAAGGTCGCGCTCCGCGACGGCGCGACCTTCCACGACGGCTCCGCCGTGACGGCCGACGACGTGGCCTTCAGCTTCCGGCGCGTGATGGACCCGGCCAACGCCTCGCTCATGGTGCAGTTCATCCCGTTCGTCGAGAGCGTCACCGCGGCCGACGCCAAGACCGTCGAGATCAAGCTCAAGTACGCCTTCCCGCTGCTCAAGGAGCGGCTCGCGGTCGTCAAGGTCGTGCCCAAGGCCCTCGTCGAGAAGGACAAGACCGCCTTCGACGCCAAGCCCGTCGGGTCCGGCCCCTACAAGCTGGTCGAGGCGACCAAGGAAGACAAGATCGTCTTCGAGCGGTGGGACAAGTACAACGGCACCCGCCCGGCCAAGGTCAAGAACATGGTCTGGCGGCTGCTGTCCGACTCCTCGGCCCGCGTCACCGCGCTGGAGTCGGGCCGGGTGGCGGCGATCGAGGACGTCCCCTACATCGACGTGCAGAAGGTCGGCCAGAAGCACAAGCTTGAGGCCGCGCAGTCCTTCGGCCTGCTCTTCCTCATGTTCAACTGCGCGGAGAAGCCCTTCGACGACAGGCGCGTGCGCCAGGCGCTGCACTACGCCATCGACACCGACAAGGTGATCCAGACGGCGATGCTCGGCAACGCCGCCGCGGCCACCGGTTACGTGCAGGAGACCCATCCGGCCTACGCCAAGGCCTCGACCGTCTACGGCTACGACCCGGACAAGGCCAAGGCGCTGCTGAAGGAGGCCGGCGTCTCCGGCCTGAACGTCACCATGGTGACCACCGACGCCGGCTGGGTGAAGGACGCCGTCCCGGTCATCAAGGAGGGCTGGGACGCCATCGGCGTGACCACCACCCTCGACATCGGCCAGTCCGGCGGGCAGTACACCAACAAGGTCGACCCCGGCAAGTTCCAGATCCTGGTGGCGCCCGGCGACCCGTCGGTCTTCGGAAACGACATGGACCTGCTGCTCCGCTGGTTCTTCGACGGCCTCTGGCCGCAGAAGCGGTTCCGCTGGGACGGCACCAAGGAGGCGGCCGAGGTCCTGGGGCTGCTCGACAAGGCGGCGAAGACCGGCGACGCGGCGGAGCAGAAGAAGCTGTGGGCCGAGGCGGTCGACATCATCGCCGAGGAGGCGCCGCTCTACCCGATCCTGCACCGCAAGCTGCCCACCGCCTGGAACGACAAGAAGCTGACCGGCTTCAGGCCCATCCCCACGACGGGCCTGTCGTTCCTCGACGTCGGCCTCGCCTGATCCCTCCGCGACGAGAAAGACACCATGTTCGCGTTCCTACGACTGGCCGCGAGACGGCTGGTGACCCTGCCGCTCATGCTCGCCGGGGTCACCCTGCTCGTCTTCGTCGTCCTCCAGTTCTCGCCCAACGACCCGGCGTACAACGCCCTCGGCGAAAGCGCGAGCGAGCAGGCGCGCGCGGCCTACGCGGCGGCTCACGGGCTGGACGACCCGCTGCCGGTGCGCTACGTGCGGTTCCTGGGGCAGCTCGTCCAGGGTGACCTGGGGTACACCGCCMCGCCCGCCGCGCCGGTGGTCGACCGCATCGTCACGGCCTTCCCGCTGACCATGCAGCTCACTCTGCTGGCCCTCGTGCTCGCGGTCGCCCTCGCCCTCGGTCTCGGCACCGTCGGAGCCCTCTACCGCGACCGCTGGCCGGACCAGGTGACCCGCCTGATCTCCATCGCGGGCGTGGCGGTGCCGTCGTTCTGGCTGGGGATCCTGCTCATCCAGGAGTTCGCGCTCGGCGTCGAGCTGTTCCCGACCGGCGGCTACGTCAACCCCGCCGACTCCCTCACCGGGTGGCTGCGCTCGCTCGCGCTGCCGGCGATCGCGACCGCCGTACCGGTGGCGGCCTCGCTGGCGCGGTTGGTGCGCACCTCGATGGTCGAGGAGATGGACCGCGACTACGTCCGCACCGCCACCGGCAACGGCCTGCCCCGGTCGGTCGTCATCCGCGGCGCGCTGCGCAACGCGCTCATCACGCCGCTGACCGTGCTCGGGCTCCGGGTGGGCTACCTGCTGAGCGGCGCCGTGGTCATCGAGACGATCTTCGACCTGCCCGGCATGGGCAAGCTCATCCTCGACGGCGTCACCAACGGCGACGTCGCCCTGGTCCAGGGGTCGGTGCTGACGATCGCGGTGTCGTTCCTCGTGGTGAACCTCATCGTCGACCTGCTCTATCTCCTCGTCAATCCGCGGATCCGGGTGGTGTGACCATGTTCCGACCGCAACTCGTCTCCCGGCTCACCCGCCCGGGCCTGCGCTTCTCCCGGCTGTCGCCGGTCACGATCGTCTCCCTGACCGTCCTCGCGGCGGTGGGGCTGCTCGCACTCCTCGCCCCTCTCGTCGCGGGAGACCCGCTGGCGACCGGCGTCCCGGCCACCCCGCCCGGCGCCGAGCACTGGTTCGGCACCGACCGCGCCGGCCGCGACGTCTTCGCCCGGGTCGCCCACGGCGCGCGATCCTCCCTCCTCGTCGGCCTGGGCGCCACCGCGGTGGCGGTGCTCGCCGGCGCGGTGCTCGGCAGCCTCGCGGCCACCTCCCGCAAACTCGTCGGGGAGGGCATCATGCGCGTCCTCGACGTGATCATGGCCTTCCCGCCCATCGCGCTCGCCGCGGTGCTGGTGGCGGTCTTCGGCCGCGACCTCACGCTGCTGACCCTGACCATCTCCTTCCTGTACGTGCCGCATCTGACCCGCGTGGTGCGGGCCAACGTCCTGGCGCAGTACGGCGAGGACTACGTCGCCGCCGAGCAGGTGATCGGCGCCCCCCGCTGGTACGTCCTGGTCAAGCACGTCGCGATCAACTGCGCCGCGCCGGTCCTGGTCTTCGCCACCCTGCTGGTGGCGGAAGTGATCATCTTCGAGGCGAGCCTGTCGTTCATCGGCGCGGGCATCCAGGATCCCGCGCCGAGCTGGGGCAACGTCCTGGCGTACGGCCGGCAGATCGTGCTCGCCGGCGGCTGGTGGGCCACGTTCTTCCCCGGCCTGGCCATCCTGCTCACGGTGCTCGCGCTCAACCTGCTCGCCGAGGGACTGACCGACGCCTGGGCGGCTCCCCGCACCGCCCGCCCCAGGACGCCGCAGGCCGTGACCGTGGCGACGGCCGTACCGGCCGCCGACACCGCGATGGCCGACGCCGCGCCCGGAGACGGCGGGGCGGTGCCCGAAGACGGGACGGCCGCGCCCGTGCCCGCCGGCGGGAGCCCGGTCCCCGCTCCGAGCTCCGAGGTCGATGCCGCGCTCGCCCGGCTCGCCGCCGTGGTGGCCGGGCGCGAACCCCGGGTCGCGCCGCTGCCGGACACGGCGGAGACACTGCTGTCGGTCCGGGACCTCACGATCCGCTTCCCCCAGCGCTACGGCGACGTCCCGGTCGTGCAGTCGCTCTCCTTCGACGTGCGCACCGGCGAGGCGCTCGGCCTGGTCGGGGAGTCCGGCTGCGGCAAGAGCCTGACCAGCCTGGCGATCATGGGACTGCTGCCGCGCGGCGCGCAGGTCAGCGGCCGGATCGAGTACGGCGGGCGGGACATCCTCGCGCTCCCGTCCCGGCAGCGGCGGGCGATCTCCGGCCCGGAGATCGCCATGGTCTACCAGGACGCCATGTCGTCGCTGAACCCGTCGGTCCTCGTCGGCGCCCAGCTACGGCAGCTGACCCGCCGGGGTGGCACGCGGACGCCGGAGGAACTGCTCGAACTCGTGGGCCTGGATCCGCGGCGGACCCTGCGCAGCTACCCGCACGAGCTCTCCGGCGGCCAGCGCCAGCGGGTGCTGATCGCGATGGCGCTCTCGCGGAGCCCGCGCCTGCTCGTCGCCGACGAGCCCACGACGGCGCTCGACGTGACCGTGCAGGCCCAGGTGGTCGAGCTGCTCAGCCGGCTCAGGGACGAGCTCGGCTTCGCCATGGTGCTCGTCTCCCACGACCTCGGCCTGGTCGGCGAGCTCGTGCACCGGGTGGCGGTGATGTACGCGGGCCAGCTCGCGGAGGTCGGCACGGCCCCGCGGCTCTTCTCCGGGGTACGGCACCACTACGCCCGCGGCCTGCTCGGCTCCGTGCTCTCCCTGGAGGCCGGGGCGGAACGGCTGCACCAGGTGCCCGGAGTGGTGCCGGCGCCCCAGGACTTCGGCCCGGGCTGCCGTTTCGCCGGCCGGTGCGCCGCCGCCACCGAGCTGTGCCGCACGTCCCGGCCGGAGCTCGACGGCGACCCGCACGACCACGCCCACGCCTGTTTCCATCCGGGTTCCCAGCCGCGCGCCGTCCACGGCGCCGTCCGTGAAGGAGGACAGCTTTGAACGGGCCGGTCGTCAGCCTCGAACAGGTGCACGTCGTGCACACCGCGCGCAGCGGCGGGATGTTCAGCCGGGACAAGGTCTACGCCCTCACCGACGCCACCGTGTCCGTCGGGCGGGGGGAGATCCTCGGCGTCGTCGGGGAGTCCGGCTGCGGCAAGTCCACGCTGGCCAAGGTGGTGGTCGGCCTTCAGGCGCCCACCTCGGGGACGGTGCGTTTCCGCGGCGACGACCTGTGGTCCATGCCGGCGAAGGCGCGGCGCGAGACCTTCGGCACCTCCGTCGGCATGGTGTTCCAGGACGCCTCCACCGCCCTCAACCCGCGGCTGCCGGTCCGGCGGATCCTGCGCGACCCGCTGGACATCCACCGGCGCGGCACCGTACGGCAGCGCGAGGAGCGTGTGCGCGACCTGCTCGACCTGGTCGGGCTGCCCGGTCACACCGCCGACGCGCTGCCCGGCCGCCTCTCCGGCGGCCAGCGCCAGCGGGTCGCCGTGGCCCGGGCCCTGGCGCTCGAACCCCAGGTGATCGTCGCCGACGAGCCCACCAGCGCCCTCGACGTCTCGGTCCGCGCCCAGGTGCTCAACCTGCTCGTCGACCTGCGCGCGAGCCTGGGGCTGGGCCTCGTCTTCATCTCCCACGACATCCAGACCGTCCGCTACCTCGCCGACCGGATCGCGGTCATGTACCTCGGCCGCGTGGTCGAGGAGGGCCCGGCCGCCGAGGTGGCGGGCGAGGCCCGCCATCCCTACACACGTGCGCTGTTCTCGGCCACCCCGAGCCTGCTCGACGGAACCGAGCGGATCGTGCTGACCGGCCCGGTGCCGTCGGCGACCCGCCCGCCGTCGGGCTGCCCGTTCCGCACCCGTTGCTGGAAGGCCACAGACGAGTGCTCGGCGCAATTCCCGCCGAGCACGCCGGCAGGCCGGGAGAGCGGGCACTCCTGGCACTGCGTCCATCCCGAACCCCTCCTGAGGAGCATTCCGTGAGTCCCCGAGAGCCCCGCTTCAGCGGCGTCGTCCCCCCGCTCGTCACCCCCCTGACGTCGGACGGAGAGGTCGACGCGCCGTCGCTGGAGCGGCTGGTCGAGTTCCTGGTCGAGGCCGGCGTCACCGGCCTGTTCGCGCTGGGCAGCTCCGGCGAGGCCGCCTTCCTCACCGACGCCCGGCGCGACAGGGCGCTGGAGGTCGTGGTGCGGGCCGCCGCGGGCCGGGTCCCCGTGCTCGCGGGATGCATCGAGACGACGACCGCCCGCGTGATCGAGAGGGCCGAGGTCGCCGCCAAGCTCGGCGCCGACGCGACCGTGGTGACCGCGCCCTTCTACACCCGCATCCACCCGCTGGAGATCGACCGCCACTTCCGGGCGGTCCGGGCCGCGGTCGACCTGCCGATGTTCGCCTACGACGTGCCGGTGTCGGTGCACACCAAGCTCGCCGTCGACCAGGTGCTGGCGCTGGCCGCCGACGGGGTCATCGACGGCCTCAAGGACTCCAGCGGCGACGACGTCGGCTTCCGCCAGGTGGTGCTCGGCGCCGCCGGCCTGCCGGGCTTCTCGGCGCTGACCGGCCACGAGGTCGTCGTCGACGCGATGATGCTCGCCGGGGCGGACGGCGCGGTGCCCGGCCTGGGCAACGTCGACCCGCACGGCTACGTGCGCCTGATCCGGGCCTGCGCCGAGGGCCGCTGGGCGGACGCCAAGGCCGAGCAGGACCGGCTGACCCGGCTGTTCCGCATCGTCGACGCCGCTTCCCCGGAGACCGCGGGCGGCAGCACGAGGGGGATCGGCGCGTTCAAGACGGCACTCGCCCTGCGCGGTGTCATCGCGAGCGGGGCCGTCTCGCCGCCCATGCGCGAGCTGACCGCCGACGAGACCCGTACCGTGGCCTCCCACCTGGACGAGGCCGGCCTCCTGTGACCCTGGTCGTCGGCGTGGACATCGGCGGGACGAAGACCTCCGCCGGGCTGGTCGACTCCTCCGGCACCCTGCTGGCCGTACGGACGCTGCCGACCCCGGCGGCGCAGGGGCCGGCAGCGGTCCTGGACACCGCCGTCGGCCTGGTCGGCGAGGTCGCGTCGGGGGCGGGGGACGTCACGGCGGTGGGCGTCGGCAGCGCGGGGGTGGTGGATCCGCGGCGCGGTGTGATCGTCTCGGCCACCGGCGCCATCACCGGGTGGGCGGGCACCGACCTGCGCGGCGAGGTGTCCCGCAGGCTCGGCCTGCCGGTCGCGGTCGGCAACGACGTGCACGCGCACGCGCTCGGCGAGCAGTGGCGTGGCGCCGCCGCCGGCTACGCCGACGTGCTGCTGGTGGCCGTGGGCACCGGGATCGGCGCCTCCGTCGTCCTCGGCGGGCGGGTGCTGCGCGGCGCGCACTCCGTGGCCGGTCACGCCGGTCACGTGCCCGCCGTGGCGGCGGCCGGCCGGCCCTGCCCGTGCGGCGGGAACGGACACGTCGAGGCGGTCGCCTCCGGCCCCGCCATGCTCGCGGAGTACCGCGCCCGCGCCGCGTCCGCGCTGCCGGGGCCGTCCGGCGTCTCGGAACCGTCCGGAGTGCCGGGACCGTCCGGTGCATCGGGGCCGTCCGGTGTGTCGGAACAGCCTGGAGTGACAGGGCCGTCCGCCGTGCCGGGACCGCATGAAGCGGCGGGACCGGCCGCGGCCGCGGGACTGGCCGACGTCGCCCGGCTCGCCGCGCAGGGCGATCGGATCGCCGTCTCCGTCCTGACCGGGGGAGCGGCGGCGCTCGGTTCGACGATCGGAGGACTCATGAACGTCATCGATCCCGAAGTGGTGGTGGTCGGGGGAGGCGTCGCCGCGTGCGGAGAGGTGTGGTGGCAGGCCCTGCGCGAGGGGATCGCCGCCGAGGTGCTGCCCGCGCTGCGCGGGGTGCCCGTCGGACCGGCCGCGCTCGGCGGTGACGCCGCCCTGCTCGGTGCCGCCCGGATGGCCCTGGAGGTGGCCGGATGAGCCCCGCCGGCCAGCCTGGTCCGGACGCCGGCCGGGACGATCCTGTGAGTCAGGCCGACCGGCGTGGCTCGGACGTCGGCCGAGGGGACTCCACCATCCCGGCCGACCGGCGTGGCCGGGGGGACTCCACCGCCCCGGCCGACCGGCGTGGCTCGGACGCCGGCCGGGGCGGTGCCGTGAACGCGCTGCTCGCGGCGGTCCGGGGCCGTGTCATCGTGTCCTGCCAGGCCTACCCCGGCGAGCCGATGCGTGACGCCGACACGATGTGCCGTGTGGCTCAGGCGGCCGCTGCCGGTGGGGCGGCGGGCATCCGCGCCCAGGGGCCGGAGGACCTGCGCCGGATACGGGCAGCGCTGGACCTCCCCCTCATCGGCCTCTGGAAGGACGGCGCGGACGACGTCTTCATCACCCCGACGGTCGAGCACGCCTTCGAGGTCGCCGCGGCCGGGGCCGACATCGTGGCACTCGACGGCACCGGCCGCCCCCGTCCCGACGGGCGCACCCTCGCGCAGACCGTCCGGGCGGTGCACGAGCACACCGGCAGGCTCGTCATGGCCGACGTCTCGACCTACGACGAGGGCGTCGCCGCGGCCGACGCGGGAGCCGACCTCGTGGGGACGACGCTCGCCGGCTACACGCCGTACTCGCGCGGCGGCCCCGGCCCGGACCTCGACCTGGTCGGCAGGCTCTCCCGCGCCCTGCCCGTCCCGGTGATCGCCGAAGGCCGCATCCACACCACCGAGCAGGCCGCCGAGGCGATCCGGCGGGGAGCGTACGCGGTCGTCGTCGGCACCGCCATCACCCATCCGACGAGCATCACCCGCTGGTTCGCGCGGGCGATCGGCGACGCCCGCCCGCCCGGGTGACCGGCCGTGGCTACGGCGCCGGCCGGACGCCCCCGCCCGCCGGGCCCGGCGGCCGCCCGGCCCGCCTGAAGAAGGCGGCCACCGCGTAGGGGTCGACGGGGTCGGTGAGCAGGGCGAGCATCTCGTCCCTGCGCGCCGGGTCGACCTTGAACGGGTGGCCGAACACGTGCGGGCCCTCCCCGTCGCCCAGCAGCCTGGTCAGCATCAGGTCGCCGGGCAGGGCCTGCCGGGGGAGGAGCTCGTCGGTCAGCGTCACCGGGCCCTTCCCGCCGTCCGTCACGTCGCGCAGGGTGATCTCGTCTCCGGCGACGTCGAGGACCTCCCACAGGCGCAGCGGCGTCCTGCGCCAGGACTCCAGCAGCTCCGCCTCGTCGTCGCGCAGCCACTCGCTCCGCGCGTCCAGGAACTCGCCGACGACGTCGTTCTCGAACAGCGCCAGGTCGGCGAGGGCTGGCTCGGCCACCCGGATGCTCAGCGCGACCAGGTCGTCGATCAGCCGCCTGCGGGCCGGGCGGTAGCCGTAGGCGAGCAGCTGCCGGAACAGGTGCGCGGCCCGCACCGGCAGCGGATCGGCCGGGTTGGTACGGCACGCGGCGTATTCGGCCGCGTCCTGCTCGGCCGGGGCCAGCCCCGGGGCGAGGGAGAGCACCTCGTCGATGAGCCCGGACGCCTCGAACGAGCGGCCCTCGCCCTCGGCCGACCTGGCGATCAGCAGCAGAGCGGCCGGTTCGGTGCGGGGGAGCGCCTCGATCAGGGCGGGGCCGAGCGGTTCGCGCTCCACCTCGTCGGCGATCCTGGCGAGAACCGCCTCCGAGCGTGACAGGTAGGTGATCGCCTTGGACAGGTCGCCGCCCTCGTCGTAGGTGCGCAGCGCGCTGCGGACCAGGGCCAGCCTGATGACGTCCAGCGGGGCCAGGTCGACGACCGACTCGGTGTCCCACGGCGCGCCCACGATGCCGACCCGGCCGCCCCGCAGCTCCAGCGAGGCCTCGCGCAGCAGCGGGGCCAGCGGCGGGAGCGGATCGGCGAAGGTCTCGGGGGCCTTCATCAGCAGGTCGAGGACCACCACGTCGATCGGGACGCCGGGGGCGGGCTCCAGCCCCTCGGCGAAGGCCCGCAGGGCGTCCAGTGCCTGCTCGCCGAACTCCTGGACGACCCGGATCGCCCGCTCGGCGGGGAAGTCGGTCAGATCCGCGATCGACAGCTCCAGCGCGCCGCCGCGCAGGCGCAGCGCGACCACGTCCTCCGGCTCCACCCCCGCCAGCCAGCCGCCGGGTCCCGTCAGGGACGGCTCGCCCGCCTCGACCACGGTGCGCACCAGGCCGCCCCCGGCAAGGGGGATCCCGTCGCCGTCGGCCAGCCGCGCCCACAGCCGCAGGTCGTCGACGGCCGCCAGCGCACCGGCCGTCAACTCGGCCCGGGTGACCAGGTGCGTCAGCACCGCGCCCTCGCTCAACCTCAGAAGCTCGCTCATCTGTCCATTGTGTCAATTGTTCTTGACAATCGGACACGACGGTGCCGCCGCCCCTCCGGCAGGAGGGACGGCGGCACCGGTGAGACGGTCAGGGCCTGGTCAGCCCCAGGGTGTAGGAGCCCGAGCCGCTGTAGGCGTGGACCCGGACGCGGTAGGTGCCCGCGGTGCCGTTGTAGGTGAAGGCCTCGTCGGGGTTGGGGGTGGTCCCGCTGGCCACGTCGGTCCAGGTGGAACCGCTCAGCTTCTGCAGGTAGGCGTCGTAGTCGGTGCCGTTCGGGCCGTCCAGGCAGATGCGCTGCACGCCCGCCCCGGCGGTGTAGCCGGTGCTGCTCGGCTGGTAGCCGTTCTGGTTGGAGGTCAGCGAGCCGTTGTAGGTGTTCTGGTAGCCGGTGCAACCGGTCGGCGGGTTGCCGCCCCCGGTGACCAGGGTGAGCCCGTAGACCTGCAGGATCTCGTTGATCGGCTGGAAGTAGGTCGTGCCGCCGGAGGAGCAGTTGCCCGACCCGCCGGAGGTGACGCCCTGGGCCTGGCTGCCGGAGATGTAGGAGCCGCCGGAGTCGCCGGGCTCGGCGCACACGCTGGTACGGCCCAGGCCGGTGATGGTGCCCTCGGGGTAGGTGACGCTGGCGTTGCGGGCCTGGATGGTGCCGCAGTGCCAGCCGGTGGTCGAGCCGGCCCGGCAGACCGACGAGCCCACGGCCGCGTCGGCCGACCCGCCGACCTGGACGATGCCGTTGCTGTAGCCGTTCACGACGCCGACCGGCGTCCAGTTGGAGTTGACCGCGACCCAGGCGTAGTCGTTGCCGGGGAAGGACGAGCCCTGGAAGGTGCCCTGCGCGACCTGGTTGGAGCCCTTGGTGCTGGCGCCGGTGGTGCCGCAGTGGCCCGCGGTGGCGAAGCCGCCCTGGGTGCCGCGGGTGACCGAGAAGCCGACCGAGCAGCGGGAGCCGCTGCCGATGTAGTAGGCGTCGCCGCCGCGGACGTCGTAGAGCGGCCGGGGCTGCTCGGTGGAGGCCTCCACGCGCACCAGCGCCCTGTCGAGGCCGGCGGCGTCCACGAACGCCTCCGCGGCGGCGGGGTCGCCCGCCAGCACGACGACGCTGTTGCTCCGCAGGTCGACGTACCAGGAGGGCACCGTCCCGTACGGAGCGGCGGTGACGGCGTCGAGCCGCTCCCTGGCCGCTTCGAGCGTGGCCAGCGAGTGCTTGACGAGCTTCGCCTCCGCGCCGGCGCGGAGAATGGAGGTGATCTTCGTGGAGTCGGTGGTGGCGACCACGAACTCGGAGGTGGGGCCGGTCACCCAGGCGCCGGCGAAGTCCTTGCCGAGCTGCCCGCGGAGGGCGGGCTCGACCTTGGCCGCTGCGGCCTCGTTGATCAGGCGGGCCGTGGCCTGCTCGCCGGTGATCCCGAGGTCGCGCTTGAGGGCGTCGATCATGGCGGGGGCGGGCTGGGCGACGGCCGCCGCCTGTGCCCGGGCCGTGGCGAACGCGGACGGGGCGGGGTCGCCGCCGGGGGCCGCGTGCGCGGTGGCGGGGGTCGCCACCAGTGTGAGAGCGAGTGCGAAGCCCGCTGTAACGGCACTTCTGCGGAGCATGTGGTGTCTCCTCGTGTGGGGGGTGCCGCCAACGTAGCGGTGCTCACACGGGGCCTGGTTCTATCAATTGCTCCCTATCGTCGCGTTATGGGGAAGCGCTGAAGCACGTCATGGGGAGGTGCCGAAGCGGGGGTTGTCGGCCAGCCAGGCTGCGTATCGCGTGCTGCGCCGTACCGAGTCGGCGTGGGCGGCCTTCGCGTGCTCGACGATCGACGCGGTGACCCGCGCGGCGGCTCCCTCCGGGTGCCAGCCGAGCAGCTGCCGCCAGCGCAGCGGCGCGTCGGCGAGCGGCACCATCGCGATGCCCGGGGCGGGCTGGAAGGTCGCCTGGCACAGTACGGCCGCGCGGCCGACCTTGGCCAGGTGCATGCACGTGCCCACGTCGGTCTCGTAGATGGTCCGGGGAGTGAAGCCCGCGCGGGTGCAGGCCGTGGCGAAGCAGTCGCCGAAACAGCTGTCGCCGGGGGTGACCGCCCACCGCTCGCCGGCCAGTTCGGCCAGCGCCACCTCCTTCCGGCCGACCAGCGGGTGGTTCTCGTCGAGCAGCACGAACACCGGGTCCACCCCCACGGTCAGCCACACCACCGGCCCCTCCACCGGCGGCGGGCTCTCCCCGCAGGCGCCGATGAGCGCGAAGTCGAGCCGGCCGAGCATGACCATCGCGGTCAGCTCCTTGGCCGACCAGGAGGTGTAGGTGCTCACCGGCGTCGACGGCCACGCCGTGGCGAGCCGGTCCACCAGGCCGCCCAGGACCGGCCCGTTGGTGGCGCCCAGCCGGTAGCTGGGGACGTCTCCGCTCGTGTTGGCGAACCGCACCGCCTCTTCCTGCAGCTCCTGGGCGGCGGGCAGCAGCACCATCGCCCTGGACAGCACCAGTTCCCCGAGGGGCGTGGGCCGCGCCCCGTTGTGGTCGCGTTCGAAAAGAGCTCCCCCGAGCACCCGCTCTATCCGTTTGAGCTGCGCGGTCAGCGCAGGCTGGGCCAGTCCGAGATGGGTGGCCGCCTTGGTGACGCTCCCGGCCTCGGCGACCGCGCGCACGATCTTGAGATGTCGGAGCTCGAGGTCCATACCGGGAAGGTAAGGCCGTGACGTTATGCCCGCAATGCAAACAAGTCATGAAATCTGACTCAATTTCGTGAAATCGTTTCAACAGAACGGGGCGCAGGCGAAGTGAGGCGGGGGTGTCACAGGGTAGGCGAGTCCTTATGACGATGGGAATCGACCCGATGGACCTGGCCGAGGACGACCTGCTCCGTGAGCTGCGGCACCTGCACGCGACCCGGACCGATACGCTCCTGCACGGCTCCGCCGACGCGCTCGCCAACCACACCACGCGGACCGAGGAGCTGGAGGGGGAGTACCTGCGCCGCCACCCCGAGCGGGACGTCGATCCCGAACGGCTGCGCGACGGCGCGCGCCGGCGTCAGGGGGCGGGATCATGAACGAGCGCCCCGACGTCCAGGCCCTGTCGGGAGTGGACACCGACGTCTACGAGGCGGTGTCCGGGCTCGCGGTGAAGGGCCGGGAGGCGACGGTCGCCGAGGTGGCCCACGCGACGGACCTTCCGGAGGAGACGGTACGGCGCAGCCTCGACGAGCTGACCGAGGCCGGCTGGCTGAAGGCCGCCGGGACCGCCTACGTCCTCGGCCCCCACGGCTGGGGACTGGAATATTGAGTTCCGGAGGCGCCCCGGCCTCCACGGGCGACGGGAAGTCCCCGTCACGCCGGGACTCCGCGCCACCGAGGGTTACGACGGCCGCTTCCAGGTGCTCTGATCCCGGCCGGTTACCGCCCCTGGACGGTCGCGATCCGCTCGACCTGCTGGTTCAGGGGCGGCGCGGCCAGGCGGTTGTCGATCTCGGTGTACGGCACGGCGGGCGGCTCGTCCACCCGGATCGCCCGTAGATACTCCTCGAAGCGGGCCAGCTTCCCCGCGTCCCTGGCGAGCCCCCTCCGCTCCAGTCTGGCCCGCAGGGTGGGGCCGTCCGACCGGATCCAGAGCAGGCGGACCGGCGGCCCGCCCAGCTCGTCCACCCAGCGCTCCCACCGCGCCGCGTCGTGCACCTGCCCGGTGAACGGCCCGTCGAGCATCACCGGGCAGCCATGGGAGCGGATCTGCCGGGCGAGCGCGGTCAGCCCGGCGTACTCGTGACGTTTTATGTGCTCGTCGTACCAGGGGCCTTCGCGTTCCCCCAGGTCCCGGCCGTGGGCCCGCAGGGTGGCCGCCACGAACCCGCCGTAGGCGGTGTCCTTGTCGAGCAGTGCGGGCACCGGGTCCAGCCGGGCCAGCAGCGCCGCCGCCACGGTCGACTTGCCCGCCCCCGGCGGCCCGCTCACCACCCACAACGCCCCCGGTCCCGTCATGCCCCGGCCGGCGCCCCCATCCTCGGGGACCGTCAGTCCTGCCATGCGGTTCCCGCGAGGCCTCCGCCACCTGGCACCAGTGTCCTCGTCATGCGCCCATTCTTACTGGAAGCGGCGGAAGCCCCGTCCTCCGGGGAGGGGGCAGTCGATCATCCCTTGAGCCCCGAGCGGGAGATTCCCTCGATCACCCAGCGCTGGGCGACGAGGTAGAGCACGATCACCGGCAGACTGGCGATCACCGCACCGGCCATCAGGGAAAGCGCCCGCCGCGGCGGGGATGATCACCGTGGGCAGGCTGTCCACCCAGGAGAGCTCGTTGACGATCAGGAGACCCGGGCCGGCTACCGGCTCATGGCGAGGGAGAGCACTCTCGGGAAGTGAGGGGCCCCCGGCCTGAGTCCGGGGGCCGATCCGGAGGGCCGGGCTAGAGTTGAGCGTGCCCAAGAACCTGGAGATCACTGTCGGCCAGCTCGCCTCGCGCAGCGGGGTCGCCGTGTCCACTCTGCACTTCTACGAGTCCAAGGGACTGATCCGCAGCCGCCGTACGGCGGGCAACCAGCGCCGCTTCACCCGCGACACGCTGCGCAGGATCGCCTTCATCCGGGTCTCGCAGCGGGTGGGGATCCCCCTCAGGACGATCCAGGACGCGCTGTCGGCGCTGCCCGACGAGCGCACCCCCACCCGCGAGGACTGGGCGAGGCTCTCCGAGGCGTGGCGGAGCGAGCTGGACGACCGGATCAGGCAGCTCCAGCGGCTCCGCGACGGCCTGACGGAGTGCATCGGCTGCGGCTGCCTCTCCCTGGACCGCTGCGCGCTGGCCAACCCCGACGACGTGGCGGCGGCCAGGGGACCCGGCTCGCGCCTGATGGTCGTCCCGCGCAGTGACTGCGCCCCGGGCCCGGTGTGCGAAGACCCGGAGCAGAAGGCCGTGGGCGCGTAGCGCCGCCGCCCCGGCTCATCGCGTCAGGGGCCACCCGCTCATCTCGGGCGTCCCTCCGTCCCCGACGCGAGGACCCCACGGCGAGGAGCTCACCGGCCGTCCGTCGTGAGGCGGGCGGCTCGGGCGTGGAGGTAGCGCTGTTGCGGGACATTGGTCGTCCGCCGGGCCGCCGCCCGGTAGGAGTCGCGGGCCGCTGCGTGATCACCGGTCATCTCCAGCAGGTGGGCGCGGACCGCGTGGAGCCGGTGGTCCTCGGTGAGCCGTCCGTCGGTCCCGAGCGTTTCGAGCAGGTCGAGCCCGGCGTGCGGGCCCCGGGCCATGGCCACCGCGACGGCGTGGTTCAGGGCCACCATGGGGTTGTCGGCGATCCGCATCAGCAGCTCGTACAGTGCCGCGATCTGTGGCCAGTCGGTCGCCTCGGCGGTCGGCGCCTCGTCGTGGATCGCGGCGATCGCCGCCTGAAGCTGGTAGGGGCCGGTCGCGCCCCGGGGGAGCGCGCCGGCGATGAGTGCCACGCCCTCGGCGATGTAGCCGGCGTTCCAGAGGCCTCGATCCTGCTCGGCCATCGGTATCAACCCGCCGTCCGGGCCGGTCCGGGCCGGTCGCCGCGCGTCGGTGAGCAACATGAGCGCGAGCAGCCCCGTCACCTCGCTGTCGCCGGGCAGCAGGCGGTGAGCCATGCGGGTCAGCCGGATGGCCTCGGCCGACAGCTCACTGCGCTGCAGGCTCGGCCCCGAGGTGCTGGTGTAGCCCTCATTGAAGATCAGGTAAAGAACGTGGAGAACCGCGCGGAGCCGTTTGGCGCGTTCCGGGCCCGCGGGCATGCCGAAGGGGAGGCCGCTGTCCTTGACGCGCTGCTTGGCCCGGGTGATGCGCCGGGTCATGGTCGCCTCCGGCACGAGAAACGCGCGGGCGATCTCCGCCGTGGTCAGGCCGCCGACCGCTCGCAAGGTGAGCGCGATCTGCGAGGCCGGCGACAGCGCGGGGTGGCAGCACATGAACAGCAGGATGAGCGTGTCGTCGGACTCCGACGCCGGCCTGTCGGCGGCGGGGGCCAGGCTCCGGCCGGGCGGCGTCCACCGGTTGACGGTGTCCTCGCGGCGCCGGCGAGCCTGCTCGCCGCGGAGCAGGTCGGTCAGCCTGCGCGAGGCGACAGTGATCAGCCAGCCTCGCGGGCTGTCCGGGACGCCGTCCTCCGGCCACTGTACGGCGGCTGCCAGGAGCGCCTCCTGGACCGCGTCCTCGGCGGTGTCGAAGTGCCCGTAGCGTCGTACCACCGCGCCGAGAACCTGCGGCGCCAGGTGGCGCAGCAGGTCCTCGACCTCGGTTCCGGGCACGGAGCCGGTCAGAGGTTCAGCTCGGCCTGGGACTCCGCGAGCGGCCGTATGTCCGCGTAGGCGCTCGCGGTGACGTGGTCCGGGCCAGGGCACTCCCCCAGCCGGAAGGCGATCTCGGTCGCCCGGTCGAAGCTCTCGCACTCCACGATCCAGTAGCCGGCGAGGACCTCCTGGGTCTCGGCGTACGGCCCGTCCGTCACGACCGGAACGCCGTCCTGCGACCCGAGGCGCCTGGTGTGGACCGGAGCGGCCAGAGCTCGCGTCTCGACGAGCTCGCCGGACTCCTCCAGTTCCTTGTTGAACGCCTCCATGAACGCGCCCATCGCCGCGAAGTCCTCCGCGGACCAGGCCGGCTTGCCGGTGGCCTCGCCGGCCATGCCGTCGTAGTCCTGCTGGGATCCGTAGGTCAAGATCATGTACTTCATGTTTTCTCCTGTCCACAGGGCGTCGCTCCGGCGCCTCTCACCGGAGACGTCGGGGCCACCGGCCCGTACCGGACATCCAGCCGCCACCGAGTCGCGGATCCTCGCCACCCGCCCGTGCGCCCACCACGCGCGGAGCCTGTGAGCACAGTTACGGAGAACATGGTCACTCCATGCAGGTGAGCCAGCGGAGAGGATTGTCGTGGGTGATCAGGCTGATGGTCTCCTCGCTGATCCCGGCCTCGCGCAGCCGGGGCAGGAAGGTGCGGAACAGGTGGCTGTAGCCGCCTCCGCCGTACCGCTCGATCTCGGAGACCTTGGACAGGCCGCTGCTGAGCAGCAGCCGGTGCGCGTACCCGGCGTCGATGAGGTCCAGCGCCTGCCGGAGCCGGTCGACGCCCAGGGAGGTGAGGCAGACGTAGCCGCCCCTCTCGACGATCTTACGGGGGGTGGCCGGGTCGGTCCCGGCGTCGGCGACACTGACCCGGTGGGCGGGCAGGCCCTCACCGAGGAGGATCTCCAGCAGGGCCGGGCCGCCGCGGTGGTGGGTGGCGACCGGCAGGCCGGAGGCCAGGGACGCCCTGGCGGCGGCGGCCACGCAGCGCTCCTCGGCGGGGGTCGGCTCGTCGCCCCAGACGCCGATCTCGCCGATCACGCCGGGGCGGGCGCTGGTGCCGTCCAGGCCGTCCTCGATCTCGGTCAGCAGGTGGCGGGTGAGGGCGTCGACCTCGGCGTCCAGCGCCCAGGAGGGGGTGAACGGACCGGCGAAGAAGCCGGTCCCGGCCACCACGGCCACCCGGCTGCCGGCCGTGACCCGGGCCAGCGCCGCGGCGTCACGGCCCATGCCGATGCAGCTCAGCTCGACGACCAGGCCGAGCCTGTCGGACTGGCGCAGCCCGCACAGCTCCCTGGTGACCTCCTGCTCCTCGTCCAGCCATCGGTGGGGGTCGGAGACGGCGCCGGCCGCCCAGCGCATGTCGCTGCGCAGGTGCTCGCGGGGGAGGACCGCTCCGTTGACGGCGGACGGGGGGCAGGGGCCGCTGACGGTCCTGACAAGGGGAGCCTCGCGTGTGACGAGGGAAGCCTCTGGCATGAACGGACATTAGCCCATATTTGGTGTAAAAATCGCGGAAGTCCGTATGGTTTTACCTTGGGGTTGTTAGTTGTGGCTCCAAACTATTGACGGCTCGCAGTCCGGCGTGTGAATCTCTGGGCGTTCATGCACGCGCATCATGGGCGGTCGAAGGTCAGGGTCCCGTCACCTGATCGTGCATGGCGGTTTGTCCATTGCTTTGCGAAGGGAAGCCGTACATGCGAAGAAGGCTGTTCAGCGTGCTCGCCGCCGTGGCGGTGGCGTGCGCGGCGGTCGGGACGGCGGTCGGGGGCGGGGCCGCGTCGGCGACCTCCCCCTCTGCCGCCGCCGAGCCGTACGAATGGAAGAACGTCCGGATCGACGGCGGCGGGTTCGTACCCGGGATCGTCTTCAACCAGACCGAGAAGAACCTGATCTACGCCCGCACCGACATAGGCGGCGCCTACCGCTGGGAGCAGGAGAGCCGGAGCTGGACCCCGCTGCTCGACTGGGTGGGCTGGGACAAGTGGGGCTACAACGGTGTGGTCAGCCTCGCCACCGACCCGGTGGAGACCGGCCGGGTCTACGTCGCCGCGGGGATGTACACCAACGACTGGGATCCCGGCAACGGCGCGATCCTGCGCTCCGCGGACAAGGGGAGGACCTGGCAGGCCACCGCGCTGCCGTTCAAGCTCGGCGGCAACATGCCCGGCCGGGGGATGGGCGAGCGGCTGGCCGTCGACCCCAACGACAACGCCGTCGTGTATCTGGGGGCGCCCGACGGCAACGGCCTGTGGCGCAGCACCGACAAGGGCGTCACCTGGGCCAGGGTCGCGAGCTTTCCCAACCCGGGGAACTACGCCCAGGACCCGTCCGACCCCAGCGGCTACCTCAGCCACCGGCCGGGCGTGGTCTGGGTGACCTTCGACCCGTCCTCGGCGACCGCGGGCAGGAGGACCCAGAGGATCTACGTCGGCGTCGCGGACAAGGAGAACACGGTCTACAGCTCCGCCGACGCCGGCGCCACTTGGACCAGGGTCGCCGGGCAGCCGACCGGCCACATCGCGCACAAGGGCGTCCTCGACCACGCCGGCCACGCGCTCTACATCGCCACCAGCGACACCGGCGGGCCGTACGACGGGGGCAAGGGCGACGTGTGGAGGCTCGACACGGTCACCGGCGCGTGGACCCGGATCAGCCCGATCCCGTCCAGCTCGGCCGACGACTACTTCGGCTACAGCGGGCTCACGATCGACCGCCGGGATCCCGGCACGCTGATGGTCGCCACCCAGGTCTCCTGGTGGCCTGACGTGATCTTCTTCCGCTCCACCGACGCCGGTGCGACCTGGACCCGGATCTGGGACTGGGCCTCGTACCCCGACAGGACCTTCCGTTACCAGATGGACGTCTCCTCCTCGCCCTGGCTGACCTTCGGGGCGAACCCGCAGCCACCGGAGACGGCCCCCAAGCTCGGCTGGATGACGGAATCGCTGGAGATCGACCCGTTCGACTCCAACCGCATGATGTACGGCACCGGCGCCACGCTCTACGGCACCGAGGACCTGCTCAAGTGGGACACCGGCGGCCAGTTCACCATCAAGCCGATGGTGAAGGGGCTTGAGGAGACCGCCGTCCTCGACCTGATCAGCCCGCCCAGCGGGGCCCCGCTGGTCAGCGGCCTCGGCGACATCGGCGGCTTCCGCCACACCGACCTGGCCGCCGTGCCGCCGATGATGTTCACCTCACCCGGCTTCACCAGCACGACCAGCCTCGACTACGCCGAGACCAGGCCCGCCGTGATGGTCCGCGCGGGCAACTTCACCGACGCCGACCGCCCCTTCGACAGCCACGTCGCCTTCTCCACGGACGGCGGCGCCAGCTGGTTCCAGGGAGCCGAACCGGGCGGGATCAACGAGGGCGGCACGGTCGCGGCGGCGGCCGACGGCTCCCGGTTCGTCTGGGCGCCCAAGGGCGTGGCCGTCCACCACTCGACCGGTTCCGGCACCTCCTGGACCGCGTCCACCGGCATCCCCGCCGGGGCCGTGGTGGAGTCGGACCGGGTGAACCCGGCCAGGTTCTACGGGTTCGGCGCCGGGAGGTTCTACGCCAGCACCGACGGCGGCGCCTCCTTCGCGGCCACCGCCGCGACCGGGCTGCCGGCCACGGGCGACGTCAAGTTCAAGGCCGTCCCCGGCCGCGAGGGGGACATCTGGCTGGCGGGCGGCGACACCGCCGCCGGCGGCACGTCCGGGATCTGGCACTCCACCGACGGCGGCGTGTCCTTCACCAGGCTGTCCGGCGTCACGAACGCGGTCAACATCGGCTTCGGCAAGGCCGCGCCGGGCAGGGCCTACCAGGCGCTGTACGCGGTCGCCACAATCGGCGGGGTGAACGGCGTCTTCCGCTCCGACGACACGGGCGCGAGCTGGGTCAGGATCAACGACGACCGGCACCGGTACGGCAACATGGGCGAGGCCGTCACCGGCGACCCCCGGGTCTACGGCCGGGTCTATCTCGGCACCAACGGCCGGGGCATCCTCTACGCCGACACCGGCGGCACCGTGCCGCCCGACGACACCACCCCGCCGTCCAGGCCCGGCACGCCGGCCGCCTCGGCGATCACCTCGTCGGGCGCGACGCTGACCTGGACGGCGTCCACCGACGACACCGCGGTGACCGGCTACGACGTCTACCGGGAGGCCGGGGCGACGGACGTGAAGGCGGGCTCGTCCTCCTCGGCGTCGTTCGCGCTGACCGGACTGGCCGCCGACACCTCCCACACCTACTACGTGATCGCCCGCGACGGGGCGGGCAACAGCTCCACCGCCTCCGGCCCGGTCACCTTCAGGACGGCCGCCGGGCCGGCGGGCGGCGGGTGCGCCGCCGCCTACAAGGTGACCAACTCCTGGCCCGGCGGCTTCCAGGGCGAGGTGACGGTGAAGAACACCGGGACCTCGGCGATCAGCGCCTGGACCGTCACGTGGTCGTTCCCGGACGGCCAGACGATCACCCAGCTCTGGAGCGGCGTCCACACCCAGACCGGCGCGGACGTCACCGTCAGGAACGCGGGCTGGAACGGCGGCCTGGGAGGCGGGGCGTCCACGGCGTTCGGCTTCGGCGGCAGCTGGACCGGCGCCAACGGCGTCCCCGCCACCGTCACCTGCACGGCCGGATAGCCCGGCCGTCCTGACCGTCGCCTGCACGGCCGGACAGCCCGGCGGTCCTGACCGCCACCTGTACGGCCCGGCTGTCCTGACCGTCGCCTGTACGGCCGGATAGCCCGGCGGTCCTGACCGTCACGGTCCCGCGCGGCCCTCCGGGGAGGCGCGGGGCCACCCGGCCGCGGCGCCGGAAGGAGGGTGGCGCCGGCCCCGCTCTGCGCCCTGAGTCGCAGGCGCCACTCATCCCCCGGAACAGGCGCGATTCATCCCCCGGAAGGAGTGTAGATCAGTTGAGCTGACCTATTCTGGAGCGAAACAACTGTCCGGGGGATCGCGTGGCTATCTCAGACGGGGTGCGGAACACCCAGGACGGGGCCGAGTGGCCGTCCGAAACCGATGGCGCGGACGCGTCGCGGCCCGAGCCCGGCCACACCGGGCCGTCGCCGTCCGGGGCCCGTTCCGCCGGAGCGCCGCGGTCCGGCACCGGCGACACCGGAGCTCCGTGGGCGCAGACCAGTGACGCCGGCACGTCACAGCCCGGCACCGGAGCTCCGTGGGCGCAGACCGGCGACGCCGACGCGCTGAAGGACGAGGCGGCGCGGCGGTCCGGCATCCACGGCTGGCTCGACGGCGTCAGGTCGACCCGCACGGGCCACCTCACCCTCAAGATCGTCATCGGCGTCATCGGCACCATGCTGGTCATCGCCGGCCTCATCATGGTCCCCTTCCCCGGCCCCGGCTGGCTGGTGGTCTTCGCCGGCCTCGCCGTCCTGGCCACCGAGTTCCACTGGGCCCGCCGGCTGCTGGAGTTCGGCAAGCGGACCCTGTCCGCCTGGACGACCTGGCTCGGCCGTCAGGGCTGGACCGTCAAGATCCTGGTGGTCCTCGTCGCCGCGGCGGCCGCCACGGCGATCGTCTACTACGGCCTCAAGCTCAGCTTCGGCCTCGACCTGGTCACCGAGGCCCAGAAGCTCATCAACCGCTAGCCGCGTTTTCCGTAGGTGCGGCATCGTCGCAGGCCAGATGCTATGCAGGATCCACCACTGTAAGGAGTCGTCCCAGGTCGGCGGGGGTCGCGTGCGGGACGCAGGGCGAGCCGCCCTCTCCGCCGGGCGGCCACGGGCGTGCCCCGCCGACGGGATGGGGCGCAGAGGTTTTACCCGGGACCGGCCGCCACACTGTCGTCCCCATGCATCACTCTCCGTAGTCTCTCCCCGTCCGATCCCCAGAGACATCCCGAGACACAAGGAGAGTGACCTCCGATGCGCGTCCTGTCTTCGACGGCCGCCCTGGCCGCGGCCGGAATCGTCGCCGTGACCGGCGTCCCCGCCCACGCCGACGCCGTCAACCTGGGGGCGACGGTCCAGCCCGGCGCGGAGGTCTTCCTCACCGAGGAACTCGTCCCCACGGCCCCCTACAAGGGCAAGGTGCTGGTCAAGCTGGAGAACAACGGCGTGCCGACCGAGATCAAGATCAGTAACTGCAAGGGCAGGTACTTGGGAGCGGTGTCGATCATCGCCAACGACCACGCCCCCTACGTCGCCGCCGACCCTGACACGGCCCCGGCCTGCATCCGCTTCAAGGTGAAGAACCTCGGCGCCACCCCGGCCACCATCGTGGGCGCCGGCTACTTCTAGCCCGTCACGCGCGCCCGGTGGCCTCCGGCCCGCCCTTGCCCGGTGTCCCGGTCCGGCCCGCGGGCCGGTCGCCTCCCGGACGGTCCGCGCGGTGGACGGGGGAACGGCGGCCTCGGCCGTCACCACTCCCTTGTCACCGCTGTGAGTGTTGTCACCGCTGTGAGTGGGATCACACCGGAAAATGTGCGTTTCGGCCAGAAGAAGCAGTGAAGGGATCGGAGTACCGTCCGGGGCAGGAGGACCCACGTGAGCCTTGCCCGTGCCGTCGAACAGCCGCTGGCCGACATCCCCCGTGAGTTCGCCGACGCCCTCCGCCCCTACCTGCACGAGCTGACCGAGGAGATGGCCGGCGAGATCGAGGCGAGCGTGCCCGAATACTCCCGGCAGAGCGGCGCCTACGCCCGCAACGTCAGGCACGCCGTCGAGGAGGCCCTGGCGGGCTTCGTGAACCGGGTCGGCGACAGGGGAGCCAGCCGGTCCCGGCTGCTGGAGGTCTACCGCGCGGTGGGCAGCGGGGAGGCGGCCGAGGGACGGCCGCTGGATTCGCTCCAGTCCGCGCTGCGGATCTGCGCCAGGGTGGCGTGGCGGAAGCTGGCCGAGGAATCCGAGCGGCTGAACCTGTCCAGGCAGCGCATGTGCGACATCGGGGAGGCGATCCTGGTCTACCTTGACGAGATCGCCGCCGCCGCGGCCGACGGCTACGCCGAGGCTCAGGCGAGGGTGGCGGGCGAGCTCGAACTGCGCCGCCGGCGGCTGCTCGACCTGCTGGTCGCCGACCCGCCCGCCGACCCCCGGGCCGTGGCCGACCTCGCCAGGTCGGTGCGGTGGACCATGCCGCGCACCGTGGCCTGCGTCGCGCTGGCCGCGCGTGCCCGGGACGAGCCGTCCAGGCCGGGCCTGCCGCCCGACGTGCTCGCCGATCTCGACCGCTCCGACCCCTGCCTGGTCGTTCCCGACCCCGACGGTCCGGGACGGCACGGCCTGCTCGACGCGCTGGCCGCGGACTGGACCGTGGTGATCGGCCCCGCGGTCGGCGTGGGCGAGGCGGCCCTGTCGCTCAGGCTCGCCCGTGACGCCCTGGCCCTGGCCCGCCGTGGCGTGCTCGACGACGGCCGCAGCATCAGGGCGGCCCATCACCTGGCCACCTTGATGATCTTCCAGGACGAGGCGCTGATCCAGATCATGGGACGGGCCCGGCTGGCGCCCCTGCGCGCTCTGCGCCCCGCCCAGCGCGACCGGCTGGCCGAGACGCTGCTGGCCTGGCTGCAGAGCGGCAACGCCACCGAGGTGGCGGCCCGGCTGCACATCCACCCCCAGACCGTCCGGTACCGGCTGCGCCAGGCCACCGAGCTCTTCGCCGACCAGCTCGGCACCCCCGGCGACCGCTTCGAGCTGGAGGTCGTCCTGCGCGCCCGGGCCGCCGGGCTGCACGCCGTACCGGACTGACGTCCCGCGGCCTCTGGCCGGGGATCCGGTGAGGCGGGTCACCGGCGACCGCGGCCGTTCATGGAAGGTCCCGGATCTGTCACGCCGCGGTGACGCGATCCGCCATGGCCCGAAACCTGTGGTGGTGAGCCTGCCGTCGGCTCCGGGCGCCGCTGTATCGGCCCGCCCGGAAAGGGGAGAGGAAGGCGATTTAAAAATCCGCCTGTAAAGCTTTACGTGCGAATATCCAGTTATGCGGGAATATGCCGGTTAAACCGATTCGGTATAGGCCGTGATCTTGGATGATTATCAAGCCTAAAATGCCGCCGTGTCTGTGACTCCTGGGATTTACCGACTGCTCGGATGCGCCGTCATCGCCGTCTCGGTGGCCGCGCTGACTCCGCCCACCGCACACGCCGCCGAGTCCGCGGATCTCACGCTGCCCGACACCCGGGTGACCGTGCGAGAGGACCCCGCGGACCCACTGAAAGTCACCTCCTACACCGTCGGCAACGCGGCATACCTGCGCAGGGACGCCGGGTTCGCCAAGCAGGCCGGCTATCAGGAGATCACTGTGGGGCCCAAGGGGGGCATAGCCGTCGCGGTCCCCACCTCCTACAGCGGGGGACGCGACTCGGTGCTCCTGGCCGATCTGGTCGCCAACAACAGCACCAAGATCCAGACGGTCGACAAGCCGCTCGTCGCCAAATTCGCCCACTGGACCCGCAACGGCGGAAAGGCGGTCCTGACCGTCCAGCGGAAGAACGGCACGGCCTGGGAGACGACCGGCTTCGTCGTCGTCGACGCGACGGCGAAGACCGCCCGGCGGGTGAACGTGACGGGGGTGGACCGGACCGCGAGGTTCCGCTGGAGTCCCGACGGGGCCGACGTGGTGGCCGGCTACCAGGGCGGCACCCGCTTCTACGGCCAGGACGGGGCGGTCCGGCGCACCCTGCTCAAGACGGGGGTCCCCGCCGGCGGCGAGGACGTGTTCTCCCCCTCCGGGAAGGCCCTCATGACCTGGTGCCCGGTGACCTACACCGAGCACGTCTGCCTCTGGGACCGCACCTCGGGCAAGCTCGCGGCCAAGGTGAACGTCCAGCCGAAGGCCCTGCTGGGCTGGTGGGACGACAAGCACTTCCTCGCCGTCGTGCCCAGCGCCGGCTCCTACCGGGTCGCCGTGGTCGATCTCAAGGGCAAGGCCGTGCGGGTGCTGGCCGCCATCTCCGCCGAGGACTGGGCCAAGAAGCTCTATCTCAGCTACACCCGCAGGTGACGGCCCGATCCGGTACGGCAGGCGCCCGCCGTACCGGATCGGGAGGCCCGGCCCCGGCGGACGGGATGTCCACCGGACGGGCACGGCCCTCACGGAGCGGGGCGTGCCTCACGGGACAGGCGGGGGCCTCACGGCGTGGAGCGTGCCCACCGGGCGGGAGCCTTGCGGAACGGGACGCGGGCGCGGGCCTACAGGTAGAGGCCGGTGCCGTTGTCGGTCTGCGGGGTGGCGATGGCGTGCAGGTCGCGTTCGCGCATGACGAGGTAGAGCTGGCCGTGGACCTCGACCTCGTACTGGTCCTCGGGATTGAACAGGACCTTGTCGCCCACCTTCACCGCCCGGACGTTCGCGCCCGCACCGCAGACCTCGCCCCAGACGAGCCGGTTGGCCATCTTCACCGTCGCAGGGATGACGATGCCCGCCGTGCTGCGCCGCTCCTCTGACTCATGCTCGACCTTGACCATGACGCGGTCGTGGAGCATCTGAATCTCGAACTTCGGGTCACCCACAGCAGAAGCTTATGGGACCGGCGGGGCCGCGCCGGCTGATCCCGGCACGCGGACCGTCCGGACGGGGCGCCGCGACCGCTCGGGGCGCCCCGCCTAACGCGCGGTCCCGGGGATCTCCAGCTCGGCGAACACGGCCTTGTGGTCGGTGCCGGGGACGCGGTGGACGCCGAACGACCGGATCGCGAGCCGCGCGTCGGCGAACACGTGGTCGAGGGTTACCCCGGGGACCGGCTCCCAGCCCTGCTGGGGCCAGGTCGGAATGAGCCCCCGCCCGGTGACGTCGGCGGCGTCGCGGTAGCCGGTGGCGAGCAGATCCCGCATGATCGCGTGGTCGAGGGTGGCGTTGAAGTCCCCGGCCAGGATCCGGTACGGCCCGGCCCCGGCCTTCGGCAGCGCCCGCAGGCCCTGGGCCCAGCAGGCGGCCTTGTAGTCGAACCGGGGCGCGCAGGGGTGGACCGAGACGATCTGGAGGTTCTGCTCCGGCGCGACGGCCACGGACTGGCGGAAGTTGCCGTAGTCGATCGCGGCCTGGTCCGCGCGCAGGGGGAAACGGGCGTAGATCCCGGAGCCCCAGACGCCCGGGGTGGGCTCGCCGACCATGTGGGGGAGGGCCTTGCGGATGCCGGCCGCCTCCAGGCGTCCGGCCGCCTCGGGGGTGAGCTCCTGAAGGGTGAGGATGTCGGGCTTGAGCCGTACGACGAGGTCCATGATCGTTTTGGTGTCCGCGCCGCCGCGCGCGAGGTTGGAGGCCAGTACGCGCAGCGCGGTCCCGCCGGGTGCGGGGGCCGGGTCGGCGAAGGCCCGGGGGAGCACCGCCCACGCGAACGCCCCCATGACGACCAGGCCGGCCACGCCCGCCGTCCAGCGGCGCAGGGACAGGGCCAGCAGCAGGGCGACGACCGAGGCCGCCGCCACGTAGGGCGTGAACGCGGCGAGCTGGATCCACCGGAACCCGGCGTCCCATCCGGTCGTCCGGAGCACCGCCCAGGCCGCGAAGGGCACCAGCATGATCCAGATCAGGACGGTGATCCAGCGCCGTCGGCGCGGGCGCCCGGCGGGAGGGGGCGTACTGGAGATCGTTTCCGTGGTCATTCCGCCGGACGCTACCGTCTCGGGGGGCGCGGGTGAAGGGCCTGAGGCGGTGCCCGGCCGGCGGGGGGGCGGAGTAGGCTCACCCGACATGACGGACCTCTCCCCTGACCTGGTCGGCGACTATCTCGACTGGTACCTCGGCGCCCACCCCGTCCACGCCGCCCTCTCGGGCGCCGAAGGGTACGACAGGACTCTGGGCGACTTCACCGAGACGGGCATCCTCGCCCGGGAGCGGGAGTCGAGGCGCTGGCTGGAGCGGTTCCGGGAGGCAGGGGAGCCCGGAGACTTCGAGGACATGATCGACCACGAACTGATCATGTCCACGCTCCGCGGCGGCCTGGCCTACGAGACCTGGCCCGCCTGGCGGCGCGACCCCTCCGTCTACCTGGGGCCGATCTTCGGCTCGATGTTCGGCCCGTTCCTGCACCGGCTGTCCTCCGAGGGTGAGCTGGTCGAGGCGGCCGTCGCGCGGCTGGCCGAGGTGCCGGACGTCATCGCGGCCTGCCGTACGAACCTGGACCCGGCGCTGGCGGCCCCCTTGCTGGTCGAGCGGGGCCTGGGCCAGGCGCGGACGGCCCGGCGCTTCCTCACCGAGACGGTCCCCGGCCTGGTCGCGGACGAGACCCTGCGTGCCCGGCTGGCCGCGGCGGCCGAGCCCGCGGCGGCGGCCTTCGACGGGCTCGTGGAGTTCCTGGAGGGCTTCCGGGCCACCGGCACCTGGCGGATGGGCGAGGAGCTGTACTCCACGCTGCTGCGTGAGCGGGAGATGCTCGGTTACGGAGCCGACGAGCTGCTCAAGCGCGGCCAGGAGGCCTACGACGAGCTGGACGCCCAGATGCGCGAGGTCGCCCGGCGGCTGCCCGGCGGCTCCGACGACTGGCACGCGGCCGTGATCGGGCTCCAGGACGACCACGCGCCGACCCTGGAGGACATGCGGGCCGAGTACGACGCCGAGACCGAGCGGGCCAGGAGGTTCGTGCGCGAGCACGGGCTGGTGACGTTCGCCGACGGCGAGGAGTGCCGGGTGGTGCCGTCGCCGGAGTTCCAGCGGCCCATCCTCGCCGTCGCCTCCTACCTGCAGCCCCCGCCGCTGTCCACCTCCCGGATCGGGCACTTCTTCGTGCCGTTCACCCCGGCCTCCTTCACCGGGGAGCAGGTGCGCCAGCGGCTGCGCACCAACGCCAGGGCCCAGATGCCCTCCATCGCCGTCCACGAGGCCTATCCCGGCCACCACTGGCACCTGTCCTGGATGGCGGGCAACCCGCGCCGGGCCCGCAAGCTGTTCCGCACGCCGTACTTCGCCGAGGGCTGGGCCCTGTACGTCGAGAAGGTCATGCGAGAGCAGGGCTACTTCACCACCCCCGCCCAGGAGCTCGCCCACCTGGACTTCCGCCTATTCCGGGCGGCCCGCATCATCGTGGACGCCTCGCTGCACTGCGGTGACATGAGCGTCGAGCAGGCCGAGGAGTTCATGACCACCAAGTCCTCGCTCACCCCCGGCACGGCCAAGGGCGAGGTCAACCGCTACTGCGCCTGGCCCACCCAGGCCCCCTCCTACCTGACCGGCGCCCTGGAGATCGACCGCATCCGCGCCGACTACCTGGCCGCGGGCCGCGGTGACCTGCGCACCTTCCACGACACCCTGGCGGGATCCGGAGGCCTCCCTCTGGGACTGGCCCGTCGGGTGGCTCTGGAAGGCTAGTGGTATGTCCGACAACGAGGCGAGGGTGCTGGACGCCCTGGACGAGGCGGAGACGGTCCGGCTCCTGGCCGAGCTCGTGCGGGTGCCGAGCGTGACCGGCACCGACGCCGAGTCCGATCTGCAGCACCGCTGCGGAAGTCTGCTCACCGAGGCGGGGCTGGACGTCGACGCCTGGAAGCTCGACCTCGACGCGCTCCGGGCCGCTCCGGGGTTCCCCGGCACGGAGGCGCCGCGCGGCGAGGGCTACGGGGTGGTCGGCGTCACCGAGGGCGAGGGCGTTCCCGCGCTCGTCCTGCAGGGGCACGTGGACGTGGTGCCGACCGGCGACCTGGCCAGGTGGCAGGGGGGCGACCCCTTCGGCGCCCGGATCAGCGGCGACGTCCTGCACGGCAGGGGCGCCTGCGACATGAAGGCGGGGCTGGCGGCGAACCTCGCCGTCGTCGCCGCCCTCCGCAGGTCCGGGGTGCGGCTGGTCCGGCCGCTGGCCGTGCACTGCGTGGTGGGGGAGGAGGACGGCGGCCTGGGCGCGTTCGCGACCCTGGCCCGCGGCCACCGGGGCGAGGCAGCGGTGATCACCGAGCCGACCGGCGGGGCGGTCATCGCCGCCGCGGCGGGCGCGCTGACGTTCCGGATCGAGGTCGCCGGGCGGGCGGCCCACGGCGCCACCCGCTACGAGGGCGTCAACGCGCTGGAGGTCTTCTGGCCGGTCTTCGAGGCGATCAGGCGGCTGGAGGCCGACCGCAACCGCGACCCGGACCCGATCTTCGACGGCAACCCGCTGCCCTATCCGATCGAGGTCGGGACGGTCCGCGCGGGTGACTGGGCCAGCAGCGTGCCGGACCTGCTCGTCGCCGAGGGCCGTCTCGGGGTCCGTCTGGACGAGGATCCCGCCGAGGCGCGCCTCGCCCTGGAGGGCGCGATCGCCGAGATCGGCCACCCGTGGCTGCGCGAGCATCCCCCGGCCGTCACCTGGCCCGGCGGCCAGTTCGCGAGCGGGCGGCTGCCGGCCGGACACGAGCTGCTGGACCAGGTCGCCGCGGCGGTGGCCGACGTGACCGGGACCCGCCCCGCCGAGACGGCCGCGCCGTACGGCAGTGACCTGCGCCTGTACGCCGCGGGCGGCATCCCGGCCCTGCACTACGGGCCGGGTGACGTGCGACTGGCCCACGCCCCGCGCGAGCAGGTCGACCTGCGCGAGCTCCGGGACGTCACCCGGGCGCTCGCCCTGCTGGTCCTGCGCCGCTGCGGGGTCCGGGACTGAGCGTCCGGGGTCCGGGCGTGCGATGGTGAGTCCGAAAAGCTACCTGTAGGTAACCGAAGTCACATGAGTTCGCCTCACAATCGATGATGCGTCACTTGTGCGATGAAAGGTCACCTCTGTGCGGATTGCGCCATTTGCTCGACTGTCCCGTCCGCTGCGCTGGCTCGCGCGGGTCCTCACCGCCGTTCTCGTCCTGGCGATCGTCCTCGCCGGGACCGTGACCTGGACGGTCCGCCGGTCCTTCCCGCAGCTCGCCGGGGAGGTCGCGCTCCCGGGGCTGGGGGCCGCCGTGACCGTCTACCGTGACGCCCAGGGCATCCCGCAGATCTACGCCGACACCCCCGCCGACCTGCTCAAGGCGCAGGGCTACGTGCACGCCCAGGACCGCTTCTGGGAGATGGACTTCCGCCGCAAGACCACCGCCGGCCGCCTGTCGGAGATCTTCGGCTCCTCGACCACGGACGTCGACAAGGTCGTCCGCACGCTCGGCTGGCGGCGCACCGCCGAGGCCGAGCTCGCCGTGATCAGGCCCGAGACCCGGCAGGCCCTGGACGACTACGCCGCCGGGGTCAACGCGTGGATGGCCCAGAACGACGGCTTCGCCGAGAGAAGCCTCGAATACGGCGTGCTCAAGCTGACCAACGGCGGCTACGAGCCCGAGCCGTGGAGCCCGGCCGACTCCCTCGCCTGGCTCAAGGCGATGGCCTGGGACCTGCGTTCCAACATGGGCGACGAGCTCGACCGGGCGCTCGTCGCGGCCCAGGTCCCGGCGGAACGCGCCGGCCGGCTCTTCCCCGAGTACCCCTTCGACCGCCACCAGCCGATCATGGCCACGCCGGCCGCGACGGAGGGCAGGCCCGCCGCCGGCCAGGCCGTCGGCGCGGCGGACGCGCTCGCCCGGGTGGCCGAACTCGTCGACGCGGCGCCGTCCCCGTTCGGCACCGGGGGCGGCGACTCCGCCGGGATCGGCTCCAACTCCTGGGTGGTGGGCGGCGCCCACACCGCCACCGGCAAGCCGCTGCTCGCCAACGACCCGCACCTCGGCCCCCGGATGCCGTCGATCTGGTACCAGGCCGGCCTGCACTGCCGTACGCCGAGCGCGGCCTGCCCCTACGACGTGACCGGTTACACCTTCGCGGGCCTGCCCGGCGTGGTGATCGGCCACAACGCCAGGATCTCCTGGGGCTTCACCAACCTCGGCCCCGACGTCACCGACCTGTACCTGGAGCGGACCAGGGGCGACACCGTGGAGGTCGCCGGCGAGTGGAGGCCCATGGAGGTCCGCACCGAGCAGATCAAGGTCGCGGGCGGCCCGGCCATCGACCTGAAGGTCCGCACCACCGCGCACGGCCCGATCATCTCCGACGTGCTCGGCGACGCCCGCCGGGCCGTGCCCGGAGCCGTGGCGAACCTGGGCCGGACGGCCGGCGGGGCGGCGGACGGCATGGAGGTCGCGCTCCGCTGGACCGCGCTCGACCCTGGCCGTACGGCTGACGCCATCCTGCTGCTCAACCGGGCCGGGAACTTCGAGCAGTTCCGCGAGGCCGCGTCCTTCTTCGAGGCCCCCGCGCAGAACCTGATCTACGCCGACGTGGACGGCAACATCGGCTACCAGGCCCCGGGCAAGATCCCGGTGCGGGCCGGGGGCGACGGCCGCTGGCCCGCGCCCGGCTGGACCGGGAAGCACGAGTGGACCGGCTTCATCCCCTTCGAGAAGCTTCCCCACGTCTACAACCCGCCCGAGGGTTACATCGTCACCGCCAACAACGCGGTGACGCGTCCCAGCGAGGACCTGTTCCTGACCACCGACTGGTCCTACGGCTACCGCTCCCAGCGCATCGCCGACCGGCTGAAGCAGGAGATCGGCAAGGGGAAGATCACCGCCGAGACCATGGGGCGGATCCAGATGGACGACCACAACGGCCTGGCCCCGGTCCTCCTGCCGCACCTGCTGCGCGTGGGGGTCCCGAACGGCACGCTCCAGGGCTGGGACGCCGGGCAGGGCCGCGACTCGGCCGGGGCCGCCTACTTCAACGCGGTCTGGCGGCACCTGCTCAGACGCGCCTTCGAGGACGAGCTGACCGGCGGCGCCCGGCCGGGCGGCGGCGACCGGTGGTACGAGGTCGTCCGCTCGCTGCTGGAGCGGCCCGCCGACCCGTTCTGGGACGACGTGCGCACCAAGGACCGGGCCGAGGGGCGCGACGACATGCTGAAGGCCGCCATGGCGGACGCGGACGCCGAGCTGCGCGAGCTGCTCGGCGACGACCCCGGGGAATGGAAGTGGGGCGACCTGCACACCCTGGAGCTGACCCACGAGACCTTCGGCACCAGCGGCATCGGGCCGATCGAATGGCTGTTCAACCGCGGCCCGCTGCGCACGGCCGGCGGCAAGGACACCGTGAACGCCACCGGCTGGGACGCCACCGAGGGGTACGGGGTCAACTGGGTGCCGTCCATGCGGATGGTCGTGGACCTGGCGGATCTGGACCACTCGTGGTGGATCAACCTGACCGGCGCGTCCGGCCACGCCTTCCACGCCAACTACGACGACCAGGCCGCGCTCTGGGCGGACGGCGGGTTGACCCCGATGCGCTCCACCGAGCAGGCCGTACGGCGAGACGCCGCCGACACCCTCACGCTGAGGCCGTGACCGCGCGGCACCCGGAGCGTTACGCCGGGGTGCGGGCGCGGCGGCGGGTCTCGGGGACGATCAGCGGGGTGCCGCTCTGCGGGTCTTCGATGATCTCGCAGCGCAGGTCGAAGACCTCCCGCACCAGCGCGGCGGTGACGATCGTGGCCGGGGCGCCCTCGGCCACGATCCGGCCGTCGCGCATCACGATCAGGTGGGTGGCGTAGCGGCAGGCCTGGTTCAGGTCGTGCAGCACCGCGACCAGGGTCCTGCCCTGCTCGTGGAGGTCGGCGCACAGGTCGAGCACCTCGATCTGGTGGGCGATGTCGAGGAAGGTCGTCGGCTCGTCCAGCAGCAGGATCGGAGTCTCCTGGGCCAGCGCCATGGCCAGCCAGACGCGCTGGCGCTGCCCGCCGGAGAGCTCGTCCACGCAGCGGTCGGCCAGGTCGCTCACGTCGGTCGCGTCCATGGCCGAGGCCACCGCGACCTCGTCCTCGCGAGACCACTGGCGCATCATCCGCTGGTGGGGATAGCGGCCCCGGCCGACCAGGTCGGCGACCGTGATGCCGTCGGGCACGATCGAGCTCTGCGGCAGCAGGCCGAGCCTGCGCGCGACCTCCTTGGACGGCAGCGAGGTGATCACCGCTCCGTCCAGGTGGACCGCCCCGGCGCGGGGCTTGAGCATGCGGGCCAGAGCGCGCAGCGTCGTGGACTTGCCGCACGCGTTGGGACCGATGATCACGGTGAACGAGCCGTCCGGGATCGTGACGTCCAGGTCGGTGGCCACCACGCGCTTGTCATAGGAGAGTGTCAGGCCGGTGCCGTGCAGTCTCAACGTCGTTCCCTCCGGAGCAGAAACACCAGGTACGTGCCGCCGATGGCGGCGGTCATGATCCCCACCGGGAGCTGGATCGGCGCGAAGACGCGCTGCGCGGCCAGGTCCGCGCCGACCAGCAGCACGGCGCCCGTCAGCGCGGACGCGGTCAGGGTGACGCCGGGGGAGCGGGCCAGCCTGCGGGCCAGCTGGGGCGCGGCCATCGCCACGAAGATCACGGGTCCGGCGGCGGCGGTGGCGACGCCGCACAGCAGGACCCCTACGGCGATGGCCGCCGCGCGCACCGGCTCGACGTGGATCCCCACAGCCTTGGCCGCGTCGTCGCCCATCTCCATCATCCGCAGCGGGCGCGACAGCCACGCGCAGAGGGGCAGGAGCACGGCCAGCGCGACGGCGACCGGGATCGCGTGGTCCCAGCCGCGCCCGCTGAGGCTGCCGGTGATCCAGGACCCGGCGGTGGCGGCGTCGTTGATGTTGGCGCGGGTGAGCATGTACCAGTCGGCGGAGACCAGTAGCGCGTTGACGCCGATGCCGACCAGGATCAGCCGGTAGCCCTGCACCCCGCGCCGGAAGGCCAGCGCGTAGACCAGCAGCGCGCAGGCGACGCACCCGGCCAGCGAGGCTCCCGAGATCTGCCAGGCGGAGCCGCCGAGGATGACGGCGGCGATGCCCCCGGTGGAGGCCCCGGCGGTGAAGCCGATGAAGTCGGGGCTGCCGAGCGGGTTGCGGGTGAGGCTCTGGAAGATCGCCCCGCTCAGCCCGAACGCGGCGCCGACCAGCAGGCCGGTCACGACCCGCGGCGCTCGCAGGCGGCTCACGATGAGCTCGGCGGCCGGCGGCCCATCGCCGAACAGCGCGGCCACGATGTCGGGGACGGGAACGGTGAACTCGCCGGTGGACAGTGCGACGAGGCTGAGGGCGACACCCAGGGCGGTGATGGCGGCACCGACGGCGAGGCCGCGCGGGGAGAGCCGTAGCGACCAGTCACGCAGGCGGAGAACGGTCATGGTGTGGTGGGCCTCTGAGGCGGGGGCCGGGTGAACACGGCCGGTGTGGCCACGGCCACGTCCGAGAAGGCCGGGAAACCGGACGGGACGCGACCACGGCGGGCGGGGCGCTCGGCGGCGCTGGCGACCGGGTTGCTGGTCAGCTTGGCGGTGCTGGTGCTGCTGTCGATGGCCAGCATCGCGGTG
>NZ_NGFP01000073.1 GCF_002149035.1 Streptosporangium minutum
TCCTGTCCCCGTCCCCGTCCCCGCCACCGACCGGCCCCGCCCCGACCAGCACTGTCCCGACCGGCGCCGTCAMCCCCGCGGTCGTCGACGCGTTCGTCGCGGAGTACCGCGAGAAGACGGGGCTGCCCGGGGCGGCGGTGGCGATCACGAAGGGGACGGAGGTCCTCCACGCCGCGGGGTACGGCGAGACGGTTTCGGGCGATCCCGTGACGGCGGACACTCCCATGGCCGTGGCGTCGGTCAGCAAGTCCTTCACCTCGCTGGCCGTCATGCAGTTGGTGGAGAAGGGCGAGGTCGCGCTCGACCGGCCGGTCCGCGGCTACCTCCCCGAGTTCACGATGGCGGATCCCCGGGCGGCGAGGATCACCGTACGGCAGCTGCTCAACCAGACGTCCGGCATGGCCGACTCGGCCTTCCACGAGAAGAGCCTGCCCCAGCCCGGCACGCTGGAAGGAGCCGTGGCACGGCTCAGGACGGCGCGGCTCGCCGCGGACCCGGGGACCGTCTTCAGCTACCACAACACGAACTACCAGGTCGCCGCGCGGCTCGTCGAGGTGGTGAGCGGCGAGCCGTTCGCGGGCTATCTCCGGGCGCACGTGTTCGCGCCTCTTGGCATGCGCAACAGCACGACCATCGACACCGATCGGGACCTGCCGGACAGCGCGCGTGGTCACCTCTACATCCTCGGCCGGGCGGTCGCACTGCCGGAGCCGACCGGGTTCGGCAACGGGTCAGGCGGGGTGCTCAGCAGCGCGAACGACATGGCACGGTGGCTGATCGCGCAGAACAACGGCATCCTCTCCCCCGCGAGCGTCACGGAGATGCGCACCCCCTCGGAACAGGACGAGGAGTACGCCCTCGGCTGGTCGATCGGCGAGACCGAGCGCGGCACCCCTGTCGTGCGGCATGGCGGGGATCTGTTCACCTCCACCGCCGAGCAACTGCTGATGCCGGAGTCCGGGTACGGCGTCGCGGTGATGGCGAACACCGGTATGGCCTTCGCCGACAGCGGCGCCCTCATGGACGCCCTGGTCGCCATGATCGAGGGAGGGACGCCGGAGATCCCCTCCTCGCCCTACCTGGTCACCGACCTCGTGTTCGCGCTGATGACCCTGGTGACCATCGGGCTGGCTGCACGCGGGGTGGCCCGCTCCCGGCGGTGGGCCGCCCGCCGTACGGGATGGCAGCGGTTGCGGCTGCTGCCCTGGCTGGCGCCGCTCGCGCTGTGCGCGGCGGTCGTCCCGATCTTCCGGGTCCTCGCTCGGGGGAGCGACATCATGTGGATCCAGGTGGTCTATCTCTATCCGACCTTCATGATCTGGCTGGTGACGGCCACCGTCGCGGGCCTGGCGCTGACAGTCGCACGGCTCGTCGCCCATCGCGATGGTCGCACGGCTCACCCGTCACGGTAATCACATGGCTCGCCTATCGCGGTGGTCGCACGGCTCACCCGTCACGGTAACCGTGCGGCTCATCCGTTGAGGTAGCGGAGGACCGCCAGGACCCGGCGGCTGTAGCCCGGCGTGCGGGCGAGGCCGAGCTTGTCGAAGACGGCGTTGACGTGCTTCTCCACCGTGCTCTGCGACACGTGCAGCCGTTCGGCGATCGCTGTGTTGACCAGGCCCTGAGCCAGGTGTTCGAGGACGGCGCGCTCGCGGGCGGTCAGCGTGCTCAGCGGGGTGCGGGCGAGCAGCCGCCTGACCACGTCGGGGTCGAACACCGTGCCGCCGGAGCCGATCCTCTCCAGGGAGTCCAGGAATTCGGCCACCTCCGACACCCGGTCCTTGAGCAGGTAGCCGAGGCCCTCCGGGGGACCGGCGAGCAGCTTGGAGGCGTAGGTCTGCTCGACGTACTGCGACAGCACGAGCACCCCGACGCCCGGCCACCGGTCACGGATCTCCAGAGCGGCCCGCAGTCCCTCGTCGGTGTGCGAGGGCGGCATGCGTACGTCGACGACCGCCACGTCCGGCTGTCGGGCGGCCACCGCGTCCAGGAGCGCGCCGGCGTCGCCCACCGCCGCCGTCACCTCGTGCCCGGCGTCCTGGAGCAGCCGGACCAGCCCTTCGCGGAGCAGGACGGAGTCGTCGGCGAGTATCAGGCGCACGGCAGCCTCGCGGTCACCTTCGTCGGGCCGCCGGGCGGGCTGTCCACGGCGAAGGTCCCGTCGAGCGCCCGCACCCGCCGCGACAGTCCGGACAGCCCTCCGCCGCCCGGAGAGGCGCCGCCACGTCCGTCGTCGGAGATCGTCACGATCACCTCCCCCTCCTCGGCCCGCAGATCGACTGTGATCGTACGGGCTCCGGCGTGCTTGTTCGCGTTGGTGATGGCCTCCCTGGCCACGAAGTAGACGGCCGTCTCGGTCTCCGGCGCGAGCCGGTCGGGGAGCGCGTGGCCGACCGTCACCGGTACGGCGGAGCGCTCCGCCACCTCCGTCAGCGCGATCCGCAGCCCCAGCGTGTCGAGGGCGGTGGGGTAGACCTGCCACGCCACGCTGCGCAGTTCGTCGAGGAGCAGCCGGGATTCCGCGTACGCCTCGTCGATCAGGGCGGGATCGGCGGTGTGCCGCACCCGTCCCAGCAGCATCGCCAGCGCCACACCCCGCTGCTGGACCCCGTCGTGCAGGTCGCGCTCGATCCGCCGGCGCTCGTCGTCGACAGCTCGCACGATGCCGGAGCGGGAGGCGGTCAGCTCGGCGATCCGGCGTTCCATGGCCTCGTTCCGGTCGGGGCCCACGAAGCGGTCGGCCAGGCGGCGTTCCATGCCGATCAACGCGACGCTCCACGCGACGGACAGCACCAGCGTGACCAGTCCGAGGACGATGCCGTAGACCCAGCTGCTGCCCGTCAGCCGCACCCCGGGGAACTCAAGCGGGATCAGGTCCGTGTCGCCCGAGACGAGCTGCCCGGCTCCGCCGTAGAGGAAGAGGGCGGCCACGAACAGGCCAGCGACGGCGAGGTAGCCGCCCAGCAGCCCGAGGAGGCCCCGCAGGAGGAGGTAGGCGCGCCCGCCGCGGCCCCTGCCGGGGCGGTGGTCGTACCAGGCGGCCAGACGCGTGCGCTCCAGCTCGACCAGGGCGGCCGTCACCCTTCTCGCACGCCCGTCGCCGACCGCCCAGGCGACGCAGGCCCATCCCAGCCCGGCCAGACCCGTCGGCATCCCCGCGAGCAGGCCGACGGCACGCCGGAAAGGCATCGTGGCTGCTCGGCGCATGACTGGAGTGTAGCCAGCGCGGCGGTCACCGGGATCGCCCGGTTACGGCGTCCTGTACGGCCTGCGCGGTCTCGGTTCTCCGCGACCGGCCGGCCCGCCGTAACCGGGCTCCTCATCTCAGTACGGCCCCGACTCCGTCACCGGGGAAAGATCTCCGGCTAGCCGGTCACCGGGGGTAGACCTCCAGCTCGTAGAGGGAGTAGCCGTACGACGTCGCGCGCGTGACGCCCCGCATGCGGATGTAGCGGGCGGTGGTCGGGGTGAACGTCACGTTGTCCACGTCGCCGTTCCCGGTGGTGGTGGAGTGGACGGTGGTCCAGGTGGAGCCGTCGGACGACGTCTGGATCGAGTAGCCGGACCCGTAGGCCGCCTCCCAGCGCAGCACCGTCCGGGCCACGGTCGTGGCGGATCCGAGGTCGACCTGGAGGTACTGGTCGTCACTGGCCGCGCTCGACCAGCGGGTCGTCGGGTCGCCGTCGACGGCCTTGCTCGCCGGGTAGAGGAAGGACTGGGTGCTGGACGCGCTCGCCTTCTTCCCGGCCGCCAGGTTGGTGACGGCGTCGCCCCGGTGGGCGGGGAAGGACACGACCTGCTGGTAGGTCGGCCGGTTCTGCCAGGAGATCAGCGACTGCTTGATCCCGCCGAGCGGCGACTGCTGGACGGCGTCGGCGCACCACTGGTCACCCGCCGCGCACACGCCGTCCGCCGGGTAGGTCGTCGTCGCGGGCTCCGCGAGCGCCGCCGACAGGCTGTTCAGCAGGACCGTACGGCAGCCCGCCGGCGTGCCGCCCCCGCAGTGCCTGCCGGGCAGCGGGCCGGAGACCGGGTCGCCGAGCACGGCCCGGACGTCCTTGCTCACGTAGCCCCACCAGCCGTACTGGAAGGCCGAGCCCTTGTGCGTCTGGGCCTCGTTCGCGGAGCCGGGCAGGCTGGAGACGTCGCCCTGCTGGTGGCCCGAGGGCGATTCGTTGATCTGGAGGGCGTTGACCAGCGACTGGTACAGGCCGTCTCCCAGGCTGGGCTTGAACTGCGCCTGGACGAGCTTGGGCCACCACGCGTCGAACACGCGGATCGCGTCGGCGTGCGCGTAGGCCTTGCCGCCGGGTGAGGCCTCCAGCCTCCTGGCCCCCGCCGACGCCCAGGCGGACAGCTTGGAGACCGCCGAGGCGAGGGCCGGGTCGGTCACGGTCGTACGGTTGATCACTCGGAGCAGGTCGGGCAGGACCTTCCTGCCGCGCAGGTCGGTCGTGGCGGCCTCAGCCATGATCTTGACGGTGCCCGCCCGGTCGAGCTTGCCGGATCCGGACAGGGCCGCCTTGACCGGGGCGTCCAGCAGGTCGGCCCGGTGAACCGGCCCGAAGCTGAAGTTGCCGTCCGCGGCGCCGTAGTCCTTGGCCTGCTTGTTGTTCCAGCTGACCAGGTAGTCCTGGTCGGCCGTCTGCGGATGGGTGGCGGGAGCCGTGTACGTCGCGGTGTTGGTGGACGGGTCGAAGCCCGCCCACTCGTGGGCCGCGTCGGCCGTCATCGGGAGGTTCGGGTCGGACACCGCGGATCTGACCGGGCTGTTGCCCGACATGAAGTAGGCCGCGTCGGAGGAGTTCACGTAGAACCAGTTGAACGCGAACCCGATCTTGGAGGCCGAGGCCGCGAACGCCGCCGCGTCGCCCATCTGCGCCGGTTCGTTGAACATCTGGAACCCGATCGCCGAGTCGGCCTCGTGCTGGTACGTCGACCGCAGGGTGGCGAAGGCGGTGGGCTGCCCGTTGACGGTGCCGCGCCAGCTCACCAGGCCGTACTTCGTGCGCTTCATCACGAGGTCGTACGAACCGGCGGCGGTGGAGTCGGCGGTGGTGGGCTTCCACGCGTTGGTCTTCTTCAGCGTCTCCATCGCCGTGCAGGTGCCGCGGTAGAGGTAGTGGTCCGACGCCGTGGTCGCCGTACCGCCGCCGGGTTCGCAGAGCTGGAGGGCGTAGGTGTCGGTGATGTCCTGGCCGCTGGAGGTCGCGCTCCAGGCGTAGTCCGTGCCCCTGCCGAGCAGCACATAAAGGTTGAGCCCGGCGAACGCCGCCCCGCGCGCCCGGATGCCGGGTCCGGAGAGCTCCTCCAGCATGAGCAGCTGAGGGGCGAAGTAGCCCGTCTGCGGGCCGAACACCGCGATCGGATGTCCGGAGGCCGACTTGGCCGCCGACACCACCACGGCGTTGGACATGCCGGGCTTGGAGTTGTCGACGACCAGTCCGTCCAGCAGGCCCCGGGAGGGCGAGGCCGAGGTGGTGGCCGACCCGGCCTCGTTCTCGGTGATGTCCACGGGGGCCGTCGCCGGGTCGGGGAGGACGGTCCCGGTGGCGCCGGTCGCGTTCCCGGAGGGGAAGCTCTGGCCGTTGTGCAGGGTGAGCGTGGCCTCCGGGTCGTTCTGCGCCCGGAAGGCCGCCCAGACCTGGTCGCCGGTCGCCGTGCCGTACTTGGCCCGCGCCGCCACCCGCACCAGCGCGGACTGCATCTCCGCCCCGCCGCCTCCGCCGAACAGCCCGCCGACCACCCCGGAGACCGCGATCAGGTCGGTCATGGTGAAGTCCTCGGGGCCGCCCGCGTTGGTGACCGCGTCGAGGTGCCCGGTCAGGACGTACTCGCCGGGACAGTTCCGGTTCGCCATGCAGCGGTCGATGTAGGCGTTGATCCCGCTCACGTAGTTCTGCACGTCGGCGTAGAGCTGCGCGCCCCGGGTGCCGGAGGTCCTGAGCCGGTTGATCTGCGCCTGCAGGTCCGCCTCGGTGTAGGGGGAATTGCGCCAGACGCTCTGTTCCAGCGCGCGGTTGCCGGGCGCGCCGCCGGCGAACGGCGTCAGCTCGCCACGGCCGACGTGCCGCATCAGGTCCATCACCCACAGGCGGTCCTGCGCGCCCGCGTACCCGGCGCCGAACATCGTGCCTTCCCTGGTCGTCCCGGTGATGTGCGGGACGCCGGTCGCCTTGTCACGGACGATCGTCACGTCCGCCCGGGGGCTCGTGGTGCTCTGCACCTGGCCCGCCGGCACGCCGAACGAGCTGTCGTTGAAGAACGTGGTGATCTGGTCGTCGGTCAGGCCGGTGTAGCCGGAGAGGAGGTTGGCGTACTTGCCGAGCTGGTCGTCACTGTGTCGCGGCATCGTGCCCAGTGACTGGTTGGCGAGGATCTCGACCAGGGTCGCGTTGCCGTTCTGGCCGGGCGGCAGGATGTCCGCGCATTCGCCGAGGCAGTAGTCGTCGGTGGTGAAGGTGGCTGCCGATGCGGGCACGACGAGGGATGCCAGCGTGAGGATCGCGAGCGCGGAGCCCGCCGTGATCTTCCGCCGGAGACGTGCGTGCATGTGAGAACCCCCAAAACATGAGGCGTACTCGAATGTTGGGAGGAACATACGCTCGGACCAACGGCGAATCAATGGCCGTTCCGGCAATCGTCCGCACAAGGCCATGACTCGCCGTCATGTCGGGAGTCGGGCCGCACTCGCCGCACTCGGGGACGCGCTCGCCGCACTCAGGGAACGCGCTCGCCGCACTCAGGGAACGCGCTCGCCGCACTCGGGGAACGCGCTCGCCGCACTCAGGGAACGCGCTCGCCGCACTCGGGGCCGCGCCCGCCGTACGCAGAAAACGCCCTCGCCGCACTCGGGAAACGCCCTCACCGTACGTAGGGAACACCCTCGCCGGCCCGCGTGGAGGCCGCCCGGCGTCCGGTGGCAGGAAGCTGCCACCGGAGGGGAACTTGCTGACTCCGATCCGCCTGTTCCGCGGACCCCGGAAGGCGCAGAGTTGGTTGTACCGGAAGAGAACAACCACTCAGGAAAAGAGAAAAGAAATGAAGAACTCCACCGCCTCCCTCGCCAATTTCAACGTCGCCGCCAAGATCTCGGCCGCGATCGTCTCGGGTGTCATCGGATTCACCGCCCTCATCGGCGGCCAGGCCGTTTCCACYGCGGAGGGCACCACCTGGGACTCGGCCTCGTCGGTCATGGCGGGCACCACCTGGGACTCCACCGACGGCACCACCTGGGACTCGGCCTCGCTGCTCGCGGAGGGCACCACCTGGGACTCCGCCGGCGCCGACGGCACCACGTGGGACTCCACGGACGGCACCACCTGGGACGCCGCGAGCACCGACGGCACSACCTGGGACTCCACCGACGGCACCACCTGGGACGCCGCGGCCACCACGTCGCTCTGAAAAAACCCCGGAGAACCAGTCCGGAAACAAATGAGGAAATAAAAGAACTCCGGCCGATAAATAGAGCGGAAGAYCCCAGCGGAACCGCCCGTACCCCGGCCGAAAGATTCACCGATAATCCCCTCCCGCCGGMCGACGGCRAGAAAAGCCCGGAACGGCTGACGGASAYCTCGTCACCCGGGCGRCCGCCGGCAAGGACACGACCGGCACACCGAACCGCGTGAAGACGACCGCGGCTCCCCCTCCAGATACCAGCCGCCGAACCGGCGCCCGCAGCGCGGCCCACGGCAACCGGCACCCCGCGACAGCGCGGCCGACGCCCCGAGCCGCCACCGGCCGGACGGCGGGCAGATCGCCCTTCGAGGTCGAAGGCCCGTGGAAACCATGCAGTCAGCCCGTACGACGATGTCACGGGTCAAGGCGCCGGACTCTCGCCTCGGCCAGGCGACTACGGACGGCGGGAAGCGGGACGATGATCTCGTGCCGCGCGCTCCAGGTCCGCCGCGTTGGCCAGCGCGTCGGAGAGGCTTTCGCGTTGCGAGTCGTCCAGCGGGGTGTTCCGGACGCGGTCGAGAAGGCTGCGGGCCGTGTCGGGGTCGTCGAGCCTGATGGCCAGTTCGGCCCGGTAGACGAGGGCCTCCACGAGTGTGGTGACCGGTGTGAGGCCGTCGTGCCCGGCGAGCTTGCCGTCCAGGATCTTCGCGGCCTGGCGGGTGTCGCCCCTGGAATCCCCCTGGACGATCGCGTTCTCCAGCGCCCGCGCCAGCGGTCCACCCGCCACCTCACCGGAGCCGCCGGGGGACGGCGAGTCCTTCCTCCGGAAGACGCGGATCCAGTTGCCTCCCGGGTCGACGACGGCGAACCCCGTGGCGTCACCGGTGTTCTTCCGCTTCCGCGGCCGTGTGATGCGCGGGATGCCGGAGAGCAGGAGCTTTCCGTGGACGGCACGCATGCCCTCGGCGAATTCCTCGAACAGGGCGGCGGTGTCGTCCACGGCGACGACGCACGAGCCGTACGACTGCTCCGGATCGAAATCGGCGATGCCGGCGAAGTGCAGTTCGATTCCGCCGCGCCGGACGACGACGTACGGATTCGGGCGGGTCTGCCGGTAGGTCCGGTCGAAGCCGAGCATGCCGTAGAAAGCGGCGATCTCGTCGATGTCCCGGCAGGGAAGGATCGGGATGATCGTCTCAGGTTTCACGGTCGCACCTCGAATTCCGTTGTGGATGACGGCCACGCCATCGGGTCACCTCCATGACCACGACCACCGGACGGTCGCCGGGCGGTGGTGGTCGCCCGTCCGGCTCCCGGGCCGGGGTCGTCACCGGCCGGAGAGACCAAGAGCGTCGGGACCCTCTTTCGCGTGTATGCCGTACACATTGGTTGGCAGCATATAGGCAGAAGCGATCAGGATGGCGAGCCCGATTGCCCCAATTCTATCGGCACGACAACGGGATCGGGTCGCCGCCGGCAATCGACAGAGTTAAGGCCGGTCGTGTTTCGTCACGAGTTTTGTCACATATGGAATCCGCGCAGCGCCGGTGGGATCACCACGCGTACCGGGTCGAGTCGATCGACCGCGGCCTGAGCCGCGACCGCCGGCGGGACCGGGGACCCGGGTTCCTCGCGCCGCTCCAGGCCGGCGTGGACCTCATCGGCCGGCGGGCGCGCCACGTGATCTTTCCGGCCTCCTTGGGCGCCCCCTGAAGTGCGAGAGACCTTTTTTTGGGAAAAGGGGGATGAATCCGGACGAAACAACAGGCTTCTGAGGTGGTCAAATGGCGGGTCTCGCGGGACCGATCGCGGTAGGCGTCGAAGAGGAGTTCCACGTCGTCGACATCGACACCCGGCACCTCGTCCCCCGGGCCGGCGTGCTGCTGGACCAGTTACCGGCGGATCGGTTCACCCACGAGCTGCAGCGTTCGGTGGTGGAGGCCAACAGCAGGCCCTTCGTACAGCTGGAGGACCTCGGCCACGACCTGACCGCGCTGCGGCGCACGGTGATCCAGGCGGCGGACGGGCTGGGGCTGGGGATCGTGGCGGCCGGAAGCGTGCCACTGGTGGACCTGGAGGCGCTGAAGATCTCCCCGGACCCGCGCTACGAGCAGATGCTCGCCGACTACCAGCTGCTCACCCGCGAGCAGCTGATCTGCGGGACCCAGGTACACGCCGAGGTCGACGACCGCGACCTGGCCGTCGCCGTCGCCCACCGCCTGGCTCCCTGGCTGCCTCCGCTGCTCGCCCTGAGCTCCAGCTCGCCGTACTGGCTGGGGTCCGACACCGGATACGCCAGCTACCGCCCGCTCATCTGGCAGCGCTGGCCGACCGCCGGGCCCGTCGCCAGGTTCGAGTCGGCCGCGGAGTACGACCAGGTGGTCGGTGATCTCGTACGGTCGGGCGTGATCACCGACCCCGGCATGATCTACTTCGACATCCGGCCCTCGGCGCACGTCCCCACCGTCGAGCTGCGGATATGCGACGCCTGTCCCCGCGTGAGCGACATCGTGCTGATAGCCGGGCTGTTCCGGGCCCTGGTGGCCCGGGAGCTGGAAGCGGTCCAGCGCGGGCCCGACCGCTCGGTCCGGCTGGAGATGGTACGCGCCGCGACATGGCGGGCGGCGCGTTCCGGGCTGGAGGGCGACCTCGTCGACCCGGTCGAGGGCGTGCCGGGACCGGCCGCCGAGGTGATCGGGCGGATGGTGGACGGCCTGCGGCCGCAGCTGGAGGAGTCCGGCGACTGGGAGCTCGTCACGTCCCTGGCCCAGCAGGCACTGGGGCGGGGAAGCTCCTCGGCCCGCCAGCGGAGGGCGTTCGTCCGCGGCGGCCGGCTGGCGGACGTGGTCGACCTCGTCATCGCCGAGACGCGCTCCGAGGAGTGGGAGACCGCCTTCGGCGGGCCGACGCCGCGGATGCGCACCAGCCTGCTCGACGGCTACGACGCCCCCGGCGACGAGGCGATCATCGAGGGCACGGTGCGCGAGCCCTACCAGCCTGTCCTGCGGACCCTCGACCGCCTGGGCCCCGACGGCCTGCGCGACAGGGAGCAGCGGCGCGACCGCCACCAGCGCCGCAACGGCATGACCTTCCAGGTGGAGGGCGAGGACGAGAGCCGGATCTTCCCCTTCGACCTGGTCCCGCGGCTGGTCCCGCCCGGCGAGTGGGCCGAGATCCAGCGGGCGCTGCCCCAGCGGGTACGCGCGCTGGAGGCGTTCCTGCACGACGTGTACGGCGGGCGCCAGATCATCGGGGACGGCGTGCTCCCCGCCTGGGTGGTCGACGAGTCGCCCGGCTACCGGGAATCCGGACGGCGGATACCGCCCGGCACCGTACGCTGCGCCGTGGCCGGGCTGGACCTGGTCCGCGACGACGTCGGCCGGTGGGCGGTGTTGGAGGACAATCTCCGGGTGCCCTCCGGCATCGGGTACGCCGTGGCCAACCGGCGCCTGATGGCCGAGGTTCTGCCCGAGCTCGTCCCCGGCCCGGAGTTCGCCGACCCGCAGGAGGGCCTGCGGGTGCTGCGGGAGACCCTGCTGGCGGCGGGTACGGGCGACCCGCGGACCATCGCCGTGGTCTCCGGGGGGCCGGACGACTCCGCTCACTACGAGCACCGGATGCTCGCCGAGGAGATGGGCGCGATCCTGGCCGGTCCCGCCGACCTGACCGTCAAAAACGGGCATGTCGAGGCCGCCGGCCGCCGGATCGACGTGCTCTACCGCCGGATCGACGAGAACGACCTGCTCTCGGGCCCTGCCGGGCAGGAGATCCTGGAGGCCGCCGAACGCTCCGCGGTCGTCCTGGCCAACGCGCCGGGCAACGGGGTCGCAGACGACAAGTGCCTGTACCGGTACGTGCCCCGCCTCATCGAGTACTACCTGGGTGAACGGCCGCTCATCGACAACGTCACCACCTACCTGTGCCGGGACGACGGCGACCGTGAGCAGGTGCTGGACCGGCTGGCCGAGCTGGTCGTCAAGCCGGTGGACGGATTCGGCGGGCAGGGGGTGGTCGTCGGCCCCGACGCCTCCCCCGAGGAGCTCCGCGAGGCCCGGGACAGGATCCTCGCCTCGCCCGACCGGTGGGTCGCCCAGGAGACGGTCCGGCTGTCGACCCATCCGGCCTTCGACGGGCGGCGGCTGAGCCCGCGCGTCGTCGACCTGCGGGCATTCGTCTGCCTGGGAGAGACGGCGGTGGTGCCCCCCGCGGCGCTGACCCGCGTCGCACCGGCCGACAGCATGATCGTCAATTCCTCCCAGGGTGGGGGTTCCAAGGACACGTGGCTTCCGAGGGGATAACCGATGTGCGGACTGAGTGGTGAGATCCGGTTCGACGGGCGCGCGGCCGACGTCGGCGCCGTGGGCCGGATGACCGACGCGATGCACGACCGAGGTCCCGACGGATCGGGCCTGTGGTCGCTGGGACCGGTCGCCTTGGGCCACCGGCGCCTGAAGATCATCGACCTGTCCGACAGGGCCGCCCAGCCGATGGTGGACAGCGACCTCGGCCTGACGGGGGTGTTCAACGGCTGCCTGTACAACTACCGGGAGCTGCGCGAGGAACTCCGGGGCGAGGGGTACCGCTTCTTCTCCACCTCCGACACCGAGGTGCTGGTGAAGGCCTTCCACCGCTGGGGGCCGGAGTGCGTCGAGCACTTCACGGGCATGTTCGCCTTCGCGGTCTTCGAGCGGGACACCGGCCGGCTGACGCTCGGCCGGGACCGGCTGGGCATCAAGCCGATGTACGTCGCCCAGGACGCCGCGCGGCTCCGTTTCGCCTCGTCACTGCCCGCGCTGCTCGCGGGCGGAGGGGTGGGCACCGACATCGACCGGGTGGCCCTGCACCACTACATGACCTTCCACTCCGTGGTGCCGGCCGAGCGGACGATCCTCACCGGCGTGCGGAAGCTCCCCCCGGCGACCGTGCGCACCGTCGAGGCCGGCGGCGCGGTCACCGACCACTGCTACTGGCGGCCGCCCCACACCCGGTCGGCCCTGCCCGAGTACGCCGGGCTGACCTCCGACGAGTGGAACGAGGCCGTGCTCGACCGGCTGCGCGTGGCCGTACGCAGGCGCATGGTCGCTGACGTGCCGGTGGGCGTGCTGCTCTCCGGCGGCCTGGACTCCAGCATGATCGTCGCGTTGCTGGCCGAGGAGGGACAAGAGGGACTGTCGACCTTCAGCATCGGCTTCCACGCCGCGGGCGGGGAGTCGGGGGACGAGTTCGCCTACTCCGACCTGGTCGCCAGGCATTTCGGCACCGACCACCACCGCATCCTCGTCGACGACACGCGCCTGCTGCCCGCCCTGGAGCGGGCGGTGGGGGCGATGAGCGAGCCGATGGTGAGCCATGACTGCGTCGCCTTCCACCTGCTGTCGGAGGAGGTCTCCCGGCACGTCAAGGTCGTGCAGTCCGGCCAGGGCGCCGACGAGGTGTTCGCCGGCTACAGCTGGTACCCGCCGATGGCCGGCCTGCCTCGCGAGGAGGCCGCCGCCGCGTACGCCAGGGAGTTCTTCGACCGGCCGCACGGGGCGCTGGCCGAGGTCCTGGCGCCGGACTACCTGACGGGCGAGGACGTCAGCGGCGAGTTCGTCCGGCGCCACCTCGCGATGCCCGGCGCCGACACCGCGCTCGACGCGGTGCTGCGCCTGGACACCTCCGTCATGCTCGTCGACGATCCGGTCAAGCGCGTGGACAACATGACGATGGCCTACGGGCTGGAGGCCCGGACCCCGTTCCTCGACCACGAGCTGGTCGAGCTGGCGGCCGCCTGCCCTCCCGAGCTCAAGCTCGCCTCGGGCGGCAAGGGCGTGCTGAAGGACGCCTCCCGCAAGCTGCTGCCCGCCGAGGTCATCGACCGGCCCAAGGGCTACTTCCCGGTCCCCGCCATCCGGCACATCCACGGGCCGTTCCTGGAGCTCGTCCGCGACGCGCTGACCGGACAGGCCGCGCGGTCCCGCGGCCTGTTCAACCGGGCGTACGTGGACAGGCTCCTCGCCGCGCCCGACGAGCACCGGACGACCCTGGGGGCCAACGCGCTGTGGCAGCTCGGGCTCCTGGAGCTGTGGCTGCAGGCCCAGGGAGTCCGATGACGGAGATCCTCGGCGCCCGTCCCCACCCCGGGGTGGATCCGGGCCTCGCCGCCTGGAGTTGCCGGACGCCCGCCCTGGCGCCCGACGCGAGCGCCGTCGCCTTCGTCAGCGACAGGGACGGCTCGCCGCGCGTCTGGATCCAGCCCCTCGGGCGGGAGGCGGAGGCGTGGCCGGTCGACACCGGCCCGGAGCCCGCCGCCGACGTGAGCTGGTCTCCCTGCGCCGGGCGGCTGGCCGTACTCGTCGTGCCGGGCGGCGGGGAGCACACGCAGGTCTGGACGGTCCGGCCCGACGGCGGCGACCTGCGCCCGCTGGCCGCTCCCGCCGGCGGGTCGGCCTCGTTCGTGCGCTGGACCGGGCGGGGCGCGATCCTCCTGGTCGCCGAGGTCTCCGCGGCGGGCCGGACGGAGGCGGTGCTGATCGACGCGGACACCGGCGGCCGGGAGGTCGTGGCGGCGGGGTCGCTGATGCACCCGGTGGCGGTGAGCCGCGACCAGGGACGGCTGCTGCTGCGGCGTGGCCCGCGCGGCGTCCGGCGGATGTACGTGGCGGACCTCCCCACGGGCCTCCCCGCCGGTCCTCCTCCGAGTATCCCCACCGGTCTTCCTCCTGGTCTTCCCGCCGGTCCTCCTCCGGGTATCCCCGCCGGTCCTCCCCCGGGCCTTCCCGCCGGTTCTCCCTCGGGTCTTCGAGGCGGGGCCGGGAGCGGCATCCCGGGCGGCGGGGAGCGGCCGCTGCTGGCGGGGCTGCCCGGCTCCACCGATCACGGCGCCCTCTCCCCCGACGGGATGACCGCCTACCTGCTGTCCGACGCCGGCCGCGACCGGGCCGCGTTGATCGCGGTGGGCGTGGACGGCGAGGCGGTCGTGCTGGCCGAGCGCCCGGGCGCCGAGCTGGACCGGTTCGCGCTGAGCGCCGACGGCCGCCGCGCCGTCCTGCTCTGGAACGACCGCGGCCGCTCCGAGCTGGAGGTGCTGGAGACCGGCACCGGCACGGTGCGCCCGCTCCCCCCTCCTCCGGCCGAGGTGGTGTCCTCGATCAGGATGTCCCTGGACGGCGGCCAGGCCGTGCTGGCGGCCGAGGGGCCCGGCCACCCCTCCCACGTGCTGCTGTGCGATCTGGCGACCGGCGGCTACCGGCAGGTCGCGGGGGCCGGCCCGCTCGCCGCGCAGGCCGGGGCGGAGCCGGTGCGCTTCCAGGCGCGTGACGGCCTGGAGCTGACCGGCTGGCTCTACCGGGTCCCGGGCGTCCAGGCCCCGGCGCCCTTCGTCGTCTACCTGCACGGCGGGCCGGAGAGTCAGGCGCGGCCCACCTTCACCCCGCTGTTCCAGGACCTGCTGGCCGCCGGGATCGGGGTGTTCGCACCGAACGTACGCGGGTCGAGCGGTTTCGGGCGGGCCTTCCGCGACGCCGACAACCACGCGCTCCGCTTCCGTGCGATCGACGACGTCGCCGACTGCGCCTCGGAGCTGGTGCGGCTGGGGGCCGCCGATCCGGCCCGGATCGCCTGCATGGGACGGTCGTACGGCGGTTACCTGACACTCGCCGCCCTCGTCACCCATCCCGGCCTCTTCCGGGCCGGAGTCGACGTCTGCGGGATGGCCGACTTCGCGACCTTCTACGCGCGGACCGAGCCGTGGATCGCCGCGGCGGCCGTCAGCGAGTACGGCCATCCCACCGCCGACCGTGACCTGCTGCGGGCCCTGTCGCCCCTGCACTCCTTCGACCGGCTGACCGCGCCGCTGCTGGTCGTGCACGGCGCCCAGGACACCAACGTGCCGGTACACGAGGCCGAGCAGGTGCTCCAGGCGGCGCGGGCCCGCGGGGTGCCCTGCGACTTCCTGCTGTTCGAGGACGAGGGGCACGAGATCCGGCGGAGCGCCAACCGGGTGACCTTCGTCAGGAACGTCGTCGGGTGGCTCGGACGGCACCTGGCCGCCCCCGCCCCGCCGCGTCGATCCGCCTGACCGGCGTCCTCCGCCCCCGGCGGGGACCGGCAGGCGCCTCCACCCGGAGTCCTGAGACCACGCCGGACGGCGGACCGGCCCGGGAGATTTCCCGGGCCGCCGGACTCCCTCGCGCCTTCCGTGTCCGGCGTGAACGGCGTGACGTCCGTGCTCACACCGTCGTCCCCGAATCGGTGAGGTCAATGGTTTTCCCGGCTGAACGCCTCCGGCTTTTCCCCGGAGAAGAAACCGGGAAAGCACCGCGTCAGGTATGCGAATCGATATTCGGGCACGGGGCAACCGGCTCTGCCTTTTGACCGGCGGGAAACAGGCCGAAATATCGAATGCGGCGTGTTCTCCCGGACGGCGTCGGCACTCCTAATTACGGAGCCATCCCATCCGGAACCCTGAACCTTGATATGTTGACGAAATCATAAAAGGCCTGGAAGCTTGAATGACGGACACGTCAGACCACCCGTTCGGGGAAAACGCGATGCCGCCGTTCCGCTCCTCCGGAAATCCCGTCGATCCAGCCGCGCACCGGATCGGCGTGCCATCCGGCCGTGCCCGCCAGGCCGGGCCGGACGGCTCCGCGGGCGCTCCTCCCTCCGGTCCGGCCGGGCGGCCCCGGGTGGCGGTCGCCGGCGCGGGCGCCGCCGGGCCGTACGCCGGCGCGACCTCACCGGAGGTGACATGCGGGCGTCGGAGCTGACGGTGGGCGTGGAGGAGGAGTTCTTCCTGGCCGACGTCACCACCCGGCACGCGGTCCTGCGGGCGGAGACGGTGCTGGAGGGCACGGCGCCCGTCTCCGGAGGCGGGCGGATGGAGCCGGAGCTGGCACGCGCGCAGGTCGAGAGCGTGAGCGCGGTGTGCCGGGACATCGGGTCGCTGCGCGAGGAGCTGCTGCGGCTGCGGCGGAGCGTGGCCGCGGCGGCCGAGTCGAACGGCTGCCGCCTGGTGGCGAGCGGCACGGTGCCGCTGGGCGACCCCGGGCCTCCGCCGGTCTCCGACCGCCCCCGCTACCACCGGATCGCCGAACGGTTCGGGCCGCTGCTGGACCAGCAGAGCGCGTGCGCCTGCCATGTCCACGTGGGCGTCCCCGACCCCGAGGAGGCGGTCCAGGTGGTCAACCACCTGCGGATATGGCTGCCCGTCCTGCTGGTGCTCTCGTCGAACTCCCCTTTCTGGCAGGGGCGGGACACCGGATACGCCAGCTGGCGCACCCCCCTGTTCGCCCGATGGCCCACGGCGGGGCCGCCGCCGTACCTGTCGGGCCGGGAGGAGTACGAGGAGACCGTCGAGGGCCTGCGCGAGACCGGGGCGATCCTGGACGGGGGCATGCTGTTCTGGTACGCGCGCCCGTCCCGTCACGTGCCGACGGTGGAGGTGCGCGTCGCGGACGTGATGCCGACCGTGGACGACACCGTGCTCTTCGCGGCCCTGGTCCGGGCCCTGGTCGCGACCGTTCTGACCGACCTGCGCAGGGGACGCGCCGCCCCCGCGGTCGGCGACCACCTGCTGCGCGCCGCCTGCTGGCGGGCGGCCCGGTACGGCCTGCGCGGCGACGGCGTCGACGTGAGCGGCCGCGTCGACGAGCGGCTGATCCCGGCGAGCGGGCAGATCAAACAGCTCATGGAGTACGTGTCACCCGCGCTGGAGGCCTCCGGCGAAGACGGCGCCGTCCGCGCGGGCCTGCGGGCTCTGCGGCTGCGCGGCACGGGCGCCGACCGGCAGCGTGCCGCCTACCGGCGCCGCAACCGCTTCGAGGACGTCGTGGACCTCCTCGCCGACCGGGCCCTCAGCTGAGCGGCGCCCCCGTGCGGCGCCCGCCGGGTCCTTCCATCACCGTGGTCGTTCTTTCAGCAGGTCGGTGACCGGCCGGCGGATGCCCTCGCTGTCGTCGGAGGTGTAGCCCAGACGCATGATCATCTGGGGATACCGGCCCGACAGCAGCTCCTGCCGCAGGAACTCCCGCAGGTGGAACATCTCCAGCGCCTGGGTGTGGAAGGCCGCGTGGACGTCGTAGGCGGAGGCGTGCAGCAGGACACGCTGCAACGCCTGGCCCGCCGCGATCCAGTCCTCGCGGGTGTCGGCCGGCGTGGTCAGCACCGCCACTGTCCCGGTGGAGGCGGAGAAGAACTGGTCGGCGTCGCTGCCCCAGGGGTGGCCGTGGGCGTAGTCGCGCTGGGCGAAGTGCGGATGGGTGCGCCGGGGCTCGCGCGGGTAGCCCTCCGCCGGGACCCCGTCCCGGCGGGAGCTGCCCGGCGGCTGGGCCCAGCTGATCATCTCCAGGGTCAGCAGCCGGTCCTGGGACTGCACGTCCTGGGCGGCGCCGGTGAGCGCGGCGAGCACCCGGACGGCGGCCTCGGAGCGGACCGGCGTCAGCCGCGCCCCCTCGGTCTCGCCCTGGGCCACCAGCGCCTCGACGAGGCGCTCGGGCACGGGCAGGTCGGTGAAGCCGGCACGGTGGGTGCGGCGGCGTTCGATCTCGGCGTGCAGCAGCCGGGTGTGGTCGTCGGCGGTGACGGCCTCCCCCAGCCGCACGGTCGCCAGCAGGGCGGGGCGATCGGGGTCGGGCAGCACGCGCACCCGCGGCTCGCAGCCGAGCGCGCTCAGCGTGAGCCGGACGTTCGTCAGGGCGGCGCCGCAGCTGATCAGCATCTCCCGGCCCGCGGCGTCGCCGCGCCGCAGTTTCCTGTCGCTGTCGGCCCGCAGGGCGATCTCCTCGCCGTCGACGGCGAAGGACCAGGGCTGGGTGTTGTGCACCGACGGCGCCCACCCGGCGGCCTGGACCGCCGCGCGGATCGTCGAGGCGGTCTCCTCGGTGGTGCGAGCGCTCATGACTTCAACTCCGTCACAGTCGCAGGTGGATCCGTCACGGTCACGGGTGGCCGGACGGACGCGCGTCACTCCCCCTGGTCCCAGGGCAGGACCGGGACCAGGCGGAACATCCCCGTCATCAGCTCCGGCGGCTCCTCCTGGATGATCCGGCCGGCCACGGCCCGCAGCACGTCGGTGGCCGTCACCATCCCCACCAGCCTGTTCGACTCCCCCAGCACCGGGATCGCGTCGACACCCGCGCAGATCATGGACTCCGCAGCGTCGGCCAGGCGCGCGTCGAGCGTGGTGTGCGGGCAGCGGCGCTCGGCCAGCAGCGGGTGGACCCGCGCGCCCGACTGCTCGGCCGGGCCGCCGGACCAGCGGGCGGTGAGGTCCTCCCGGGTCAGCACGCCCCGCAGGCAGCCGCGCCTGTCGACGACCGGCAGGTGGTGGACCCCGGCGCGGCGCATGATCTCCCACGCCATGAGCGGGGACTCGTCGGGCTCGACGGCGACCAGCGTCCGGCTCATCACCTGCGCCACCGTGAGGTCCTGTACGTCCATCACGCCTCCCCCCGTGCCCGCACGACCGCGACGGGGCAGCGGGCGTGGTGCAGGACCCCGTGGCTGACCGAGCCCAGTACGGCCGAGCCGAGCCGGCCCAGTCCCCGCGAGCCGACGACGGCCAGGTCCGCGGCCTCCGAGGCCTCGCAGACGGCGGCGACGGGGTGCCCGCAGACCACCGTCTGCTCGACCTCCACCTGCGGGTACTTCTCCCGCCAGGGGGCGAGCGTGTCCGCCGCGACCCCCTCCTCGGCGGCGAAGATCTCCTCCACCAGCGGCGCGTAGGCGGCCCCCTGTCCCACCACGGGCATCTGCCAGGCGTGGATGGCGTGCAGCCGGGCACCGCGCCGGGCTGCCTCCTCGAAGGCGTACGCCAGGGCCGCCGCCGAATGGGCCGAGCCGTCGAAGCCGACCACGACCCCGCCGTGGGTCCACTCCTGTGAGCCCCGCACGACCACGACCGGCGCGGCCACGTGCCCGGCCAGGGCGAAGGAGACCGAGCCGAGCAGCAGCCCGGTGAATCCACCCCGGCCCCGGCTGCCCAGCACGACCTGTTCGGCGTCCTCGGCCTCACGCCGCAGGATCTCGACCGGGCGGCCCGTCTCCAGCACGGCGTCCACCTCGAGCCCCGGGGCGCGCTCGCGCGCCAGGCGGGCCGCGTCCTCCAGCACGCCCTGGCAGGACTCGGTCACCGAGTCGCGGAAGCCCGGCGGGGTCTGCAGCGGGATGTCGTAGACCCACGGCTCGCACACATGGACGATCCGCAGGGCGCGTCCGCGCCGCACGGCGTCGTCGGCGGCCCATTCGACCGCGGCCTGCGAGGAAGGTGAGCCATCGACGCCCACCACTACATGCGCTGTCATGTCGTCCTCCTGGGTTCTCCTCTCCATCCGACCTTCTCCCGGCGTTTTCCGCAGCGGCCGAAAGACCCGGTCGTCAGGGACTTCCGGCCCCTGTCCCCCACCGGGGGCCACTGGCCGGCGCGCCCCGCGCTCCCCGATGGCGCGGGGGCGCGGGTGGCCGCCCGGCCGGCGTCCGCCGCGGACCGGGGACCTGATCTACCGACGAAGGTCCCTGAGTCATAGGGCCGATCAGCCCTGACGGCGGCGGCGGGCCGCGCCGTACCGTGCGGGTGGAAGGGGGTGCTCCACGACGCTCCCGGCGGTCGTGGGCCTCGGACGGACGGTCACGGCGGTCTCCGGCGCCGATGGAGTCGTCACCGGCCGGTGCGCGGAGGCGGGTGTCCGGGTCGCCGGCGCCGGCCTGGCGGAACTACGACTCGACTGGAGAAGACGTGAACCCCTGGCTCCTCACCTACGACGGCTCCGATCCCGCCCAGGAGGGCCTGAGGGAGGCGCTGACGACGCTGGGCAACGGCCACTTCGTCACCCGGGGCGCCGTGCCCGAGTCACGCGCCGACGAGGTGCACCATCCCGGCACCTACGTCGCCGGCTGCTACGACCGGCCCCTCGCGCGGGGCGCGGACCGCCCGGTGGACCTCTCCCCCTCCCCCGGCTCCCCCGGCGCGGACCGGCCGGTGGACGGCGGAGCCCTGGTCAACGTGCCGAACTGGCTGCCCCTGACCTTCCGCGCCGACGGCGGCGACTGGTTCGCCCCCGGCAGCGACGAGATCCTTTCCCAGCGTCACACGCTCGACATGCGCCGGGGGGTGCTCACCCGGTCCCTGCGCGTATGCGACCCTCTCGGGCGGATCACCCGGATGGAGCAGCACCGCCTGGTCTCGATGGACGACCCGCACCTGGCCGCCCTGAGCATGACGATCGTTCCGGAGAACTGGGACGGGACGCTGGAGGTCCGCTCGGCGCTCGACGGGCGCGTCACCGGCCCCGGCGGCTCCCCCCACCGGGGACCGGCCGCCCTGCCCCCCGTCCCGATCTGCGGGCACGCCGCCCACGGCGTGATCGAACTGCTGACGCGCACCGCCACCTCCCATGTGGAGATCGCGCTCGCCGCCCGCACCACGCCGGCCGGCGGGCGCTGCCGTACCGGCGTCGAGGAGGGCTGGGTGAGCGATGACCGGGCCGTCGAGGCGCGGGCGGGCGACGAGGTCACCGTGGAGAAGATCGTGGCCCTGTACACCTCCGGGGACCGGGCCGTCGCCGAGAGCGAGGCGGCCGCGAGGACCGCGGTCGTTCGCGCGGGCTCCTTCGGCGCCCTCCTCAGACGACATGTGCGGGCCTGGGACCGGCTGTGGCAGATCTCACATGTCGCCGACGAGGACCCCGAGGTGCAGCAGATCCTCAACCTGTACGTCTTCCACCTGCTGCAGACGGGCTCCCCGCGCGTCGCCGGGCCGCACGGTGAGGCGCGCGGGGGTCACGCGTTCCGGGACGACCTGTCCATCTTCCCCCTCCTGGTGGAGGCGGCGGGGACCTTGGTCCCTACCTTCGACGCCGCGGGGGGACTAGCGTTCAGAATATGATTCGCGTGTTCTTGCTGGACGATCATGAAGTGGTACGGCGGGGCGTGGCCGCGCTGCTGGAGTCCGAGGGCGACATCGAGGTCATCGGCGAGGCCGGGACCGCGGCGTCGGCGGTGGCCCGCATCCCGGCGCTCCGGCCGGACGTCGCGGTCCTGGACGTGCGCCTGCCCGACGGCAGCGGCGTGGACGTGTGCCGTGAGGTGCGCTCGGCGATGCCGGAGCTGGCCTGCCTGATGCTGACCTCCTTCGCCGACGACGACGCCCTGTTCAACGCGGTGATGGCCGGTGCGTCCGGTTACGTGCTCAAGCAGATCCACGGCTCGGACCTGGTCGGCGCCGTGCGGACGGTGGCCGCCGGCCAGTCGCTGCTGGACCCGCAGACCACCGCCTCCATGCTGGCGCGCCTGCGTGAGCAGGCCGTCCGGAAGGACCCGCTGGCCGCCCTGTCGGATCAGGAACGCCACATCCTGGAGCTGATCGGCGAGGGGATGACCAACCGGCAGATCGGCGAACGGCTCTACCTGGCCGAGAAGACCGTCAAGAACTACGTCTCGAACCTGCTGGCCAAGCTGAGCATGCAGCGCCGTACCCAGGCGGCCGCCCTGGCGGCGCGGCTGAAGGCCGACCGCCCGGGGGGGTAGCGCCCTCCCGCCGTGACGTGAGCCGGACCGATCCCGGGCCGCCGTGACGCGGACCGGGTGGTCACCGGCCCTCCGTGGCCCACGGGCCGGGCGGGACCGGGGCCGTCGCGTCCGGCGTCAGCCGAGAGGCACACTCCACACCAGCCGGGTGCCGCCTCCCTCCGGCGACTCGGCCGTGAAGGAGCCACCGAGCCGTTCGGCGCGCTCCTGGAGGTTGCGCAGCCCGCTGCGCCGGCCGTCCTCGGCCATGCCGACCCCGTCGTCGGTCACGACGAGGACGAGCCTGCCATCGGCCACCTCCACGCTCACCTCGGCCCTGGCGGCCCTGGCATGACGCACGATGTTGGACAGCGCCTCCCGGACCACGGCCAGCAGGTGCTCGGCCACCGGCCCCGGCACCCTGCCGTCCAGCTGCCCCTCCATGCTCAGACCCGGCATGAAGCCCAGATGCGCGCGGGCCCCCTCCACCAGCTCCACGATCTGCGAGCGCACCCCGAAGTCGGCGCCCCGCTCGGAGGTCTGCAGAGCGAAGATCGTCGACCGGATCTGCCGGATGGTGCCGTCCAGCTCGTCGATGGAGTTCTGCAGCCGCCCCGAGGCCTCCGGCCTGTCGACCAGCCGCACCGTGCTCATCAGCGTCATCGCCACGGCGAACAACCGCTGGATCACCACATCGTGCAGGTCCCTGGCGATCCGGTCGCGCTCCTCCAGCAGCCCCAGCCGCTCGGCGTCCATCCGGCTCTCCGCCAGCTCCAGCGCGACCGCGGCCTGCCCGGCGAAGGCGTGCAGGGTGCGCAGCTCGGTCTGGCTGAAGGGGGCGCGGCCCGAGCGCTTGCCCAGCGACAGCACCCCGCGCGCGCCTCCCGCCGCGCCGATCGGCACGGCGGCCACCGGGCCGAGCGAGGCGTAGCCGGCGATCGCGATCGGGCTGTGCGCCTCGGCGGGATCGGCGACCATGAGCGGCTCGCCGCTGGTGAACGCCCGGCCCGCCAGGGAGTCCGCGACGGGTGTCTCCCCGTGGGCCACCTGGTCGCCGGCCGGCCCCTCCGCGAGGATCACCCGCAGCACCTGCCCCGTCTCGTCCGGCAGCAGCACCGCCACGATGTCTGCGCCGGCCATCTGCCGCGCCCGGCGCGCGATCAGAGTGAGCACCTCCCGCGGTTCGGCTCCCGACAGCAGGCTGGTGGTCACCTCCGCCGAAGCCTGCAACCACACCTCGCGCCGCCGGCTGTCCTCATACAGCCGGGCGTTCTCGATGGCCACCCCGGCGGCGGTGGCCAGGGCGCTGACGATCGCCTCGTCCTCGGCGTCGAACGCCCCTCCGCCGCGCTTCTCGGTGAGGTAGAGGTTGCCGAACACCTCCTCGCGCACCCGGATCGGCACGCCCAGGAACGACCCCATCGGCGGATGGCCCGGCGGGAACCCGTAGGACTCCGGATGGTCGGAGATGTGAGCCAGCCGCAGCGGGCGCGGTTCCTTGATCAGCAGGCCCAGCAGTCCCAGCCCGTGCGGCCAGTGCTCGATCCTGGCGATCTCCTCCTCGGTCAGCCCCACCGGGATGAACTGCACCAGGGTGTTCTGGTCGCCGATCGCGCCCAGCGCGCCGTAGGTGGCGTCGACCAGGGTGGTGGCGGTCTCCACGATCCTGCGCAGCACGGTCTCCAGGTCCAGGTCGCTGCCCACGGACACGACCGCGTTCAGCAGCGCGTGCACCCGGTCACGGGTGGCCAGCACCGTCTCCAGCCGGACATGCAGCTCCGAGAGCAGCTCGTCCAATCGCATGTGGGGTATCAACGCACCGGGCTCGATCTCTGCCATGCCTACAAGTCTGGCAGCAGAAACGAGGGACGCCCGCCCCGGTGAGGGGCGGGCGTCCGGGTCCGCGGCCGTCATCGTCTACTTCAGGATCGGGTGGCGGCGCACCAGCGGGGTCCGCCCCCACCAGGCTCCGGCGCCGAGGGTGTCGCCGGCGCCCGCCAGCGCCAGGCCGGCCAGCACGACGGCGTAGACGAGGTGGTCGTCCATGAACGGGTTGGTGTCCAGCGGGAGCGCGGCGGCCCACATGAGCACCAGCAGCAGGCCTCCGGTGACGGCGGCCACGCGCATGCCCACGCCCAGCATGAGCGCCGCGCCGATGCCGAGCAGGCCGAGCATGAACAGCCAGTCGACCCAGACCTGCCCCGCCAGACTGCTGAAGAGACCGCCGAGGGCGTTCTCGCCGGTCCCCTTGAGGAAGCCGGTGGTCGGGCTGCCTCCGTTGATCCAGGCGCGCTCCGCCGGGGTCGCGAAGCCCCAGCCGAAGAGCTTGTCCAGGAAAGCCCACAGGAAGGTCCAGCCGAGGAAGATCCGGGCGATCGCCCAGACGTAGTCGACGGGGCGGGCGGCCGCGACGGGTTCGACGGCATCCGCGCGGGCGGCCCGGTGGCCGCCTTCGGTGATCGCCATGACTGGTCTCCTCGGGTTCTGAGGGGCTCTGGTTGCTATGACTCGATTACACCGTTCCCCGGAGCCGTGCAGCAGTGCCGTACGGCTCACCCGTCCGGCCCCGAAGTCCCTGTCCCACGGGACTTTCGGCCCTCGATCGGTTCGGCGCGCCCGGCCGCGGGCGCCTGGACACGGCGGAGCGGAGGGTCCCACCGGGGTGGGRCCCTCCGCCCTCGTCTCCGTCGCGGTTCCGCCCTGGGGCGGCCGTCGGGCCGTCAGGCCCGGCGCGCTACGGCGACGTCAGTAGTCGACCTGGACCGCGGCTCCGGCGAAGGCCTGTGCCGCGTGGAGGCTGATGTAGTTGTAGCCGGTCGGGGGGTTGGTGATGGTCAGGGTCTCGCCGTTGCCCGCGTTGGTCGAGCGCTGGGTGTGGGTCGACGTCGTGGCCCAGGAGGTGGGGCTGTAGTAGAGGTTGGCGTTTCCGGTGCCGCCGGAGGAGGTGATGGTCAGCTTGGCGGTGCCGGCCGGGACGTACAGGTAGAGGTACTTGTACTCGCCGGCGGCGGCTGACAGGTTGCTGCGCTTGCAGTTCCGGCCGAGCTCGTCGGTCCTGCCGGTGGTGCACTCGGGGGCGGAGGAGCCGCCGGAGGTCACCACGACCTGCTTGCCGACGGTGGCGGTGGCGCCGGCGTTGTCGGTGACGGTCAGCTGCACGGCGTAGGTGCCCGCGGTGGTGTAGGTGTGCGAGGGGTTGGCCGAGGTCGACGAGGTGCCGTCGCCGAAGTTCCACTGACGCGACGCGATCGTCCCGTCCGAGTCGGTCGAGGTGTCGGTGAAGGTGGTGGCGAGGCCGTTGACGGTGAAGGTGAAGTTCGCGCTCGGCGCCTGGTTGCCGCCGCCGCCGCCCGCGCAGCCGCCCGACGCGCACGCCGTCAGCCACGTCCGCCAGTCGCTGTCGTAGCGGCTGCCGATCGTCGAGGTCAGGAAGGTCCGGGCGGCGTTCCAGCCACCGGTCCGGTAGTGGCCCAGGAGGGTTGCGACGTCGGCGGGGTGCTTCTCGAGCATGTACCGCACCGCCAGGTAGCCCCAGCGGTAGATGCGGGTCGTGTCGTTGTCGTAGGTGGTGTCCCACAGCGTGCTGAGCGCGTAGGTCTGCTTGGCCGCCTCGGTGATCGCGGCGTCGTAGGTCTCCTTGCGGTAGGAGTAGGAGACGTACTCGGCGAAGCCCTCGATCCACCAGATGGTCGGGGTGCTGACGCCGTCCTCGAAGTCGCCGTACATGTTGAACCGGCCGTCGAGGTAGTGGGTGTACTCGTGGTTCAGGTTCCAGACCTGGAATGCGGGCCGGACCCATTCGGCCTCGTAGGCGATGAAGCGCGGCTGGTTGCCCGCGGCAGCCGGGTTGCCCTCCAGGTACATCCCGCCGTTGTTGGTGTCGATGCCGAACATCGCGCCGGCGTAGGTCTGGTAGTCGGTGCTCGAGTCGAAGACGCAGACTTCGATCGTGGTGTTGTTGTCGTCGGCGACCGGGCGGTTGCCGTCCTTGGCCACGTTGTGGAAGTACGCGTCCTGGTTGATGAGGCTGGTGCAGCTGGCGGCGAGCTGCGCGGAGGTCATCTCCTGGGCGCGGATCTTGATGCTGGGGCTGCAGGTGTGGTTGACCGGCAGGATGGTCTGCGCGAGGACCTGCTGGAGGTTGCAGGTGTTGAAGTAGGAGCAGTTGGCCTTGTCGTAGGCGTCGGTCATCTCGGCCACGCCGACCCACAGCGGGGCGGTCGTCCCGGTGATGTTGCTACGGGTGAGCAGGTCCTTGGCCATCGGCCGGACCTTGGTCCGCAGTGTGGAGTGCTGGAGGAAGCGCCCGATCTCCCGGCCGGCGTTGGCGGTCAGGTAGTCGCGGTCGGTCCCGAGCAGGTTGAGGTGGTTCAGCGCGAAGCTGTTGAGGGTGTCGATGACGCTCGGGTCGGCCTTGACCAGGGTGACGAACGCCGGCACCTCGTGGCCGCGGAAGAGCACCGTGTAGACGTTGTTGACCGCGTTGAGCATCCACCAGCTGGCGTCGTAGGAGCTGTTGTAGCCGTTGAGCAGCCGCTTGACGACGTGGAGGTAGCGGTCGTTCTCCTGGGCGCTGTCGATCAGGGTGACGGCCTCGGCGAGGATCTCGCCGTTGGCGTCGCTGACGGTCGAGGACCGGGAGTTGCCGAAGAATCCGTCGAGTCCGGACTGGATGGCGGTCTTCAGGGAGGGCCCGTAGGTGCCCACGGTGGTGGGGTGGTACCACTGCACGTAGTAGCCGGCGCGCAGGTAGAGCACGAGCTGGGCGGTGTTCGTGCTGTTGTCTCCCGGGTAGGAGACGGCGTTGTCGCGCAGCGCGTAGGCGACGCTGGTCATCTGCGACTCGCGGAACGCGTAGTAGGCGTCACCGCCGGTCAGGTTGAACAGGGTGTTGACGCACTCGGTGGTCGAGGCCTTGATCTGCTGGACGAGGGCGCTGCCGGAACGGCTGGTGAAGTCGCTCGCGCTGCACGCGGCCGCCGCGGCGGTCGTCTTGGCGGACTTGCTCGTCTTCGCCGAGGGCCTCGGGTGTTCCGGTGTGGGCGTGGGCTTGTCGAGGTCGCGCCGGAGCGCGTCCTTCGAGGCCGACAGCGGCGGGCGCTCCTTGACCGCCAGGGGGGACGCCTGGACGTGCGGCGATCCGTCGTCGGCGGCGCGCACTCCGACGGACGGGGGCTCCGGGGCGGCACTCGCGGGCGAGGCCGCCAGCGGCTGGAGGACGAGTCCCAGGCCCAGCACGGGTGCGAGCAGTGCGGGTAGGTGTTTTCCGAACGCGCGCAGGGATGGCGTGAATCTCAACTAAACCTCCGGGGGGTATCCCTGATGGAATGCGAGGTTGGTTTGGCGATGAGACGTCGGTCAGGGGAGGAACGGCGGCGGCGCCTGGCCTGACGGGCGGAGTACGAGACTCCGGGGTCCCAGACCCGGAGGATCGGAGGAGTGCGTCGCCCGAAGTCTCATGGCCGGATGCGGCCAGCCGTCATAACGCGCCACATAATTCTTGGCTATGGACCTCGATATCAGGCATCTCCGTATGATCTGTGCGATAGCGGATACGGGTAGCGTCACGCGGGCCGCGGCCCGGCTGGGCCTGTCACAGCCGGCCATGACCAACCAGCTTCATCGCGTCGAGGACCTCATCGGCGAGGCGATCTTCGTACGGAGCCGCTCCGGCGTGGAGCCGACACCCCTGGGGCGTCAGGTCATCGCCCGTGCCCGCATCGTCCTGACGGAGGTCGACACGCTCTTCGGCGACCTGCGCGGCCCTTCCGGGCCGGACGGGGTCGTCCGGCTGGGCTGCGTCCACCTGGCCTGCGTCGCGAGCGTCGTCGACCGGGTCGGCGACATGCTGCCCAGCCACGAGATCTCGCTGCGCATCGAGCCCTCCACCGCGCTGCTGGCCGAGGCGCTCACCCACGGCCATCTCGACGCGGCGCTGCTGGGCATCATCGAGGGGTTCGACGTCCCCCTGACCGCACCGGTCGTCAGCCGTACCCTGATCCCCCGGTATCCGATATTCATCGCCCTGTCGGCGGCCCACCGGCTGGCCGGGGAGGAGGAGATCCACCTCGCCGACCTGAAGGACGAGTCCTGGATCAGCCCGCCGGGCGCCGACGACGGCTCACTCGCCGCGCTGCGGGCCTCCTGCCGGGCCGTCGGGTTCGAGCCCAACGTGCGCTACGACGCCCCGAGCGGCGCGGGGCGGCCGCTGGTCGCGGCCGGGCACGGGGTGCGCCTGGTCGATCCCTCCTGGCCCGCGCCGCCCGGCACGGTCGTCCGCCCCCTCGCCGGGCAGCCCCAGGTCGCCCGGCTCGTCGTGGCCTGGCGGCGCGACCGCCTGAGCAACGGGCAGGCGGCGGCGGTCTACCGCGGTCTCGCGACCGCCTACTCCGACCACGTGGACGACAACCCGGTCTTCAAACGCTGGTGGGACGCGCACCCCGAGGTGCATCCGCTCGCCTGACGGCCCCCGGCGGGTCTCCGGGCACCCCCGGCCGGCGGCGTCCTCGCGCCCGCCTGAGGATGTCTCCCCCGGACGGCGCGGGCGCCGGGACGTGGGCCCCGATCAGTCCTGACCGAGCCAGAGGTCGGGACCGAACACCTCGTAGTGGATGTCGGAGGCGGGCACTCCGCGCCGGAGCAGCTCGGAGCGGACGGCGCGCATGAACGGCAGCGGCCCGCAGAGGTAGGCGGACAGCCCGTCGGGCAGCTCGACATCGGCCAGGTCGACCTGGCCGATGTTGGGCTCCGGCCGGCAGGAGCAGCCGCCCGCCTGCTCGTACCACAGGTGCAGGGTGGCGCCGGGCAGGTCCGCGACCAGCCGCTCGAGCTCCTCCCGGTGCGCGTGGTCGTCGGGGGCGCGGTCGGCGTGGACGACGGTGACCCGGCGGGTGGAGCCGGTGGCCGCGAGATGCTCGACCATCGACAGGATCGGGGTGCCGCCGATCCCGGCCGAGGCCAGGAGCAGCGGGGTGTCGCCCTCGGGCAGGACCAGGTCGCCGAACGGCGCGGAGATCGTCAGCACGTCCCCGGCCTGGACGTTTTCGTGCAGCCAGTTGGACACCTCGCCGTCCGGGGTGTCGCCGCCGCGCACCCGCTTGACGGTGATCCGCCAGTCGCCGTGCGAGGGGGCGCACGACAGGCTGTACTGCCGGATCTGCCGCGCGCCGTCGGGCAGGGTGACCGCGACGCTGACGTACTGGCCGGGCCTGAAGGACAGGGGGATCGGCGGCCGCAGGGTGAAGGAGACCGCGTCGGCGGTCTGGCGCCGCCGCTCGACCACGGTCGCCCGCAGCCAGCTCTCGCCCGAGTCGCGCCGGAGATCTGCCTCCAGGGCGATCAGCGCGTTGGCCATCAGCCAGTAGACCTCGTCCCACGCCCGCGCCACCTCCGGGGTCACGGCGTCGCCGAGCACCTCGGCGATGGCGGCGAAGAGGTACTTGTGGACCACCTCGTACTGCTCGGCGGTGACCCCGAGCGAGGCGTGCTTGTTGGCGATCCTGGCGAGCATCGCGTCCGGCCGGTCGTCGGGGCGCTCCACCAGGAGGGTGGCGAAGGCGGCGATCGATCCGGCGAGTGCGCCGCGCTGCTCGCCGTTGGCCTGGTTGCCCCGGTTGAACAGGTCGCGCAGCAGCTCGGGGTGGTCGGTGAACATCGACCCGTAGAACCGCCCGGTGATGTCTTCCAGGGCGCCGCCGATCACGGGCAGGGTGGCGCGGACGGTCGCGGCCGATTCGGGGGAGAGCACAACATCCTCCAAAGTAGTAAGTGATCTTCATATTTAAAGGCGTGCAGCGGGAATCGGCCGCACTTTACTGATCATCCGAGGCTGAGCAGGACCGGCCCGGTCGGCGAGGCGACCAGGTCGTCCACGGTGAGCGGATCAAGCGACGCGTAGAAGGCCTGCTGGGCGACGCGCAGCGCGCCGCGCAGGCGGCAGGCGGCCCGCAGCGGGCAGGGGGTCTCCCCCTCGCACGCGACGACCTCCTCCTCACCCTCCAGCTCGCGGACCAGCCAGCCCAGCGACGCCTTACGGCCGGCGCCGGTCAGCTCCAGGCCGCCGCCGCGCCCCCGGCGGGCCTCCACCACCCCGAGGCGCTGGAGACGGGCGATGACCTTGGCGGTGTGGGTGTAGGGAATCGCCATCACCTCGGCCACCTGCCTGGTGGTGAGGCTCGTCCCCTGCTCGGCGACCGCCAGGCGCATGGTGACGCGCAGGGCCAGGTCCGTGAACTTCGTCAGTCGCACGGCACGACCTTACCAAATTGGATTTCTAGCTACCAATTTAGGGTCAAGGCCTCCGCCTCCCGGGCAGGGCCGGGCCAAGGGCTCGGTGTAGGCGGCCACACCGGAAACCACCCGCTCTCCCGGACAGGGCCGGCCCGAAGGACCCGGTGTCGGCAGTCACGCGGGAACCACCCGCCCACCGAGACAGGGCCGGCCCGAAGACCCGGCATCGGCGGTCATACGGGGAACCACCTACCCCTTGGTCGAGGCCGGACCGGCGGCGCGGCCCACTGACCCCTTACGGATGACTGAATGCCTCTTGCCGCTTTATGTCCGTTTTATTCGCTTTCGGTGGACTCTCGCCATTCGCCGGGCCCCGCGCGCCCCTTTTCCGCCCGATCCGCCCGCTCCGTGGAATGCGGCAGTCAATTGCCAGACCAGAAGCCTTTTTTCCGCGCCGCCGGCCGGATCCGTCCGGCGAGAACGGCCACGGGTTGATAACGCCCTATTGTCAATAATATTTCACATTACTATGTTACGTGTCACTAACCCCCTTCTCTCTCGGTTACGTGGAGTGACATATGTCCTTAAAGACCACAGTGGGCACCTGCCTGCTCGCAGCAGCTCTTCTGTCCGTTTCCACGGCCTGCGGCAGCGGCAAGGCGCCCGCCTCCCAGGGATCCGGGGAGGCCTCGCAGCCCTCCACCGGTGCGGCCGCCAAGGGCGGGACGCTCACGATCCTGTCCAACCAGGACTTCGCCCACCTCGACCCGACCCGCAACTGGACGATGCCGGAGATGGACTTCGGCCTGCGCTACCTCTACCGCTCCCTGGTCACCTACAAGGCCGAACCGGGCGCGGCGAGCCTGGAAGTCGTCCCGGACCTGGCGACCACCACCGGCGAGATGTCCGACGGGGGCAAGACCTGGACCTTCACCCTCAAGGACGGCCTGAAGTACGAGGACGGCTCGCCCATCGTGGCCGCCGACGTCAAGTACAACGTCGAGCGGTCCTTCGCCCCCGAACTGCCCGGCGGCCCCAACTACGCCCGCCTGGTCCTGGACGGCGCCGAGAAGTACAGGGGCCCCTACAAGGACGGCTCGCTGAAGTCGATCGAGACGCCCGACGACAGGACCATCGTCTTCAGGCTCAAGCGCCCCGTCGCCGAGTTCCCCTACTACACCACCCTGCCGACCTTCGCGCCGGTGCCGCGGGCCAAGGACACCAAGGCCCAGTACGACAGCCGCGTCTTCTCCTCGGGACCGTACAAGATCGACACCTACGACCGGGGCAAGGAGCTCGTGCTCAGCCGGAACGAGCACTGGGACCCGGCCACCGACCCGGCCCGCAAGGCGCTGCCGGACAAGGTCGTCGTCAAGCAGGGCCTGCGGCAGAGCGTGATCGTGGACCGGCTCATCGCCGACCAGGGCGACGACCGGACCGCGGTCACCTACGCCGACGTCAACGGCGAGAGCTTCTCCAAGATCCTCACCAACCCCAAGGTCAAGGCGCGCTTCCACAACGAGATCCGGGGCTGCACCGACACCCTGGCCATGAACAACACCATGGCGCCCTTCGACAAACCGAAGTTCCGCCTGGCCCTGCAGTACGCCATCGACAAGGAGAGCTACCAGACCACCCAGGGCGGACCCGCCGCCGGTGAGATCGCCACCGCCTTCCTCCCGCCGTCGCTGTCCGGCGGCGTCGCCCAGGACACCCTGAAGATCCCGGCGACCGGCGACGTGGAGAAGGCGAAGGCGCTGATCGCCGAGTCCGGCGTGACGACCCCGGTGAAGATCAAGATGTACGCCTCCACCGGCGACAAGGTGGCCGCCACCGCGATCCAGGAGTCGCTCAAGCGCGTCGGCGTCGAGACCGAGATCAACACCTTCGACCCGTCGGTCTTCTACGACACGATCGGCGACACCGCCAAGTTCGACGGCATGGCCCTGTACGGCTGGTGCCAGGACTACCCGTCCGGGTCCTCCTTCATCCCGATGATGTTCGACGGCCGGACCATCACCGACAAGGGCAACAGCGGCAACATGTCGCTGTTCAAGGACCAGGAGACCATGGACCGGATCGACGCGATCTACGCCATGACCGACCTGAAGGCGGCCGACCGCGCCTGGGTCGACCTGGACGCCGCGATCATGCAGAAGGCCCCGATGATCCCCCTGGTCTGGGCCCGCAAGCCGCTGCTCACCGGTTCCAAGGTCGGCGGCGCGTTCGGCCACCTGATCTGGTCCGGCCAGTTCGACTACGCCACGCTCGGGATCAGGAAGTGAGCACCTCCCTTCAGGAGGGGGCCGCGGCGGGTGCCGCGGCCCCGCCCGTCCGCGGCCGCTCCCCCGGGCGGATCGCCTACGAACGGCTCCGCCGCGACCCGGCCGCCCTCTTCGGCCTCGCCATCGTGGTGCTGTTCGTCCTCATGGCGCTGGCCGCCCCGCTGCTGACCAGGCTCAACGGCTGGGAGCCCGAGACCTTCGACAAGACCGCGATCGACCACGCGCTCGGCGGCGTCCCCAAGGGCGACTTCGGCGGCATCGGCGCCGAGCACTGGCTCGGCGTCGAGCCGGGCAACGGCCGCGACGTCTTCAGCCGCATCGTGTACGGCGCGCGGGTGTCACTGCTGATCGCGGTGGCCTCCACGGCCGTCACCGTGCTCGCCGGGACCGCGGTCGGCCTGGTCGCCGGGTATTTCGGCGGCAAGGTCGACACCGTGCTCAGCCGGGTCATGGACCTGGTGATGTCCTTCCCCAGCCTGATCTTCATGCTGGCGCTGCTGTCCATCGCGCCGGACGCCAACCGCGTCCTGCTGCTCGTGCTGATCATGAGCATGTTCAGCTGGCCGTACGTCGGGCGCATCGTCCGCGGGCAGACGCTGAGCGTCAAGCACCGCGAGTTCGTGGACGCCGCCCGGGTCAACGGGGCGATGGGGCCGCACATCCTGCTGAAGGAGATCCTGCCCAACCTGGCCGCGCCGATCCTCGTCTACACGACGCTGGCGATCCCGGCCAACATCGGCACCGAGGCCGCGCTGTCCTTCCTCGGCGTCGGCGTGCGGCCCCCCACCCCGTCATGGGGCCAGATGATCGACAACGGGCTGCTCTGGTACCAGGTCGTGCCGACCTACTTCATGATCCCCGGCGTGTGCCTGTTCCTCACCGTGCTGGCCTTCACCCTGCTCGGTGACGCGCTGCGCGACGCCCTCGACCCGAAGGGGCCAGGCCGATGATCCTCTACGCGCTGCGGCGGCTCGCCGCGGTGGCGGGTGTGCTGCTGGTCATCTGCGCGGTGACCTTCGCCATCTTCTACCTGCTCCCCTCGGACCCGGCCGCCCACGCCTGCGGCAAGACCTGCACCCCGGAGCAGGTGACGCTGGTCCGCGAGCAGATGGGCCTGGACCGGCCGGTGCCCGAGCAGTTCGGCGGCTACGTGGCCGGCATCTTCGCCGGCCGTACGCTGGGCACCGGCCCGGCGGCGCTGGAGTGCTCCGTCCCCTGCTTCGGCTACTCCTACCAGAACGCCCTGCCCGTCTGGGACCTGCTGACCGACCGGCTGCCGGTGAGCGTCTCCCTGGCCGTCGGCTCGGCCGTGCTCTGGCTCATCGGCGGCCTGGCCGTCGGACTGGTCGCGGCCCTGCGCCGGGGCACCGCGCTCGACCGCTCGCTCATGGCGGCCACGCTCGCCTCCGCCTCGGTGCCGGTCTACTTCACCGCCATGATGCTGCTGCTGATCCTGGTCCAGCAGCTCGAATGGCTGCCCTACCCCGACTACCGGCCGATCACCGAGGACCCCGCCGCATGGGCGGGCAACCTGCTGCTGCCCTGGATGACGCTCGCCAGCCTCTACGCCGCCATGTACGCCAGGCTCACCCGGGCCTCGATGATCGAGACGATGGCGGAGCCGTACATCAGGACGGCCCGGGCCAAGGGCCTGTACGAGCGGACCGTCGTCACCAAGCACGGCCTGCGCTCGGCGCTCACCCCGATCGTCACGATCTTCGGCATGGACCTGGGCGGGCTGCTCGCCGGGGCCGTCATCACCGAGCACGTCTTCGGCCTGCCGGGCGTCGGCCAGCTCACCTATGACGCGATCTTCAAGGCCGACCAGCCGGTCGTCCTCGGGGTCACCCTGCTGGCCGCCTTCTTCATCACCCTGGCGAACCTCGGCGTGGACCTCCTCTACGCGCTGATCGACCCCCGAGTGAGGTACGCGTGATCCTCCAAGTCAGAGACCTGCGGGTGAGCTTCCCCGCCGGGACCGCGGTGGACGGGATCAGCTTCGGCCTGGAGCGGGGCCGCACGCTCGGCGTCGTCGGCGAGTCCGGCTCCGGCAAGTCGGTGTCGTCTCTGGCGATCATGGGCCTGCACCGCGAGGCCGCCGTCTCCGGCTCGATCGTCTTCGACGGCGAGGAGCTGGTCGGGGCGCCCGCCTCCCGGGTCCGCGAGCTGCGCGGCCGCCGGATGGCGATGATCTTCCAGGACCCGCTGTCGTCGCTGCACCCCTTCTACACCGTCGGCGAGCAGATCGCCGAGGCCTACCGGCTCCACCTGCGCACCTCCCGCCGGGTGGCGCGCGAGCGCGCGGTGGAGATGCTCGCCGAGGTGGGCATCCCCGAGCCGAGGCGGCGCGCGGATGAGTACCCCCACCACTTCTCCGGCGGCATGCGGCAGCGCGTGATGATCGCGATGGCCCTGTCCTGCGAACCGGACCTGCTCATCGCCGACGAGCCGACCACCGCCCTGGACGTGACCGTGCAGGCGCAGATCCTGGAGCTGATCCGGAAGATCCAGGAGGACCGCGCCGTCGCGGTCATGATGATCACCCATGATCTGGGCGTCGTGGCGCGGGTCGCCGACGAGGTCCTGGTGATGTACGGCGGACGCACCGCCGAGCACGCCCCGGCCCGGGAGATCTTCAAGTCCCCCCGCCACCCCTACACACGGGGGTTGCTCGCCTCGGTCCTCCGGCTGACCGCCGGAGAGGAGGAGGACGGGGGCCGGCTGCCGGCGATCCCCGGCAACCCGCCGTCGCTGCTCGCGCCGCCGTCCGGCTGCCGGTTCCACCCCCGC
>NZ_NGFP01000074.1 GCF_002149035.1 Streptosporangium minutum
CCCCCCGCGCTCATCCCCCTCCGAGGCCGTAGCGGGCGATGCCCCGGCCCCGCCACTGACGACTGTCGCCATCTCAACTCCCCCTCCGGTATCGCACTGATCCGGACTGTCTCGGCTGGCTGATGACCAATGTTTCCGAGAGGGCTTGGGAAGCTCTTGTGGCTGACTTGTGGAGGTTCCTGGCGCGGGCCTTACCTGCGAAATCGGTCGCCGAGGGTGGCGGAGACCGGCGGGATCATCCCCTTCCGTTCGGGAGGACCCCTGATTCCGGCTCCGGGAAACACGGCTCAGGCATGAGCACCGGCTCAGGCATGAGCGTCGAGTCAAGGCATGAGCACCGGCTCAGGCATGAGCACGGGGTCAGGGCATGAGCACCGGCTCAGGGTATGAGCGCCGGCTCCAGGAGGCGCAGCCTGCCCGCCTCGGTGTCGAGCTGGGCCCTGACCCCGATCGGGTAGGTCTGCATCGCGATGCCGTGCCCGATGTCCGCCCCGGCGAGGACCGGCACTCCGAGGTCGCTCAGCCGCTCCACCAGCATGCGCTCCACGTCGCGCGGCTCGCCGCAGTTGGTGAACGTGCCGAGCAGGATCCCGGCCACGCCGTCGCTGTAGGTGGCCCGGCGGAGCTGGGTGATGTAGCGGTCCATCCGGAACAGCTCCTCGTCCACGTCCTCCAGGAAGAGGATCGCCCCTCGGGCGGGCAGCGAGGTGTCGGTGCCGATCGAGGCGGCCAGCAGCGTGGCCGTGCCGCCCAGCGTGTGGCCCTCCGCGACGCCGGGGACGACGGTCCTGGCGTCGGGGAAGACCAGCTCGGTCACCGTCTCCGGGTGGAACAGCAGCTTCATCAGCTCGTCGAAGTCGTACTGACCCGGCCCCTCGTAGAAGCCGTCGCAGGCGACCATCGGCCCGAACAGCGACGCCCAGCCCAGCTTGACCGCGATCGCCTCCAGCAGCGCGGTCACGTCGGAGTAGCCCACCACGACCTTCGGCCTGGCCGCGTCGATCTTCGGCCAGTCGACCAGCTCCAGCGTGCGCTGCATGCCGTACCCGCCGCCGGCGCAGAAGACCGCGTCGAAGGCCGGGTCGCCGAGCGCCCTGGTCAGGTCGCCCGCCCGCAGGAGGTCGTCGCCCGCCAGGTAGTCGTACTCGGTCCCGCCGGCCCGCGAGGAGGCGAACACCTCGGGCTTGAGGCCGACCTCTTCCATCGCCGCCAGACCGCGGTCCAGGTTGGCCTGGTTGGGCGGGCTGCTCGCGGCGACGACGGCGACGCGGGCGCCGGGTCGCAGGGCGGGCGGACGGAGGAAAGCGGTCATCGGAGTGCTCCTTCGGTGGACGGGTGCGGTGGACGGGTTCAGTGGACGAGATGGCAGGCGGCGAGGCTGGACCCCGACGGATCACCGGTCAGGACGGGCAGGTCGCGGCTGTCGCACAGCGTGTCCTGCTCGGCCGCCCTGAGCGGGCATCGAGGGTGGAAGCGGCAGCCGCCGGGGACGGCGGCCGGGTCCGGCGGCTCGCCGGTGAGCAGCACGGGCCGCTCGTCCGAGTCGGGCAGCACCGACAGCAGCGCCCTGGTGTAGGGGTGTTTGGGACGTAGCAGGACCTCTTCGACCGTGCCGGTCTCGACGATCCTGCCGAGGTACATGACCGCGACCCTGTCCGCGATGTTCCAGGCCAGTCCGAGGTCATGGCTGACGACCAGCGCGGACAGGCCGAGCGAGTCGCGCAGTTCCAGGATCAGTTTGAGGATCTCGCCCCTGACGGAGGCGTCGAGCGAGGCCACCGGCTCGTCGGCGACGATGACCGAAGGTTCGAGCGCGAGCGCCCCCGCGATGACGACGCGCTGCTGCTGGCCGCCGGACATCTCGTGCGGGAAGCGCCCCGCGAACTCCTCGGGCGGCCGCAGCCCGGCTCTGGCCAGCGCGGCGTGCACCCGTTCGCCGAGCCGATCGGTCAGGCCGTGCAGCCGGGGCCCCTCGGCGACGGCGTCGAAGACGTTCTGCCTGGGGTTGAGCGCGCCGCCCGGGTCCTGCAGGACGAGCTGGGTGTGGCGGCGGTAGGCCTTCAGCGCGGCGGCGGAGTATCCGAGGGGCTCACCGCCGCCCAGCACCTGGCCGCCGGTCGGCTTGACCAGCCCGACCAGGGCTCTGGCCAGCGTGGACTTGCCGCACCCCGACTCGCCGACGAGCGCGACGATCTCGCCCTGCCGTACCTGCAGGTTCACCCCGTCGACGGCGCGCGCGGGCGCGGCGCCCCTGCGCGGTGGGTAGGTGACCATCAGGTCGCGGACTTCCAGCACGGGTTTCACGTCCCGCTCCCTTCCAGCACGCGCAGGCACGCGGCCTCGCGCCGCGGACCGCTCGGCCACAGCTCCACGGTCTCGGTACGGCAGGCCGCCACGGCCTCGGAGCAGCGCGGCTCGAAGGCGCAGCCCCTGCCCTCGCTGAGCCTGGCCAGCTCGGACGGCGTGGGCGGGTCGCCGGGCAGCCCGGCGGGGGCGAGCCGTGAGGCCGGGTCGCCGATCGTCGGGAAGGCCCGGCCGAGCGCCCGCGTGTACGGGTGCCGCGGCTCGGCGATGAGCTGCCTGGACGGGCCGATCTCGGCGATCCGCCCCGCGTACATGACGGCCAGCCGCTCGCACATGTGCGACAGCACCGACAGGTCGTGGCTGATCATGATGACGCCGATGCCCGACTCGCGCACCAGCTCGCCGAGCAGCTCCAGCACCTGTGCCTGGACCATGACGTCGAGCGCGGTGGTCGGCTCGTCGGCGATGATCAGGTCGGGCCGGCAGGCCAGCGACATCGCGATCATGATGCGCTGGCGCTGGCCGCCGGAGAACTCGTGCGGGTAGGAGCCCGCGCGCCGCGACGGCACGCCGACGCTGTCGAGCAGCTCGGCCGCCCGCCTGCGTGCCTCCCGCTGCCCGACCTTCTCGTGCAGCAGGATGGGCTCGCAGATCTGCTCGCCGATCGTGCGCACCGGGTTGAGCGCGCTCATCGCGCCCTGGAACACCACGGAGGCCGCCGACCAGCGCACCGCGCGCAGCCGCGCCCACCTGGCGGTCAGCAGGTCCTCGCCCTCGAACAGCACCTCGCCGCTCACCTCGGCGGAGGGGGCCAGCAGCCGCAGCAGGCTGAGTGCCATCGTGGACTTGCCCGAGCCCGACTCCCCCGCGACGCCGAGGGTCTGGCCGCGGTCGAGGGTGAAGCTCACCCCGCGTACGGCGGGCACGGCGCGCTCGCCGTTGCGGTAGGTCACCCGCAGGTCGCGCACGTCGAGCATCGGAGTCCCGGGCCGCCCCTGCGGTGCCGGGGCCTGCCCGCTCGCCTCCCCGGGCGTCTCCGGCGTCCGGTCCTGCCCGCTCGCCGCGCCGGGCGTCTCCGGCACCCGGTCCGGTCCCCTCGTCGAGCCGGGCGTCTCCGGCGCCCGGGTCCGGTCCCTCGCCGTCATCGGCCTACCATCCTCGGGTTGAGCACGTGCTCGACGGCGCGGCCGACGAGCGTGAAGCCGAGCACGACGATGAGGATCGCGATGCCCGGCGGTATGAGGTACCACCACGCGCCCGCGGTGACCGCGCCGCCCGCGAACGCCGCCTGGAGCATCGAGCCCCAGGTCACGCCGGTCGGGTCACCGAGGCCGAGGAAGGTCAGCGTGGCCTCCGACAGGATCGCCGAGGCGACGGTGAGCGTGCTGGAGACCAGGATCAGCGGCATGACGTTGGGCAGCACGTGCCTGACCATGATCTGGGTGTTGCCCGCGCCCAGCGCCCTGGCCCGTTCGATGAAGGGTCGCGCCTCGACGGCGAGCGTCTGGGCGCGCACGAGGCGGGCGGTCGCGGTCCACGAGGTGACCGCGATGGCGATCGTGATCGACGCCGCGCCCTGGCCGAGCACGGCCGACAGCGAGATGGCCAGCGGCAAGCTGGGCAGCGCGATGAACCAGTCGGTCACGTGCATCAGGCCCTGGCCGACCCGGCCCTGGTAGTGCCCGGCCAGCAGGCCGACCGCGCTGCCGAGGACCACGGTGAGCGCGGTGGCGATGATGCCGATGGTGAGCGACTCACGTGCGCCCCAGATGACCAGCAGCAGGACCGAGCGGCCCGCCTGGTCGGTGCCGAGCGGGTAGCCGTCGACGGGCGGGGAGAGCTGCGGGCCGTCCACCTTGATCACGTTGAGCTGGTCGTCGCCGATGAACAGCGGCGCGGCCAGGGCCAGCGCGCCGAACGCGACGAGCAGTCCGAGTCCGGCCAGGCCGGCGGGCCGCCTGGCGTAGGCGCGGCAGAACCGGCCGAACGCGTGGTGGCGTGGGACCTCGACCGCGGCCGGGGCGTGCGTGGCGGCGGTCACCGGACACCGTCCGGGGGAAGGCGTTTCATTGGGCTCGCACTCTCGGGTCGAGGAAGCGGTAGACCACGTCCGCCAGGAGGTTCATGATGATCACACTCGCGCTGAAGACGATGAAGGTGCCCTGGAGCAGGGGCAGGTCGGGGATCTTGAGCGCCTCGTAGGTCAGGTAGCCGAGGCCGGGCCAGGAGTAGACGGCCTCGACCGTGATCGCCCCGCTGACCAGGACGCCGAGATGCATGAAGATCATCGTGACCGAGGGCAGCAGCGCGTTCGGCACCGCGTGGCGCCGCCGTACGGCGTCGTCGGTCAGGCCCTTGGCCCTGGCGGTCAGCAGGTAGGGGCTGCCCATCTCGTCGATGATCGAGGTGCGCATCACCGTGACGTACTGGGCGAAGACCACCAGCACCATGGTCAGGCAGGGCAGCACGAGGTGCCTGGCCACGTCGACGACGTGGGTCCAGCCCTCCTGCGGCAGCGAGGGGTCGCTCATCCCGCCCGCGGGGAGCAGGCTCGGGATCGGGCCGACGCCCACGCTGAAGGTGACCAGCAGGATCATGCCGAGCCAGAACGTCGGCACCGACCACAGCGTGAGCGAGGCGCTGGAGGCGATCCGGTCGAACAGGCTGCCGTGCCGCCAGCCGCTGCGGATGCCCAGCCACAGGCCGAGGGCGATCGACAGGACCGCGGCCGTGCCCATGAGGAGCAGGGTCGGCCCGAGCCGGTCGGCCACCAGCGACGAGACCGACTGCTGGAACTGCCAGGAGTAGCCGAGCTCGCCCTTGAGCGTGTTGCCGACGAAGGTGAGGAACCGCTCCCAGATCGGGTCGTCCAGGCCGAGCTGGATCCGGATCTGGGCGAGCTGGGCCTCGCTGGTGGGACGGCCCCTGGTCAGGGTGCGGACCGGGTCGGCCGGCATCAGGCTGAAGATCACGAAGCCGATGACCAGCGTCACGAAGAAGCTGACCAGCGCCGCGACCAGCTTCGAGCCCAGGTAAGGCAGGAAGCCCGACCGCTTGACCCCCTGTCCCCTGACCTTGGCGGGGCCCGCGGCGGTGAGACTACTCACGGTCGCCCGCGCCCGAGCGGCGCCTGAGCACGATCCCGCCGCCGACGAGTGCGACGAGCAGGACGCCCGCGCCGACCCACAGCCGGCCGCCGCCGCCCTCCTCCTCGGCCGAGGCGGCGGCCGGCTTGGCGGCGGGCGGCGCGGCCTTGAGGTAGCTCCAGAACGCGGTCTGCGCCGGGTACATGCCCTGCGCGTCCGGCTGCCCGGTGATCAGGCCGGTCACGGTGTCGGTGCGGGCGACGTCGAGGGTGTTGGCGTAGAAGTGGATCTGGTCGACGTCGGCCTTGTACAGGATGTCCTGCATCTCGGCGACGACCTTGGCCCGCTCGTCCTGGTCGAACGTGGTGAGCTGCTTCTTGAACAGCTCGTCGTAGGCCTCGTCGCAGAAGAAGGCGTCGGTGTTGCCGCCGGTGCCGTCGTCCTTGGGCAGCGTGGCGCAGGTCTGGAGGCCGAGCAGGTAGGTCGGGTCGGGACCGGTGGTCCAGCCGTCCATCAGCAGGTCCCAGTCGCCCTTGGCCAGGTCGCTGTTGAGCGCGCTCATGCTCAGCGTCTGGATCTTGAGCTTGATCCCGATCGTCTCCAGCCAGCCCTTGAGGTAGGTGGAGATGCCCGCGTCGGCCGTGTCGTCGGAGTGGATGCCGAGGCGCAGCTCCAGCGGCCTGTCGCTCTTGGGGTCGACGCGGACGCCGTCGGCGCCCTTGGTGTAGCCGGCGTCGTCGAGGATCTTGCCGGCCTGGGCGAGGTCGAACGGCGTCTCCTGGCCCGCGGCCGGCTTCCAGCTCCACTGCGGCCAGGCCGGGGGCAGGTAGCCGGAGCCGACCACGCCCATGCCGTCGAGCACCTTGGTGACCAGTGTCTTCTTGTCGGTGGCCAGCGAGATCGCCCGGCGCAGCACCGGGTCGCCGAGCGCGGGGTGGCCGGTGCCGATCTTCTTGCCGCTGCGGGTGCGGGCGTTGTGGTTGACCTCGACACCGGTCCAGCCGTTGCCGACCTCCTGGGCGGTCAGCAGGCTCTTGTCCGTCTGCAGGGCCTTGAACTGGGTCGGGTTCACACCGTTGATGTAGTCCAGCTGGCCGCTGCGGAGCGCGGCGACGGCGGCGTCGGTCGACTTGAAGCTCTGCTGGATCATGTGGTCGAAGCCGGGCCTGCCGAGGATGAAGTCCTTGTTGGCGTCGAACTTCGCGTACTGCTCGGGCTTGTACTCCGTGAGCGTCCACGGACCGTAGCCGACGACGGGGAAGGTGTCGTTCTTGGCGTCCTTGAGGTTCTTGGCCCGCGGCTCCCAGACGTGCTTCGGCACGATCGGGATGCCGCTGATCGGGATGCTCATGTAGACGACGTTGGCCTGCGGCGCCTTGGTCTTGATGACCAGCGTCGCGGGGTCGGGTGCGGTGACCGACTCGAAGTTGGCGACCAGCGAGCTGTTGGCGGTGCCCGCGACCGTGTCGGTCATGATCAGGTTGAGGGTCCAGGCGGCGTCCTCAGCCGTGATCGGCTTGCCGTCGCTCCACTTCAGGCCCTCCCTGAGCTTGAAGGTCCAGGTGAGCTTGTCCTCCGACGGCGTCCACGACTCGGCCAGGTACGGGCCCGGCTTGCCGTTCTCGTCCAGCGAGTTCAGCGTGGGGTAGATCGAGCCGAAGATGTCATAGGCGCCGTTGAAGAAGGCGAGGAACGGGTTGAGCGTGTCGACGCCCGAGCCCGCCATCCTCACCCGCAGCGTGGTCTCCTGCGCCGCGGACACGGACGCGGCCGACGTGGCGGATTCGGCGGATGCGGCGCCGAAGGCGGTGGCACCGACCACCAGTGAACCGCTCAGCGCGCAAGCGGCAAGGGCCAGCCTGCGCCGCGGGTTGCCTGTCCCCATTGATGTCTCCTGGTCGTTCGGCATGCGTGTGTGAACGAATGCTGACGATCAGTGGGCACGGCCCCAAGAACCGTGAACGCTTTACGAGCTGAGCATCGAAAATCGTGACGCTCCCGCTCCACGCCTCCGCCTGCCCCTACCTTTGTCGCTACGCGGGACACTCCGTGCCGTAAGTGTCGGAGGGCTCTGATACATGTGGGCCATGGGTGTGAGCGTTGATGAGTTCCTGGAGATGCTGGACAGGCTGCCCGAGGTCGGGCAGAGCGAGGGCGGCGACTGGATCTCGCTGAAGGTGCGCGGCAAGGGTTTCGGTTACCTGTGGGAGAAGACGCGGACCGTGGGGCTCAAGGCGACGATCGAGGAGCAGATCGCGCTGGTGGCCGAGCGCCCGGAGGTGTTCGAGGTCCAGTTCACCGCGGGCCGGTTCGGCTGGGTCGTGGTGCGCCTTGAGAAGATCGACCCGGATGAGCTGTTCGAGCTGGTCACCGAGGCGTGGTGCCTGACGGCACCCAAGCAGCTGGTCAGCGCGCACGAGGCCGGGCGATAGCCGTACGGCGCGGGCGGGCCGTGACCGGGCCCGCCCGCGCGCCTCATCCGGTGGGGTCGACGGTGGCCAGGAACACGTCGCCGTTGCCGGGCGCGGTGCCGCCGCCGGGAGTCCCGTAGGTCAGCCCGGTCACCAGCACGTCCCCGGCCGGAGTCGGCGTCGCGTACAGGTTCGGCTCGGCGAACGGGTCGACGCCGTCGTCGCGTGCCGTGCCGAACTGGGCGGCCGCCTGCTGCCTTCCCGTGCCCGACAGGCGCACGGCCAGCACGTCGGCGCCGCCTGCCGCCACACCGATCCGGCCACGGGTGTATCCGATCACCTCGACGGCGCCGCCGGGCAGGGCGACCACAGCGGCTCCCGCGTCCGGGGCCTGGGTGGCGACGGTTCTGCGCCACTTCTGCTTGCCTCCGGAGGTGTACGCCACGGCCAGGAGGTCGCCGCCGCTCTCCCCGGTGGCCACCGCGAGCCCGTCCGTGGTCACCGTCACCGCGCTGAGCCGGTCGTCGCCGCCGCCGCCCGCGGCGGACACCCACCGCTGGGTGCCGTCCGCGCCGTATCCCGCGATCCAGCCGTCCAGCCCGCCGAGCGCCGGCGCGCCGGGCAGTCCCGCCGTGGCGCTGCCGGCCACGAAGACACCGGTGGCGTCGGCGGCCACACCGTAGGCCTTGTCCTCGCCGGCGCCGCCGAGCTGGCGTGTCCAGCCGAGCTGCCCGTCCGCGCCGATCCGGGTCAGGAAGGCGTCCTTGTCACCGCTGTTCGTCCCGGCGAGCGCGCCCTTGGTGTAGCCGACCAGGTAGCCTCCGCCGTCCGAGGTGGCGGTGAGCCCGTAGGCGCGATCCGCCGCGCCGGCCGCGCCGAACTGGGTCAGCCACCGGACCTCGCCGTTCGCGTCCAGCCGCACCACGAAGGCGTCGTCGGTGGTGTTGCCCGGATGGCGGCCGTCCAGGTCACCCCTGGTGTAGCCGGCGGCCAGCACGCCTCCGTCGGGCAGGGCGGCGACGCCGTACAGGCGCTCGTCGGCGGCGGTGCCGAGCTGTCTCGTCCACCGCGGAGTGCCGTCCGGACTCCGGCGGATCAGGACCGCGTCCAGCTTGCCCGCGTACGGCTGGCCGTTCACCGGGCCACCGGTAGCGAGTCCCAGCGTGGCCGAGCCGTCGGCGTGTGCCGCCACACCACCCGCCCAGTCGGTGCCGGCGGTGCCGTACAGCGGCGCGGGCAGCCCGGTCGGCGGGACCACGCTCAGCATGGGGCCGAGGTCAGCCATGCCCTGTTCGAACGCGGGGCCCCAGACGCTCCAGTCGTGGCCGCCGTCCAGGATGCGCATCTCCGCCGAGATGCCCGGTGCCCGCCGTACGGTGTTGTAGAGCGCCTCGGATTCGAAGTCGAGGTCGTGGCGGGCGTCGGCGGGGTCCGGGTTGGCGTACTCGTCGTCGCCTACCGCGACGAACAGCCGCACGGGCAGTTCGGGATCCATGCCGGGCAGCAGGTCCGGGTAGTTGAGCTTGCGGTACACGTCGTCGGCGAACTTCTGGTCGCCGAGGCCGAACGCGCCGTACTCGCGGGCCGACGAGTCCGCCGGCGGCAGCGGCGTGTAGACGGCGGGGCTGAGGACGAGTGCGCTGCCGAAGAGGTCCGGGTGGGCCAGGGTGAAGCGCAGCGCGCCGTAGCCGCCCATGGAGTAGCCGCCGACCATCCGCGCGTTGCGGATCGGCGCGGTGCGGTAGGCGGAGTCGACGTGGTTCACCAGGTCGCGGGTCAGCGCGGTCTCCACCGGCCGGCCGGGCGCGTCGGTACCGGTGTACCGCGAATCCACGTACCAGCTGCCGCCTCCGCTCCAGGGCGCGTCCGGCATGACCGCGATGAGACCGGGGATCCGCTTGTCCTGGATCAGCCGGTCCAGCGTGTCCTTGACCTGGGTCCATGCCTGCATCGTGTCTCCCCTGCCGTGGAGCAGGTAGAGCACCGGGTAACGCCGCGCGCCTCGGTCATAGCCGTGCGGCAGGTAGACGTTGTACGCGATGGACTCGCCGAGCGCGGCGGAGTGCGCCGAGCCCGTGGTGATCGTGCCGGCCCGGTCCCTGCCGACCTGCGCCTGACCGGGTACGGCCAGCACGGCGACAAGTGCCAGAGCTGCCAGAACACCGAGCCCGCGCCATCGCGAAACGGCCATCGGGTCACTCCTTGATAGTGCTGTAAACGTTTACAGCAAACTGGCCCGTATACCCGGACCTTGAGAATGGTTTTGGGTGAGTCTCTTCGGCCGTTCCGGCGATGTCAATAGGCGTCTCTCCGGCCCGCGCGGGCGACGCGTCCTCATGTCCCCCGAAGCGGCCCGGCGCGTGCTCGCGGGTCAGGCCACCGCGACGATCACGGCGCGCGGGCCACACGGAACGCCGTCAGGATGGCATGCTGACAGCGTGGTCGAATGTGACATACATCTGCGTATCACCGCCGAACTGCTGCTGTTCCTGCCCGCGAGCCGCCGGCGCGAGTGGCAGCGGGTGGCGCCCGACGGGACGTCGACGCTGGGACACGTCGTGGAGTCGCTCGGCATCCCGCTGCCGGAGGTGGGGCCCATGACCGTCGACGGCGCGGAGGTCGGCCCGTCCTACCAGCCCGCCGCCGGTGACGTGGTCCACGTCCACGCCGTGCCCCGCCCCCAGCGGGTGCCCCTCGAACCTGGACGGCTCGCCCCCCGGTTCCTGCTCGACGTCCATCTCGGCACCCTGGCGCGACGGCTCCGGCTGCTGGGCCTGGACACGGCCTACCACAACGACATGGACGACCCCTCGCTGGTCGTGCAGGCGAACGCGGAACGCCGCGTGCTGCTGACCCGCGACCGCGGGCTGCTGCGCCGCCGGGCGCTCTGGCTCGGCGCCTACGTCCGGGGCAGCAACCCGCACGACCAGCTCCATGACCTGCTGGAACGATTCGCACCGCCGCTGCGGCCGTGGACCCGCTGCACGGCCTGCAACGGGGAGCTGGAGCCCGTCGGCAAGCACGAGGTCGAACGCCTGCTGGAGGCCGGGACCCGGCGCACCTACGACGCCTACGGCCGCTGCCCGGAGTGCGGCCAGATCTACTGGCGCGGCGCGCACAGCGAGCACCTGGAGGAGATCGTGCGGTCGGCGGCGCGCGCGGTCGGTTCCAGCCAGTAGGTTCCCGGCCGGGACCTTCGGGCTCCTGGATTGTCGGCGGCGCGGTCGGTTCCAGCCAGTAGGTTCCCGGCCCGGCACCTGGAGGCTCCGGGCCGGTCGGTGACGCGATCACACGGACGCGGTTCCATCCCGGTCGGCGCATCCGCCCTGGTGCGGGAGGGCGGCCCGGAGCGGCCGCAGCGGTACGCCGTCTCCGGCGGCGCCCTGTGCCGACCGGAGCGACGTAACGATCACGTGTACCCTGTTCCGGAACTTGCTCCTGTCCGCCGGCAGGTCGCACCCCGGGTCGAGCGCCGGCCGGGGCCTCCCCACCCTGCCGCGTGACACTGCCTGACCATCGGCGTCGACGGCCGGCACGGCGACGCCGCGCCGGTCGAGGGCGTCCCCCACTGCGTCGCCCCTTCCCTCTGCTCCCATGTTCCCCTCTGCTCCCATGCCCCGACTCCGCAAAGGAGTGTTTCCGTGCGTGTCTTCTCCGTCGATGACGGCTCGTTCCAGCTGGACGGCACCCCGTTCAGGGTGTTGTCCGGCGCCCTGCACTACTTCCGGGTACACCGTGACCAGTGGGGGCACCGGCTGGCCATGCTGCGCGCGATGGGACTCAACACCGTCGAGACGTACGTGCCGTGGAACCTGCACGAGCCCTGGCCGGGAGACTTCCGCGGGGTGGAGGAGCTGGGAGCGTTCCTGGACGCGGCGGCGGCCGAAGGGCTCCTGGCGATCGTGCGGCCGGGGCCTTACATCTGCGCGGAGTGGGACAACGGCGGGCTGCCCGTCTGGCTGACCGGCCACCTGCGCACCAGCGACCCCAAGTACCTGGCCCACGTCGACCGCTACCTCGACCGGATCATGCCCCAGGTGGCCGAGCGGCAGGTCACCCGCGGCGGAAACGTGATCATGGTGCAGGTGGAGAACGAGTACGGCTCCTACGGCAGCGACCACGCCTACCTGCGGCATCTGGCGGACGGGCTGGTCAGGCGGGGCGTCGAGGTGCCGCTGTTCACCTCCGACGGACCGGCCGACCACTACCTGACCGGCGGAACGATCGACGGTGTACTGGCCACGGTGAACTTCGGCTCCGAGCCCGAGCAGGCATTCGCCACGCTGCGCGCCCATCGCCCGGACGACCCGCTGTTCTGCATGGAGTTCTGGTGCGGCTGGTTCGACCACTGGGGGCACGAGCACGTCATCCGCGACCCCCGTGACGCGGCCGACACACTGGAGCGGATCCTGGCCGCGGGCGCGTCGGTCAACCTCTACATGGCGCACGGCGGCAGCAACCCCGGCACCCGGGCGGGCGCCAACCGCGACGGAGCGCAGGCCGACGGCGGCTGGCGCCCCACCGTGACCTCCTACGACTACGACGCCCCGATCGACGAGCGCGGCGCGCCGACGGAGAAGTTCTGGCGCTTCCGCGAGGTGCTCGCCGCCTACAACGAGGAACTGCCCGAGGTGCCCGCCGTGCCGGCCGTGCTGCCGCCCGCGACGCTCCACCCGGAGGGGTCCGTCCTGCTCCGGCAGGCCTTGGACGTCCTGGCGCGGCCGGAGGTGGTCGCGCCGGTGCCGCCGACCTTCGAGGAACTGGGGCTGGAGCACGGGCTCGTGCTCTACCGGACCACCGTGCCGGGGCCGCGTGAGCCCTACCCGCTGACGCTGCGCGAGGTGCGCGACCGCGCGCATGTGTTCGTCGACGGGCGGCCGGCCGGTGTGGTGGAGCGGGACGCGGAGGTCCTGCCCGGACCGGTGGCGGGCGGGTTCGCCGTGGTCGAGGTGCTGGTGGAGTCGATGGGACGGACCAACTACGGGCCGCTGCTCGGCGAGCGCAAGGGGCTCCTCGGCGGGATACTCCACCACCAGCAGTACCTGCACGGATACGGGGCCCGCGCGATCCCGTTGGAGGACGTGTCGGCACTGGCCTTCGGACAGGGGACGGTGGACGAGGCGCCGGCGTTCTTCCGCACGGTGCTGGAGGTGACCGAGCCCGCGGATGCGTTCCTGATGCTGCCGGGCTGGGGCAAGGGCTACGTCTGGGTCAACAGGGTCCTGCTGGGCCGCTACTGGGACAGAGGGCCGCAGCGCACGCTCTACGTTCCCGCCCCGCTGCTGCGGGCGGGCCGGAACGAGATCGTGCACCTGGAGCTCGATCGGGTGGGCTCGGTGCTCGAACTCCGCGCGGAGCCCGACCTCGGCTGAGGGCGGGCGAGGACGGAGGTGCGGACGGAGCCGTCGGGCCGGCCGCCCGACCCACGGGCAGCCACACCCCGGCGGCCGTGGCCGGCCGCCGGTGGCGCGGCCGGCCGGCGGCTCTGCCCGTGATCCGGCTCCACGCCGGATCCTTTTTGCAAGGTGGCTTATTAAGTACGATGTGCCGATGCATCAGCAGAGCGGCGACGCCTCACTCCTCCGGCGCCTCAACAGCGCCGCGATCCTGGGAATCCTCCGCAACACGGACGTGGCCACGCTGGCGGAGCTCGCCCGCGCGGCGCATGTCTCGCGTCCCACGGTCGAGGCGATCGTGGATGACCTGCTGGTGGAGGGCTGGGTCGAGGAGTACACGGAGGAGTACGGCGGCCGCCAGCGTGGCCGGCCCGCCAAGCGCTTCCGCTTCCGCACCTCGGCGCGCAAGGTGGTCGGGCTCAGTGTGGGCGCCTACCGGTTGCACGCCATGACCGCCGACCTGGGCGGCACGATCATCGCTACGCGGCGGGTCGCCGTCTTCCAGGAGATGACGCCGGGCGAGCGCATCGACGAGATCACCCGGCTGGTGGGACAGTGCGCGGCCGAGGCCGGCGTCGAGACACGCGACCTGGCCGCCGTCGCGGTGGGGACCACGGGTGTGGTCGACGGGCAGGGGCAGGTGGTCAAGAGCAACGTGCTGCCCAACTGGGCCGGGGTGCCGCTGCAGGCCGAACTGTCGGCGCGGCTCTCGGTGCCGGTGCTGGTCGAGAACGACATGCGCCTGGCGGTGCTGGCCGAGCACTGGCGCGGCGTCGCGGAAGGGCGCAGCGACGTGGTCTACCTGTTCACCGGCAACCGGCTCTCGCTCGGGCTGCTCATCGGGGGCGCGCCCTACCGAGGGGCGCATTCCGCCTCAGGTGAGATCGGCGAGCCGGCGAAGGGCCTGTGGATGGCCTTCGGCCACGTCATCGAGTACGCCATGTCCGTCGAGCCGGGGGAGTTGCGTTCGCCCGCCCAGGCCGCGGAGTTCGCCTTCGCCCGGGCGCGGGAGGGGGAGGAGCGTGCCGCGAAGGCGGTCGAGGATTTCGCCACGACCCTGGCCGAGGGCCTGGCGACCGTCGTCAACCCGCTGGATCCCGAGATGGTGGTGATCGGCGGCTCGCTCGCTCCCGGCGGCGAGTTGCTGGTGGAGCCGATCCAGCGGTATCTCGACCGGGTCTGCGTCTATCCGCCACGGGTCGTGGCCTCCCGGTTCGGCTCGGAGTCGATCGTGGTCGGAGCGGTCAGGGCCGCGCTCAACCACGCGGAGACCACCCTCTTTAGGAAAGATTCCTGAATAAAAACCATCACGAAAATGTCACGTGCTCGCCTCAACCGTGCATCTTCGTACAGTTAGCCCCTGATTAAGCTAGTTATTTTCATAATTGCCGCGCTAGCCTCCTCTCACTCGCCAGAAGGGGGGCTCTGTGGAAGGCCTGCGTATCGGTGTCCTCGGCCTCGGCCTGCACGCCAGCCTGACCAAGGCGGCACACCGGCCGGGCAAGGGGCCGGTGGCGGCGGCGCTCTGCGGCACCGGCCCTGAGGCCGTCGAACAGCACGGGGCCGACTGCGCGAGTCCGACCGGCCGCCCACCCGGCGGCGCGACCTCAACCACCGCATTGACGCCGAGGACCTCAGCGTCATGAACACGCGCCTGGACAACGGAGTCATCGCTGCTCACCAGCAGTGCCACTTCTCGCCGGACCACTTCCGCGACTGCACCGTGATCGGGCCCGAGGGCAGGCCGGAGAGCTCCGGCGACCGCCCCGGCGACATGGTCAAGGTCTGGGACATCGGCCCGACGGCCTACCGCGACGACTGCGACATCGCGTACGAGGCGCCCGAGGCGCTCGGCACACACGGCGGCGCCGGCCGCCACATCATCGCGGAGTTCCGCCGGTTCGGGAGGGCGGGCAGACCGGCACCTCCCCCGTGGCCGCCCGGATGAGCGCCGCCGCCGGCCGCACGACCACCCTCTCGCTACGGAACGGCGGCACGCCGTACGGAGTGCCATCCCTGGACCCGGAACCGGTCACCTACTTCGACGGCGGCCGAACCCGCATCTGAAAGGAGCATCCCCCATGAAAAAGGTTGGATTCTCAGCCACAGCCGGCGCGCTGGGGCTGGCGTTGCTGCTGACCGCGTGCTCGCCGGGCACCTCGGGCGGTGCTCAGCAGACCTCCGGCAACGCTGCCGGCGGGACGTCGGACTCCATCAGCCTGCGCATCAACAACGCCACCACGTACTCCCGCAACTTCAACATCTACTCCCCCTCCACCGACATCGCGCCGCAGATCAGCCTCATCTACGAGCCGCTGGTGCGCCGCAACGTCCTCGACGGCGGCAAGCTGGAGCCGTGGCTGGCCGAGTCGTGGGAGTGGAGCGACGGCGACAAGACCGTCACCCTCAAGCTCCGCACCGACGTGAAGTTCTCCGACGGCACGCCGATGACCAGCAAGGACGTCGCCTTCACGCTGAACATCTCGCTGGAGCACCCCGAGCTGAACACCGGCGGCCAGACCTACGTCTCGGCCGAGGCCACCGACGACCACACCGTGGTGGTCAAGTGGAAGAAGCCCGCACAGCTCGACTTCTACCGCTTCGCGCTCGGTGTCACCGGCTTCGCGCCCCGGATCGTGCCTGAGCACATCTGGAAGGACAAGGACCTCAAGACCTGGACGAACCCCGACCCGATCGGAACCGGCGTGGGCAAGCTCACCCAGTTCACCCCGCAGCAGTTCACCCTGGAGACGCGCGCGGACTACTGGGGCGGCCAGTTCCCCATGAAGACGATCAAGATCGTCGCGACCGGCGGGGACGACCAGACCAAGGCGCGCCTGCTCAAGGGTGACATCGACTACGCCACCATTTCCTGGCCGAACGGCGAGCAGGAATACACGGCCCGCAACCCGAAGACCAACGTCTACAAGACGTTCCACACCGGCGGGGAGGAGTCGCTGCTGTTCAACCTGGCCAAGGAGCCCTTCTCCGACGTCAACGTGCGCAAGGCGCTGGCCATGAGCGTGGAGCGTTCCAGCCTGCTCAAGCTCGCCCCCACCGGCCAGGAGCCGGCCAACGCCTGCGGCCTGGAGCCGCAGGTGTACGCCGAGTTCATGGCTCCGGAGTGCAAGCCGCAGGCCCTCGACGTCGAGGGCGCCAAGAAGGCCCTGGCCGACGGCGGCTGGACCGTCGAGGGCGGCCGGCTCGCCAAGGACGGCAAGACCTACCCGCTGAGCGTCAAGGTCGTGCAGGAGTACGCCAACTGGATGGCCTACGGCAAGGGCATGCAGGACCAGTGGAAGACCAACCTGGGCCTGGACGTGAAGGTCACGGCCATCCCCGAGGAGAACTACGACCCGCAGCTCAACGAGGGCGACTACGACATGGCCCTCTACTGGACCGGCAACTCCAACGGCCTGTACTCCGTCTTCGCCGACCAGCTCGACGCCGGCAAGTACAAGCCCATCGGCAAGGACGCCCAGTACCAGAACCAGAGCCGCTGGAAGGACGAGTCCACCACGCCGCTGCTCGACAAGCTGCGCGAGACCGTCGGCGACCCGGCCGCGCAGAAGGAGGCCGGCTACCAGCTCCAGAAGATCGTGCTGGACCAGGTGCCGTTCTCCCCGATGTTCACGGCCGACTGGTTCGTCGAGATGAACCAGGCCCGGTGGGTGGGCTGGCCCGAGACGGGCAAGACCGACCACGTCCCGCACAGCGGCATCGGCCCTGACATCGTCATGACCCTCAAGGGTCTCAAGCCCGCAGGCAAGTAGATGAAGCAGGGCAGGTGGCGTTTCCTGACCAAGCGGGTGGCCTTCTACCTGGCCACCTCCTGGTCGGCGATCACACTGAACTTCCTCATCCCCCGGCTCATGCCGGGGGACCCCAGTTCGGTCATCGTCAGGCAGTTGCAGAGGCAGTCGGGCGAGTCCGTCTCGCCCGAGGCCGTGGCGGCGATCCAGAAGCTGTTCGGTGACCCCCGCGCCGGCCTTCTCCAGCAGTACTGGGACTACCTCGTCAGCATCGCGCGCCTCGACTTCGGCCTGTCCGTCAGCCGCTTCCCGACCCCGGTCGGCGAGTTGCTGGCGGAGGGCCTGCCGTGGACGCTCATGCTGGTCGGCGCCACCACGGTGGTGGCCTTCGTGCTCGGGACCGGCCTGGGGATCGCCGCCGGGTGGAAGCCGGGCGGACGGCTCGACGGGTTCCTGTCGCCCCTGTCGACGTTCCTGACCGCCGTGCCGTACTTCTGGGTGGCCCTGATCGCCCTGTACGTCTTCGGCCTGGTGCTCGGCTGGTTCCCGCTGGGCGGCGGGTACGACCCCGACCTGTACGGCAGGCCGGGCTTCGTGGGCAGCGTCCTGGAGTACATGGTGATGCCCGCCACGACGATCGTCTTCTCCGCCTTCGGCGGCTGGCTGCTCGGCATGCGCAACATGATGATCACAACCGTCAGCGAGGACTACGTCCTGCTCGGCAAGGCCAAGGGGCTGTCGGCCGGGCGCGTCATGTTCAGGTACGCCGCGCGCAACGCGCTGCTGCCCAGCGTCACCGGCTTCGCCATGGCGATCGGCGGCGTGCTCGGCGGCGCGCTGCTGACCGAGATCGTCTTCTCCTATCCCGGCATCGGCTACCTGCTCTACGACGCGGTCAGCAAGCGTGACTACCCGCTGATGCAGGGCGTCTTCCTGCTGACGACGCTCACCGTGCTGCTGGCCAACTTCGTGGCCGACTCCGTCTATGTGATGATCGACCCGCGTACGAGAGAGGCAGGCCGATGAAGGTCCGCATCGGCATCGGCATCATCGTCTTCTTCTCGGTGATCGCGATCATCGGGCCGTGGCTCAACGACCTGATGGGCATCGGACCCTGGAAGATCGACTACGACGCGATCGCCGAGCCACCCGGCGCCGGCCACCTGCTCGGCACCACCAGCCAGGGCACCGACGTGCTCGCCCAGATGATCGCCGGGACGCGCAACTCGATGGTGGTCGGCTCGGTGGCCGGCGTCATCGGCGTGATCCTTTCGGTCGTGGTGGGCGTCACCGCCGGCTTCTTCGGCGGCAAGGTCGACGCGGTGCTGTCGTTCGTGACCAACATGTTCCTGGTCCTGCCCGTGCTCCCGCTCACCCTGATCGTCGCGGGTTACGTGCAGGACACCGGGCCCATCACGATCGCGCTGATCATCGGCCTGTTCGGCTGGGCGGCCGGCGCCCGCACCCTGCGGGCGCAGACGCTGTCCCTGCGCGGACGCGACTTCGTCATGGCGATGCGCATGATCGGTGAGAGCAAGCCACGGATGATCTTCGTCGAGGTGCTGCCGCACCTGGCGGGCTGGATCTCCGCGATGTTCCTGCACCTGGTCCTGGCCGCGATCCTGGCCGAAGCCGGCCTGGCCTTCCTGGGCGTCTCCTCGGCCGACACCATCAGCTGGGGCACCGTCATCGACCAGGCCAGGCAGGTGGCCCTGCTCAACGGCATGTGGTGGTGGTTCGTCCCGCCGGGCCTGTGCATCGCGCTGCTGGGCACCGCGACCGGCCTGGTCAACTTCGGCATCGACGAGGTCATGAACCCCCGCCTGCGCACGGCCGACATCAAGGCGATGAGAAAGGCGCTCGCATGATCCTGGACGTCAAAGGGCTCAACGTCGACTACATCACGGCCAAGGGAGCCGTACGGGCCGTCAACGACGTGAGCTTCCAGCTGCGGCGCGGCGAGATCCTGGGCGTGGCGGGCGAGTCGGGCTGCGGCAAGTCCACCCTCATCATGGCGCTCATCCGGCTGCTGCGCCCGCCGGCGGCGATCACCGGCGGCCAGGTGTGGCTGCATCCGCGCGAGGGCGAGCCGGTCGACATCGCGAGCCGGACCGACAGGGAACTGCGCAGACTGCGCTGGCGCAGCATGGCCGTGGTGCTGCAGAGCGCCATGGACGCGCTCAACCCGGTCGCCCGGCTGAGCGCCCAGTTCGCCGACGTGCTCAAGGAGCACGGGTACAAGAACACCGAGGAGCGCACCGCCGAGCTGCTGGAGATGGTCGGCATCTCGCCCGACCGCGCCCGCTCCTACCCGCACGAGATGTCCGGCGGCATGCGCCAGCGCGCCATGATCGCGCTGGCCCTGGCCTGCGACCCCGAGCTGGTCGTCATGGACGAGCCGACCACCGCCGTCGACGTCGTCATGCAGCGGCAGATCCTCGCCCAGATCCTGGAGCTGCGCGAGCGGCTCGGCTTCTCCGTCGTGTTCGTCACCCACGACCTGTCGCTGCTGGTCGAGCTCGCCGACCGGATCGCCATCATGTACGGCGGGCGGATCGTGGAGCTGGGCGACGCCGCGGAGATCTACCGGGCGCCCCGGCATCCCTACACCAAGGGCCTGCGCGACTCCTTCCCCCCGCTGCACGCACCGGTCACCAGGCTGAACGGCATCCCCGGAACACCGCCCGACCTGCGCAACCTGCCCATCGGCTGCGCGTTCGAGCCACGCTGCCCGCGCCGCTTCGCCGACTGCGCCGAACGGCGTCCGGAGCTGCTCACGGTGGGCGACGCCCTGGCGGCCTGCCACCTGCATGACCGAGAGAGGACGGCCCATGCCTGAGGAGACCCCGGTCCTGGCCGCGGAGGACGTGACCAAGCACTTCGACACCGGCCGGCAGACCGTGCGCGCGCTGGAGAACGTGACGCTGCGCCTCTACCGCGGCCGCATCGCCGCCCTCGTCGGCGAGAGCGGCAGCGGCAAGACCACGCTGGCCCGGCTGCTCGCCCAGTTCTACCCCGTCACCTCGGGCGAGATCCGGCTGCGCGGCGAGGTGGTGAGCGGTCCGGACAAGGATTTCTACGGTGAGGTCCAGCTCGTCTTCCAGGACCCCTTCGCCTCGCTCAACTCGCTGCGCAAGGTCGAGCACAACGTGCGCAGGGCGCTCAAACTGCACGGGCATGCGGCCGACGACGCGGCCGTGCACGAGCTGCTGGCCAAGGTGAACCTGACCCCGGCCGCCGACTTCGCCCGCAAGCTGCCGCACGAGCTGTCCGGCGGCCAGCGCCAGCGCGTGGCCATCGCCCGTGCGCTGGCCGTGCGGCCCTCGGTGCTGCTGGGGGACGAGCCGATCTCGATGCTCGACGTCTCCATCCGGCTCGACGTGCTCAACCTGCTGGCCAGGCTGCGCGAGGAGGAGGGCCTGGCGCTGCTGTACATCACCCATGACATCGCCAGCGCCCGCTACCTGTCCGACGACATCTATGTCATGTACGCCGGGCAGATGGTCGAAGGCGGTCCTGCCGAGTCGGTGATCCAGGAGCCCAAGCACCCCTACACCCGGCTGCTCCTCGACTCCTCCCCCGACCCGGAGCGGGCCGGCGGCAGCTCGGCGTTCACCGCGACGGCGAAGCTGGGCGAGCCGCCGAGCCTGGTGGACCCGCCGCCCGGCTGCCGCTTCCACCCGCGCTGCCCCTTCGCCAAGGAGCAGTGCAAGACGTCCTTCCCGCCACGCACCGAGTTCGCCGACGGTAGCTGGACCAACTGCTGGCTGCACAACGAGTCATGACATATCACCTTCGCTACCAGGTGCTTCCCGGGAGGGACGCCGCCCCGCTGGCCCGATACTGCGCCGAGCACGGCATCCCCGAGATCGTGCTGATCTACAACTCGGAGGAACTGCACTCCGGCCATCCGACCGGCGCTGACGAGGACCTGTGGTTCGAGCACGTGGCCGCGGTCAAGCGCATGCTCGACGCGCACGGCGTCGGCGCCAGCCTGAACCCGTGGGTGACCGTCGGTCATGCCGACCGGGGCCGCACGCAGGACCGCGGTTTCGCCCCGATGGTCTCCCCGACCGGGCAGGTTTCCACGGCCACCGCCTCCTTCGCCTGCCCGGTCTGGCGCGCCTGGCTGGCCGATCACTACGGCCGCTTCGCCGAGCTCGGCTTCCGCGTGCTCTGGCTGGAGGACGACTTCCGCTTCCACAACCACTCCCCGCTCACCTGGGGCGGCGGGTTCGAGCCGGAGATGCTGGAGCGCTTCGCCCGGCTGTCGGGCCGGCGGGTGGAGCGCGAGGAGCTCGTCGCCGCGATCACCGCGCCGGGTCCCCCGCACCCCTGGCGGGCGCTGCTCCAGCGGACCTGGCGCGAGGCCCAGCTCGATGCGCTCGACCGGGTACGGCAGGCGGTCGCCGGGCGGGCCAAGCTCGGCCTGATGAGCTCAGGGCTCGGAGTCGCCTCGGTCGAGGGCCGGGACTGGGCGGCGCTGTTCGACCGGATCGAAGTGCATCGGCCGCACTTCGCCGCTTACCATGACGAGCCGGGCGAGGCGCTGGCGTACTCGATCGCCATGCTGGAGCTGCAGCGTCCACTGCGCCCGGCAGCCGTGGAGGTCGCCCCCGAGATCGAGAACTGGCCGCATACCGAATGGACCAAGTCCGACACCCAGACCTGGTCGGAGATGGTCACCGCGCGCCTGTCGGGGGCCGACGGCCTGCTCCTCGACGTGCATCCCTTCGTCACCGGCGATCCTGCTCGCTACCCGCGGATCGGGACCATGCTCGACCGCTCACGCGCCGCCCTCGACGCCACCGCATCCCCCGGCCTGCGGACCACCGGGGTGACGATCCCGTGGTGGCCTGACACGGCCGCGCGGATCCCGGGCGACGGCACGTTCGGCGGGCCGGCCGCCGACCCGCTGCGCGCGGCGCGTTACCTGCTGCCGTACGGCGTGCCGATCCAGGCCGGCGCCGGCGCCGTCACCGCGGTGTTCGGCACCGTCGCCTGGGGCGTGCCCGACTCCGAGGTGGAGACCCTGCTGTCCGGAGGCGTGCTGCTCGACGGGCACGCGGCGATGATCCTCACCGAGCGGGGCTACGGCTCGCTCCTCGGGGTGACGGTGGAGGAGGTGGCCCACCGGTCCACGCCGTCGCGGGACCCGTACAGCATGGAGCGGATCGCCGACGGCGGCGGGCTGCTGAGCGTCAACGTGCAGGAGGAGGTGGCCAGGCTCACCGCGGCGAGCGGGGCCGAGGTCTGGACGCGGATCCTCACCCCGCGGGAGGAGCACTGGGGCGACGGGCGGGTGGCCTCCGTCAACGCACTCGGCGGGCGCGTGGTCACGCTCGCCGCGTGCGCGCCGGAACGGCTCGGCCGCTGCGACGACGGGCGCCGCCTGGCACACCGTGCGATCAGCTTCCTCGGCGGTGACTTTCCCCTGGTCACCGGCGGCCCCCACCTTATGCCGCAGTTCGCGACGGTGAACGGGCGACGCCGCCTGGCCATCGTCAACGGCTCCGCCGACCCGGCCCGTCCGGTGGTGTCGGGTGTCCGCCCCGAGAAGGCGACGCTGCTCGCACCGCTGGAGGAGCCCCGGCCCGTCCCTGTACGCGAAGAATCCGGATATTTCGTTATCGATGCGGATGTGCCGCATCGCGGCTACGTGATCGTGGAGTGCGCATGAACGAGCGGCCCGAAGTCGTCCCGGCCCTGCAGGAATGGACCGGCGGCACCGGCGAGTTCCGGCTCGGCCCCGAGTCCCGGGTCGTCTGCGCCGACGAGAGGCTCGGCAGCCGCCTCGCCGGTGAGCTCGGCATCGGACACGCCGCCGAGGGGCCGGGAGACGTCGTCCTGGAGATCGTCCCCTCCGACGGCAGCCCCGAGGGCTACCGGATCGAAGCCACGCCCGGCCACGTGACGATCACCGCGCCCACCGCCCGCGGCCTGTTCTACGGGACCCGCACCCTCGTGCAGATCCTCCGTACCGGCGCGGTCCCGTGCGGCGTGGCCCACGACTGGCCCGACTACCCGGTCCGCGGCTACATGCTCGACGTCGGCCGCCGCTACGTCACCCCCGGGCTCATCCACCGCCTCGTCCGCCTGATGGGCCGCTACAAGCTCAACGAGCTGCAGCTCCACCTCAACGACAATGAGATCAAAGCCCCGGACGGCGACTGGAGCAAGGCTCTGCACGGCTTCCGTCTGCGCTCGCCCGCCTTCCCCGGTCTGGCGCCGGAGGAGTCGTACTCCCGCGACGACTGGGACGGCTTCGAGGAGCTCGCCGCCGCCCACGCGATCACCCTCGTCCCCGAGATCGACGCCCCGGCCCACTCGCGCGCCTTCATCTCCTTCGACCCCTCCGTGGGCCACGACGGCGGCAACTCCGACCACCTCGACCTGGCCAACCCGGCCGCGACCGAGCTGGTCAAGGCCGTGTTCACCGAGTTCGTGCCCTGGTTCCGCGGACCGGCTGTGCACTTCGGGGCCGACGAGTACTACCAGAGCAAGGCGTTGTGGAAGCGGTTCTTCAACGACATGGCCGCGCATGTGCGCTCGCTCGGCAAGCAGCCCCGCGCGTGGGGCGGGTTCACCCGCCTGTCCCCGACGGGTGACACCACCGGATTCGACCCCGACGTGGTGATCAACAGCTGGAACAACGGCTTCTACGGCCCCGAGGGGGCTCACGAAGACTCCTACGCCCTGATCAACAGCAATGACGACCTGCTCTACATCGTCCCCGAGGCCGACTACTACCACGGTGCCGGCCTCGACGCCGAGTGGCTCTACGACCACTGGGAGCCGCACGTCTTCGCCGACGGCCAATCCCTCGACCCGGGCGACCCCCGCCTGCTCGGCGCCATGCCGGCGCTCTGGAACGACCTGGTCAGGGCGGACTACACCGAGGAGAGGATGTACGAGCTCATCGAGCACAGCCTGGGCGTGCTCGCGCAGAAGATGTGGAGTGGCGCCAAGGCCGGGCTGCCGTACCGGGACTTCGTCCGGTCGCTGCAGCGGTTGAACTCCTAGGAGGACGTGGTCACCTCGGGCAGGAGCATGGAGCGGGAGGCGGGAAACACCACCACAAGATCTTCTCCCACCCCCTCGTCCAGCGTGCGGGTGTGCAGGCGAACCCGGTATTTCCCCGCCTTCGGAAGGGCGACTCCGACCTTGATTCCCCGGCCCTTCAGGTACACCCGTCCCGAGCCGAGAACCAGATCCGCGTCGACCACGTCGTCCCAGCCCTTGCGCCGGATCGGCGGGGCCGTACGCAGGACCTTCACGGTGACGCAGGTGGCGCCGTACTCCAGCGTCGTGCTGACCATGGCAGCACCCCTGCGGGCCACAAGCGGGCTGTCGGATTCGATGGTCTCGGCATAGAGCGCCTCCAGGCTCGCCTTGCGCCCGTCGAAGATGTGGTAGCCGTCCCAGTCGGTGGGCAGGTGAACGGCTGTGACCTGGCGGGAGGTCCGTAGCGCGGGCCAGGGATCGCGGCAGCCGCTCACGTACTGAGCGGCCTCATCCGCCACCTCCTGCCTCCGCCGGGCTCGCTCCCTGGCCTCCCGCTGCCTGAGCTGAGCCGCCGTGAGCAGGAGGTCGGGACGGTCACGTGCGACGACTTCCGGGCACAGGTAGACCAGCGCCTCGGCCCTCACCTTGCCGTCGCCTGCCGCGCAGCTCTTCCAGCCCTTGCCCAGGAGCTGCTGGTCCGCGACCCTAGGCCCGCCTGCGCTCCAGAACCGTATGTTTTCGTAGAACCGCCCGTTTCCGGCCAGGCACAGGTAAACGCGCCGGCGATCCCGCGGAGGGGTGTCGGCGAACAGAGGGATCGACGAGCAGTCGGCATCGAGCCAGGTATAGGTCATGTGGGGTTTGGCCTCGGGGGCGATGACCGCCAGCGGAGCCAGGACCATCAGCGCGAGGAGCGGCCGGGGCGAGCGCAGGGGCTCGGGGTCCGGTGCGGTGCCGGGGCGGTTGAGCTCGTGGGCCGTCCGGGCGAGCCAGACCAACTGGAAGACGACCAGCACATCCAGCAAGTCGGACAGGACCACGCTCTCCGGAAAGCCGACGAGCTGGTTCAGGACGACGGTGACGGGGAGGGCCGCCAGCTGGCACGCTCCCAGGACCATCGTGGTCCTGGTCCAGCGGCCGTCGCGTCGCTGGGCGATGAGGATCATCAGAAACCAGGCCAGCCCCGCCGCCACGAGCGCCAGGCTCACAGCGGAGAGCACAGGTGCGGCCCAGTCGGCGTAGCTGTCCGGGGACACGGCTTCGAGCACCGATGAAAGCACCGTGCTCGCCAGGGCGGTGATGACCAGGATCAGGCGGAAGGCCGGCCCCGAGCGCGTCAGCACCTGCGCGAAGAGGATGACGATGGGCACCCACAGCACCACGTCGAACGCGGTCCCCACCTCGTCCGGGAGCGGCACCGGGATCAGTAGCCAGCCGACGTAGACGTAGAGCAGTCGACGCAGCCACAGCGCGCGTCGCGGCAACGGCGCAGCATCGGCCGGCCCCTGGAGCACCTGCCAGAACATCCACGAATTGACCGCGCCGACCAGTAGCAGCCCGCCCAGCACCGCGAGCAGCGAGGTCTCGTCGGCGAAGCGGGGGGGCGGGTACCACTGGACCACGGTCCAGGCCGGTTCAAGGGAATCCCGGACCAGGCTGACGACGACCGCGACCACCACGGCCGCCATGTTGACGATTGCCGCTAACCGCCCCAGACGGGATCTCTGCACTGCATGCCGCCCTTTACGCGCGAAAGAGCTGATCGTAACGCCCACCTGGCGGCGCCTGTGCGCGAACCGTTCACAAGATGATCAACCGAGATTTTCTTCAAGCTGCAGGGGCGCGCAAAAGGCCGCGCGTGCGAGGAAAGACAGGTCGCGTCGTCGGCGGCCGGTCGGGGTGTGGCCGATCGTCAGTGGGGAGTCGCAGCTCAATAGGTGCGACGCCTGGTAGGGCCTGGTCCGGCTTCGGAGACGACGACGTGTCGGTCCCGTGAAGACGAGCCGGACGGGGGATGCCCACGACCTCGGGCAGGGTGTTCTTCATCGGCAGCGATCTCCAGCCACACTGGTGCACCGGCACGGCTGTGCAGTCGAAATACCGCTCGGACTGCCGTCCGCGCAGCCGATACCGTGCGAACTCCGCTGCGGCGCCGACCTTCGATTCACGCGCGTTCAAGCTGCCCTCCGATCGGCGACGGTACCGGGCGGTGTCTGATCGATATCGTATGTGGCAGCCCGTCACGTACCTGGCGGCGGCCGGTGACCGTTGTGCCGGGGTAGGTCGTCATGATCGGAATCGGTGCTGAGCGAGTCCGTGGACAGGGTGGGGTCGTTCACCGGTAAGCCTTTTCAGCGGTGCCAGCGTTGAAGTTTGTCGGGATTCAGGACGATCCACACGGCGGTGACCTCGGCGTCGGCGACGCTCACGCTGGCCACCGCCACGACCTGACCCGCCCGGCGCAGCACCAGGCCCGTCCTGCCGTTCACGGAACCGACCGACAGTTCGGTGCCGGGCTGGCCGATCAGCAGCGCCGTGACCATCCGGGCGACCGCGTCCGCGCCGTAGGCGGGGTGGACGGGGGCGCGCACCTTGCCGCCGCCGTCGCTCACGACGATCGCGTCGGCGGCCAGCACCGCCCGCAGCGCCGCCGCGTCTCCCGTACGGCAGGCGGCGGCGAACCGCCGGGCGACACGGTCGTGCCTGGCCGGCATCTCCCCGCCGGCCCTCACCGGGGGCGGGGCCGGCTCGGGCGCTTCGACCTCGGGAACGTGGAAGGGGGCGGTCAGGAGCTCCAGGCAGATGCTTCCCGCGGTCCGCATCAGCCAGGCGCGCGGTGTCGCGATGCCGGCCCGTTCCTCGTCGTCGAGGGTGTACCAGCGGCGGTAGGTCTCCTGGACGACGTGGTCGGCCGCGAGCTCCGAGCCGAACATCCACAGCGCGATCTCGAGCAGGTGCTGCCGCTCGTCGAGCATCTCGGCCAGCGACTCGGCGCCGGCCTCGGTCATGGGCGTCCGCCCCGTGCGCGTGAGCGTTCGAAGGCCTCGATCTTGGCCGGGCTGACGATCCACATGAGGTGATGGATGCCGCTCGGCGAAGCGTCGATCGTGAGCAGCGTGACACCGTTGCGTCCGCGCGGGACGAGCACGCCGGCGCGGCCGTTCATCTCCACCCACGTGATCCCGGCGCCCGGCCAGAACCGGGGCGCGAACGCCGCCATGAACCTCGCCACCCGGTTGCAGCCCAGCACGGGGAACCGCGCCGCCCCTCCGAGGCCGTTGCCGTCGGAGGTGCTGACGACGTCGGCGGCGAAGAGGCCTTCCAGGGCGCCGATGTTCCCCGTCTGGGCGGCGTCGACGAACGCCGCCAGGAGCCGCCGGTGCTCGACCTTGTCGACGGGCTCGCGGCGCACGGCGGTCAGGTGCTTGCGTGCCCGGCTCACGAGCTGCCGGATGTTGACGGTGCTGAGCTGGAGGATCTCCGCTATCTGCGGATAGGGGTAGTCGAAGGCCTCGCGCAGGACGTACGCGGCGCGTTCGGTGGGGGTGAGCCTTTCGAGCAGGAGCAGGAAGGCGAACTCGAGCGCTTCACCGCGTTCGGCGCCCACCGCTGGGTCGAGGCTGGTGTCGATGGGCTCCGGCAGCCACGGCCCGATGTAGGACTCTCGTCGCACGCGGGCCGACTGGGCGACGTTGATGGACAGCCGGGTCGTGATCAGCGCCAGGAAGGCCGGCGGGTTCTCGACGGCCGCGCGGTCGGTGTCCTGCCAGCGCAGCCAGACCTCCTGCACGATGTCCTCGGCTTCGGTCGCGCTGCCGAGCATCCGGTAGGCGATGCCGAACAGCCGTGGCCGCAGTTCGATGAACGCGGTCGCGGCCCGCTCGAGTGCATGCATGTCCACCTGTGTCATCAGTGGTCGGTGGCGTCCAGGATAGTGGCGGTCACGGCGTCGGGCTGCGAGGCGCCGGCGACCTCGCGGGTTCCGCGTGAGCCGGCCCGCTCGGCCATGAACCGCAGCGCTTCGGCCGGGATGTCAGGTCGCGGTCGCCGTGGACGAACCAGGACGACGTGGTGTGCCAGGGCGCCGCGCACGTGCTCCAGCTCGATCGCCCACCGCAGGTGCTCGCGAAGGCTGCCGAGCGTGCCGATCCGCGGCTCAGGCGACATGGCCGCCGGGCCGGGAGTCGTCTTCGTGGACCTCGACCTCCAGCACCTCGATCGCGGCGCGCAGGCCGCGCAGGCCGATCTCCTCACGCTCCGCCTCCGTCGGATCGAACAGCCAGTCGGTGACCGGCAGTCGCATCGCCTCCTCCGCATGACTCGCCTGGACCTCGGTCAGTTCGATCTCGACCTCGACCTTGAGCTCACGCAGGAACTCGTGCTCGCCGCTCATGTCTCCTCCATATGTGGTTTGCGTGGATGTCCGGCCGGCTGACCGCGAGCAGCCCGGTCAGCTCCCGTTCGGTGGGAGAGTGGTTGCCCTCCGGAGCCTGCAGAACCTGCGGACCCCGGGCGACAGCTCGCACGCCTCGGCCAGCCAGGCCAGTGTCACCGGGCTCGCGCTGCCGCGACAGGCAGCCGGTACGGCATGCCGTATCCCGAGCTGCTCGACGGCGTCGGCGGTCCAGCCTGTGACATCGTCGAACTCGGCGGCCGTCGCCGATGCGGTCACGGCACCTGCTTGCCGGGGGTGTTCTGGTCGAGCCACTCGCGGTAGGTGATCGTGCCGAGCGTGGCGCCGTCCCCTGGCACGAGCGTGCGCTCGCCCGGCACACTGCCGAAGTAGCGTGCCAGCGGGTCGGTGACCACCTCGCGCGAGTCGCCCCAGGCCGCCAGTGCCTTACGGAAGAACTCATCCATTTGGTACTGCTGAGGCCCGGCGACCTCGGTCCGGCCGTTCAGCGGCGTGCCCACCGCGGTCCGGCCGACAGCCTGCGCGACCTCGTCGCCCGCGATGGGCTGGAACCGCACGGGCGCGATCCGCACCTTGCCGTCGTTGGTGGCCTCGTCGGCGATGCTCCGCACGAACTCGAAGAACTGCGTCGCGTGGACCAGCGAGTACGGAATGCCCGACTTCTCGATGAGCTTCTCCTGGGCGATCTTCGCCGCGAAGTAGCCGTTCTCCGGCATCCGCTCCGTGCCCACCACCGACACCGCGACGTGGTGGCCGACCCCTGCCGCCGCCTCCGCGGCCAGCAGGTTCCCCGTGGAGGTCTCGAAGAACTCCATCACCGCGGCGGGCTCGAACGACGGCGAGTTCGACACGTCGACCACGACCTGCGCGCCCTTCAGCGCCTCGGCCAGCCCTTCGCCGGTGAGCGTGTTCACGCCGGTGTTCGGCGAGGCCGCCACCGCCTCGTGACCGTGCTCCGTCAGCTTGGTCACGAGCTTCGACCCGATCAGACCCGTCCCGCCGATGACCACGATCTTCATGACAAACCCCTCTGTCGGCCCGGGGCGCCCCATGCGCGCCCCGGTCGCCAGCTAAGACAAGACAGCCCCCGCAGGTGTGACAGCCACCGCGAAATTCCCTGGCGAGGGATCCGTATGATCGCCACGGGGTAGTCGGCGTGGTGCAGGACCGCCTGGCTGACCGAGCCGTGCAGAGCGCGCGGAGCCCGTGGCGGTGGTACGAGCCGACCACCAGCAGCGAGGCCAGGGTGGCGGGGTGCGCCGGCGCCCTGCCCGGGCGGCCGGCGGGGGCCGGCTGCGCCGCCCGGTTGATCAGGGTTCGCTGGATCTCGAGTCCGGTGCAGTCCCCGGCGTAGGCGGTGCGCCGATAGGTGTGGGCGCCGATAGGTGTGGGCGCCGATAGGTGTGGGCGCCGAAGAACCACTGGGAGATCCGCCTGTCCTGCTCGCGGGTGAACGGCATGCCGTACCGCTCGGGATCCTCGATGCCGCGCGCGAGGTGTGCACGTCCGCCTTCGGCCGTTCGCCGACCGCGATGGCGTCGACGCCGCGCTCGACGGGTTCGATGGCGGCCCGCGACCCGGCCCCTTCCGTCCCGATGACCAGTACGGACGCGGCAACCCGGTTCTCTGGCGCGTGCATGGTTCTCCTTGCGCGCGTCGGCGACAGCAGCCGGGAATCAAGACCGGACAGCGGCCCGGTTTGTGACGACCGCCCTCGCGAGCGTGCCGGCGACGAGGGCGACGCAGACGACCGCGATGCCCGCGACCACGGCGGCCACCCCGATCCACGGCGTGGCTAGCGGCAGCAGCACGACGACCACGACGGCGCCCACGACCGCGACGGGAGAGATAACCGGCCTCGCCGAGACGAGCGAGTGGACCGCCGCGAGCAGCGCGAGATACACCCCGACCGGGGCGGCGACCGCGAACCCGATGGCCGCCACCTGATGTCTGCTCTGCTCGACCGCGACCTCCAGCCCCGCGCCGAGGGCCGCCAACGCGGCGAAGATGCCGTAATGCCCATACCCCCACCAGTACGACAGGTGACGGCGATCGCTCAGCCCCTCCCCTGCCGGGCAGAGGAAGTACAGCCACCACAGCGCGAACAGCAGCACGAGCCCGGAGCCGGCGATGACGACGAAGGGCCCGCTGATCCGGCCCGCTTCGAGCGCCCCCTCGACTCCCCGGCTGGCGGCCAGCACGCTCTCCCCGAACAGGATGATCGTGAACAGCCCGTAGCGCTCGGCGATGTGGTGCGGGTGCCAGGTGGTCGGCCTGGCCCGCTCCGCCCACCGCGGCACCGCCAGCTCCAAGGCGGCCAGGAGGACGAAAACGGGCAGCTGCCACGATGCCGGCAGGACGCCGGTCTCCACGAGCGCGAGCCGCAGTAGCCAGCCCACCTGGACGAGGCCGATCCCGGCGGCATAACGCAACCCGGTGCGGCGACCGTCTGGATCTTCCAGCGCGGCCCGCAGCCACTGGGCTACGAGCCCGACTCGCATGATGAGGTATCCCAGCGTGATGATCCCGAGGTCGGACTCGCCGACCGCGGCGGGCACCCCCGCGGCGAGCACAAGCACGCCGGCCATCTGCACCATGGTCAGCAGCCGGTAGGGGACGTCGTCAGTGTCGTAGGAGGAGGCGAACCAGGTGAAGTTCATCCACGCCCACCAGATCGCGAAGAACACCTGGAGGAACGGGATCAGCCCGGCCCCCGCGTGACCACCGGCGATGGAGTGCCCGAGCTGCGCGGTGACGGCCGCGACCGCCACCACGAACGTGAGGTCGAACAGGAGCTCCAGCGGGCTGGAGACTCGATGCGGCTCGTCGATGGGGCGTGAGCTCATCCGGACCCGGATCCGGATGAGGGTACTGGCTGGTAGCAAGGTCATGCTCCTGTCGCTCCGCAACGTCTGGTCCGTCTGGCCCGTCTGGTCCGTCTGGCCCGTCTGGTCCGTCTGGCCCGTCTGGCCCGTCTGGCCCGTCTGGAAGACAGGGCAGCAGCGCGATCTGTGACAACAGGGCAACGAGATCGCGTCACATGCGCTGCCGCGGGCCAACCATCCCTACACCTTCAAGCCTCGGTCATCTCCTCGAGTTCCTCGGCCACCGCCGGCCTCCATGCAGGACCAGGTCAGCCTCATGATTCTGCGGTGTTCAGCCACCAGCCGACGCCGTTCGGCCGCTCGCACATCGACCGGACCGGCCCTGCCGGGCCCAGCAGCCGCCGCGGCAGCGCCGGATCGACAATGGCCCGAACTGGTCGAAAGCGAAACATCGGTCCACGGAACGGCTGGTGACCTCCTCGGTCCGGTCCGGTCCAGTTCGGCTTCACGGGCCGGATCGGTGGACTCCTTCCAGGTCCGGGTCCGCTGGAAAGAGATCTCCCGGACGCGCAGCAGCTGCCGCAACCGTTCCCGGCCGACGGCGACGGTGCGCACCGGGTTGCCGGCCAGGTAAGCGGCCGGCTTTCGGATGCTCCAGTGCGTGAACCGGCCCAACTTCTCCGGGCGCGTCAGGGCCGTCTGAGCGATGAACTCCACGTCATCGTCGCTGATCAGTCGGGGACGGCCGCCCGCCCATCTGAGGTCCGGCGCCTCCAGCCCTCGGGCGTTGAAGGCGTGGATGACCTCCCGCACGGTGTCGTCGGCGGCGGCGACCAGCTGCGGGGGCGCGCCACTGGCGGACGCCATGATGACCAGCGCTCTGCGGACCCGGATCGAGCCGAGAACGACCGGCATGAGGACCAGCCCACCCGGACCGCGATTCACGACGCGCTCGGTCCGCCAGCGCGCTTCCTGAAGCATCAACCGGCCGTCGCACCAGTGCAGATCCGGGTGCAGGCCGGTGAACAACCTCTCGGCACCGCCCGCGGCCAGCTGCTTGGCGCGATAGATGACGTCCGCATCGAGCACGGCCCGGATCCGTGACCAGTGCGGCGCGATGAGCCGGTCGTGTGCCGCCCGCAGTTCCGCGGCGATCGCCCGCAGGCCTGCCGCCGGCCGCGCGGCGAGTGCGGCGGCGGGGAGTTCTTCGCCGAACACGCGCCGGAGGCTGGCCCGCACCTGACGGGCGGTCGTCCTTTGCAACGCCGCCAGGTCGTCCTCGATGGATGCCCCTGCGCCGAGCGGGTCCGCAGCCAGGGAGGGACGGTCCATCGGCACCCCCGTATCGAACATGTGATCTAAAAACTCTGGGACCAGGACCCCGGTCAAGGTTACGATCTTGCTGTTCGCCGGCCGGGTCGATCGGCCGGCTCTCCATGCTGACGGGGTGCGAAGACGCCCCATGACTGGACGGGAGATCAACTTTGAGGCGTGCACTGATCGCGGTGGGTGTCGGCTTGAGCGTGTTGGGTTCCACTGTCATCACCGAGCCGGCTCAGGCCGCGAGTGTGCTGGCGGTCCCGTTGTCTCCCACTGTGACGGCGGCTCAGCAGGTCGCGAGGTTCTGGCTCGCCGACGGGGCCGCCAACCTGAAGAACGCCACGCCGTACGCCGTGCAGACTGCGGTCGGCGGGGAACACCTGTCCACGGACATCGTCCCGGACGGCCCCCCGGCTTCCATCCCGCCATTGGAGGAGCCGGCCTCGCCGGAGGGGGAGCTGCCCACGACCTCGGGCAAGGTGTTCTTCATCGGCAGCGACCTCCAGCCGCACTGGTGCACCGGCACCGCTGTGCGCTCGAAATACCGGAACGTCGTCGCGACGGCAGGCCACTGCCTGCTGGACACCGAGGCCCCGGCCGGCCCGCTCACCAAGTGGGTCTTCGTCCCCGGCTACTCCGAGGGCATGACGCCGTTCGGCCTGTACGTCGGGAAGCAGGGCGTCGTTCACTATGACTTCGACGACATCCGGGACCACGACCGCGACCTCGCCTTCGTCAACGTGTACCGCGGGGTCGTCTCCTCTTCTCCGGACGTGCTGACCGATGCCGGGAATCTGGCCGAGAACGTCGGCGGCCAGGGAGTCGCGTTCAACCAGCCGCTCGCGCCCACGGTCGACGTCTTCGGCTACCCCGCCGGCCCCAACCCCGACGGCAGCCGGCCCTACACGGGCGAGACCCTCGAACGGTCGACCGGGTCGGCATTCGCGATGAAGGTCACGGGCCTTCCCGTAGACCGGCCCATAGGCGTGAACTCCCCGTTCACCGGTGAAGGCTCTCTCGGTTCCTCGTGGCTGACCCATTACGCCAGCGACAGCCGTACCGGCTATCTCAACGGCATCACGATCAGCGTTTCCGACACCGATGGCGACAGTCGGTACGACACCGGCGTCTCACCGTACTTCGACGGTGAGCTGTTCACGGTCTACCAGAAGGCCGCCAACTACTGGACTGGCTCCATCGCTTAGCGGCCCTTCGTGGTGCCGTTCGGCATCGCGCCGGCCGTCTGCGCTCCCGTACATGGTCTACAGGATCGCTGTATGCACCGCCCCTGCCCCCGTCTCCCGAAGCCGCTCGTCTCCCTCCATCGCGTCGACCCGGTCAGGTGCTCATTACCGCCGCCCGCCGAACTCCCAGTGGTGGACCTCGATGTCGGCGTACCGGTCCAGAGTCAGGACGGCGCGTGCCGCATCCGGGTCCGGCGCCTGCACCAGCAGCGCCGTACCCAGCCAGGTGGTGCCGTCGTCGGACAGCAACGGCCCATACGCGATCAGCTCGTCCAGGCCGGGCGGCGGGACGAGGTCGGCGGCCTGCCCGGAGCCGAGGCCCAGCACCAGATACCGGTTGCCGCCGTCTCGGCCGCCGGGGAAATCCCACATGGTGCGCCCCAGCACGTTGCGCCATCGGCGCAACACCACGTCCCGGTACACACCGGCCTGGTAGTTGGGCTCATCGAAGACGAACGCGCGCGCGGTGGCGAGATCCGGCAGGTCGACGATGTGCACGCTGCCGGTGGCCGTCTCGCCGTCGGGGCTCAAAGTGGGGCCGCGGGCGATCAGCTCCGCCGCGTACCGGTCCATGTAGGACCAATGCTCCTCCACCAACTGGTCGCGGAGGGTCGCGGAGCCGGGGCGATCACGGTGATAACAGAAGAACTCCATGCCGAGTACCTACCATGAACCGCAACGAAAGCTCCATTTCGGTCATCCAAGTCATCGGTGGCCCTTCAGCGCCGGAGAGAGGTCTCACGCAGCAACGAAGGGCCGGGGGGGCCGGCCGCTCCGCTACCGTCGATGGTCTCTCCGGGGATGTCGTCAGTTCCTCCGGCCGCCCCGCACCACCCCGGCGGCCTGGGTGCCGGTACGCCCCCGTGCGGACAGGTCGGCCACGCCCGGCCGTCCCTTTTCACACTCGGCCCGTCGTCCGGCGGGCAGCCCGCCGCCTCACGCAACCGCATGGACAGGGATACCGCGGTGGCCCGACCCTCTCACCGTCCGCAGAACATCACACTGCGAAAATCAGCAGCCGAAGGCGTAGAACTTGGCGTCGAATGAGTAATGATAGTACTTCCGCTTTGATATTTCGGTTACGCCACTGAACGGGCGGTTGCACTCGACGATGACGTCCTTGGCCTCGGCGAGGAGATCATCTCCGGCAGTGTCGTCTTCCCACACCTGGACCGTCACCTTCTCACCCGGTGAAAACTTGAGAGGGTTATGCGATGGGAATTCGACTATCTGGCCCTCTTCGTCCTCGTTGACGTCGACCGTGCCATCGATCGGGGCGAAGCGCTGACTTGCTCCATTACGCACGACCTTGATGAAGACTTCGTCGCCGTTGCTCCAGGTCCCCTCCTCGTCTATATCGTGAGCGTAGACGGTGATGCCGAGCTCGGTTTCGACGAGGGCGGCGGGCGCGGCGGGGGCGGCGACAGGAG
>NZ_NGFP01000075.1 GCF_002149035.1 Streptosporangium minutum
GCCCCCCACCTCGGCGCCGTCACCCCGGCCGTCGCCCGCGACCCGCGCCTGCCTGCCGGACGACCCTCGGCACTGCTACCGCGTCGTCCCCCCGCGCCTGGCCGTGGACGAATCCCTGGACGGCGGCAGGAGCTGGAACACGGTGTGGGGAGTGTCCGAAGGGCGCGAGGGGGTGCTGCGACGGCATGACGACGACAACCACAAGTGGCCCTGGCAGGGCTCGACGGCCGTCGCCGTGCAGCTCGTGCCGGACGGCCACGTGGTGGTGGCGGCCAACGGCAACGACGGCATCGCCGTACGGGACGCCCGGGGGGCCTGGCGGCGACTCGGCTTCTCGGATGAGGGTTTCTCCGCGGACACGGCGATCCCGCTCCGCTCGCCGAACGTCAATCTGACGACGGAGTACCTCGTCGGCCTCTTCACCGGCCTGCTCGCTCTCATGGTCGGCCTGTCCGCGGCACGCCGTAACAGCCCACAGGTCAGCGCCCTGTCCGTGACCGCGTACGTCCTCGCGCTGATCGGGTTCGCGGTCAGCGTCTCCTACCGCTCCAGCCTCCTCGCCCCGCTGTTGATCCTGTTCGGTCTCGCCTGCACCCTCACCGCGGTGGTCCTCACGGTGGCCGCGGCGGTCCGGGCGCGGGTATCCGCCCGGACCGCGCTCGCGCTGGCCGCCATCGTCGCCTGCACGTCGTCCTCGATCTGTTGGATCTTCTCCGGCTGGGTCTCGGGCACCCCTGACGACTACTCGACGGCGGTGCTTTCGGCCTGGCTCGCCGGCGGCGCCGGGGTGGTCGCGTCCGTCTTGGTCGGCTGGAGGGACGCGAGGAGCGCCCCCGGCGGACCCGCCGCGTGAAAGGCGCAGGCCCCCACCGGACTCCGATGGGGGCCTGCGCCGCAGGACGCCTACTTGACGGGTTCGAGGACGTCGAGCCCGACGTAGGGGCGCAGGGCCTTGGGGACCACGACGGAGCCGTCGGCCTGCTGGTGGTTCTCCAGGATGGCCACGATCCAGCGGGTGGTGGCCAGGGTGCCGTTCAGCGTGGCCGCGTGCTGGGGCTTGCCGTCCTTGTCGCGGTAACGCACGGCCAGGCGGCGGGCCTGGAAGTCGGTGCAGTTGGAGGTCGAGGTGAGCTCGCGGTAGCGGCCCTGGGTGGGGACCCACGCCTCGCAGTCGAACTTCCGCGCCGCGCTCGTGCCCAGGTCGCCCGCGGCGGTGTCGATGATGCGGTAGGGCACCTCGATCTTGGCGAGCATCTCCTTCTCCCAGGAGAGCAGGCGCTGGTGCTCCTCTCTCGCGTCCTCGGGACGGCAGTAGGAGAACATCTCGATCTTGTCGAACTGGTGGACGCGGATGATGCCCCGGGTGTCCTTGCCGTAGGAGCCGGCCTCGCGGCGGAAGCACGAGGACCATCCGGCGTAACGGTGGGGCAGCGCGGCGCCGTCGAGGATCTCGTCGGCGTGGTAGGCCGCCATGGGCACCTCGCTGGTGCCGACCAGGAACAGGTCCTCGTCGGCCAGGTGGTAGACCTCGCTGGCGTGGGCGCCGAGGAAGCCGGTGCCCTGCATCGTCTCGGGCTTGACCAGAACCGGCGGGATCATCGGGACGAATCCCGCCTCGATCGCCTGCTGCATGGCCATGTTGAGCAGCCCGAGCTGGAGCCGCGCGCCGACGCCCTTGAGGAAGAAGAACCGCGAGCCGGAGACCTTCGCGCCGCGCTCCATGTCGATCGCGCCGAGCAGCTCGCCGAGCTCCAGGTGGTCCTTGGGCTCGAAGTCGAAGGTCGGCTTCTCGCCGATCTCCTCCAGCACCACGTAGTCGTCCTCGCCGCCCGCCGGAGTCCCCTCCTCCACGAGGTTGGGGATCGTGTAGAGCAGGTCGTCGAGCTCCCCGGCCAGCTTCTCGGCCTCGGCCTCGGCCGACTTGACCTGCGCCGCGAGATCCTTGGCCCGGTCGAGGAGGGCGGTCTTCTCCTCGCCGGAGGCGCGGGAGACCGACTTGCCGATGCTCTTCTGCTCGGCGCGCAGCGTCTCGAACCGGTTCAGCGCGCCGCGCCGGCGGCTGTCGAGGTCGAGCAGCGTTTCGACGACGGAGTCGTCCTCACCGCGGGCACGCTGCGACGCCCGTAGCCGGTCGGGATCCTCACGAAGGGTACGCAGGTCAATCACAGATCAAGGCTACCGATGCGAGGCTTGAGCTCGCGCCCATATTCCGCCTCGGCCGGGGCGCCCGCCGGCCGAGGACCGGCGACACGCCCGCCGAAGCCCCTGTCGCGCCGCCGCGGGGACCCGCCCGATCAGACCTGGCCGGTGCGGATCCTGGAGAGCCAGCCCGTGGCCTCGGCGAAGTCGCCATTGGCCGTACCGCGCTTGACCTGCGGCGACAGGCCGTCGGCGCGTGGGTAGCTGCCGAGGAAGCGCACGTCGGCGCAGATCCGGTGGAGACCGGAGACCGCCTCGCCGACCCTGGCGTCCGCCACATGGCCCTCGAAGTCGAAGTGGAAGAAATAACGGCCGATCCCGTCGCCGGTGGGCCGCGACTCGATCCGGGTCAGGTTGACCCCGCGCACGGAGAACTCGGTGAGCATCTCCAGCAGCGCGCCCGGGTGGTCGTCGGTGAGGAAGGCGACCAGGGTGGTGCGGTCGGAGCCGGTGGGCTCGGGCAGCGGACCGGGGCGGGACACGCGGACGAAGCGGGTCACGGTGTCGGAGCGGTCGCCGATGCCGGTGGCCAGCTCGACCAGCCCGTAGTGCTCTCCGGCGATGCGCGCGGCGACGGCGGCGTCGTACGGCGAGCCGGGGAGGGCGACCTCCTGGGCGGCCGCCGCGGTCGACGGGGCCGCGACCACCACGGCGTCGGGCAGCTCGCGGGCGATGAAGGCGCGGCACTGGGTGATGGCCGCCGGATGGGTGAAGACCCGCTTGATGCGGCCGATCCCGGTGCCGGGCCGCGCCAGGAGCGAGAACTCGACGGGGAGCAGCAGCTCGGCGGTGATGAGCAGCGGCTCTCCCCAGGCGAACTCGTCCAGGGTCGTGGTGATGGCGCCTTCGAGCGAGTTCTCCAGGGGCACGACGGCGCCGTCGGCCTCACCCCGCCGGGCGGCGTCCAGCGCCGCGCTGACGTTCGCGCGCGGCAGGCGCTCGGCTTGCGGTGCCAGGATCCGCAGGGCCTCTTCGGTGAAGGTGCCCTCCGGTCCCAGATAGGCGAGTTTGGGCATGACACCAGGCTATCCGGCGCCCATCCGAAAGTGCGCGTAAAGTCGCACATTCGCGCAGCTCACCTCCGCCCGCACACGGCCCGCGCTCGCCGGCGGTCTGCCCGCGCCGCGCGCCTGCCCCAGCGCCGGAGCACCGATCACGACGCCGGAGACCCCGGCCACGACCCCTACGACGATCCCCATGGGCACGAACACGGCACCCGGAGTAATCACCGGGTCAGGGGAGTGTCCGGAAAACCTCTCGCCGCCTCGGCAGCCACACCCCGAGCAGCCAGACCAGCGCCAGCGCGCCCAGCCCGAACCCGTTCTGGACGATCTTGCCCAGCACCGGGCTGAGCACCGGGATCTCCGCCGCCTTGATCGTCACTCCCCACCAGGGGATCGGCATCACGTAGTAGAGCCAGACACCGGCCGCCACCCGGACCCGCACCGGGTCGCGCCCGTCGCCGGCCAGCGCGCCGAGGACCACGACCACCCAGGCCAGGTGGTGGATCCAGGCCACCGGCGACAGCAGCACGGCCATCAGGCCGACCAGCGCGACCCCGGTCACCGCGTGCCCGTCGAGCAGCGCCCTGCGCGCGTGGCGGAAGCCGTACCAGGCGACCACCGCGACCAGCGCCGCCCAGAGCAGGCCGGTCAGCCAGTCGGGCAGGTAGAGCCGGATGAGCATGCCGCGCATCGACTGGTTGGTGGTCGCCGCGTTGGCGCCGAGCCGTTCGGGGTCGAGCAGCGCGTGGAACCAGAACTCCGCGGCGTCGGCGGGGATCACCAGGAAGGGCAGCAGGGTGAGCAGCGCGGCGGTGAAGGCGGCCATGAAGAAGGCCCTGCGCTGCTCCTGCCGCGCGCCCGGGCCGAAGCCGGTGATGAGCAGGTAGATCAGGAACACGCCGGGGGTGAGCTTGACGGCGGTGGCCAGGCCGATCAGCATGCCGCGCGGCCACACGGGGCGCCGGGCCACGCAGTCGGCCAGGCAGAGCGCGACCAGCAGGATGTCCACCTGGCCGAAGCGGACCTGGTCCCTGATCGGCATCAGGTAGGTGCAGGCGACCATCAGGAGCGCGAAGGCCATCGGAAGGCCGGCGCCGCCCGCCCGGCCCGGCGCGTCATCCCGGTCCCGCGCCGCCCGCCGGCCCGGCACCGCGCGGCCCAGCACCGCACGGCCCAGCACCTCGCGGTACGGCACGGCGGGGCCCAGCAGGGCGCGGAAGCCGTACCCGACGCTGACCGCCAGCGTCACGAAGACGAGGGCCGTCCACGCCCACTGCGCCGCGGGCCACGACATCGCGGCCAGCGGGGTGGCCAGCAGCGCCGCGATCGGCGGGTAGGTGAACGGCAGCAGTTGCGGCGCGGGCGTCACGAAGTCGTAGACCGGCCGCCCCTCCAGGATCGCCTGACCGCCGGTACGGTACACATCCAGGTCGACCAGGCGCTGGTCGTCGACGTTGCCGAGCCACTGGATCACCAGCGGGGCCACCGCCACCACGATGAGCAGCAGTGCGAGCGGCCACCCCCACAGGGGCCGCTCCGTCGTGGTCGCCTCGCCAGTCGTCACGACCAGGCAGGTTACCGTGGGCCTGAAGGAAAGCGGCCGCCAGCAGGCACGGATACGGGGGAACCGGATGGGCTCAGCACACGATGGCAGGTCACGGCGCGCCCGCCACCGGGCGGTCTGCGTGCTCCTGGCCGCCGTGCTCCTGGCCCTCTCCTACGCCGGTACGGCCGCCGCCTCGGCCCGGTCGCTCCCCGCCAGGGTCGTGGTGGTCGGGGTGCCGGGGCTGCAGTGGAGCGACCTGGACCGGGACCGGACGCCGAGCCTGTGGAAGCTCGTCGAGGGGGGCGGGGCCGCGTCGCTGTCCACCCGGGCGGTGCCGCTGCCCGATCGGGGCGTCACCTGCGAGGTCGCGGGTTGGCTGACCGTCTCCGCCGGGCAGCGGGCGGGAGCTCCCGGGACGGACTGCGCGCCGCCCGTGCCGCCGCTTCCGGCGCCGGACGGCGGGGCGAGCGTGCCTGACTGGTCCGGGTTGGTGACCTACAACGCCGAGGAGACCTCCTACAAGCCCGCGCTGGGGCTGCTCGGCCAGCTCGTGGCGGACGCCGGGGGGAAGGTGGCGGCGGCCGGACCGGGGGCCGCACTCGGCGCCGCAGACAGGTCCGGAAAAGTCGGGAAATATGCGGCGACCATCGACGGGCTCGGCGACCTGGCGCCGTACCGGCTGGTCGTGGTGGAGGCCGCCGATCTCGCACGGGCCGGGACGGGCCGTGACGGCGGTCCGGCCCCGGCGGGCGGGCAGGACAGGCAGGCCGCGGTGGCGGGCGCCGACCGCCAGGTGGGCGCGGTCCTCGACCGGCTCCCGCCGGAGACCACGGTCCTGCTCGGCGGCCTGTCCGACACCTCGGCGGCCCCTCACCTGCACGTGGCCGTCGCCCGGGGCCCGTCCCCCGACGGGGGGCCGTACCCGCACGGCTACCTGACCACCACCTCCACCCGCCAGGACGGGCTGGTCACCAACACCGACCTGACCGCCACCGTGATCGCCCTGCTCGGCCTGGAGACCCCGAACGGCGTCGTGGGCCACGCCTGGCGGAGTGCCGGGCCGAGCGGGGAGCCGGCCGCCGCCATGGTGCGCGACCTCGCCGGCGAGGACCTCGCCAGCCAGGTGTTGCGCAAGGTGCGGGGGCCGTTCTTCACGGTGTTCGTGGCGGTGCAGATCCTGTTCTACCTGCTGGCGGCGGTCGCGATCCGGCGGGGCTGGGGCGGTTCCCGGGCGCTGACGGCCACCCGGGCCGTCGCGGTGGTCAGCGGCGCGATCGCGATCGCGACCTTCCTGGCCCAGCTCGTGCCCTGGTGGAGCCTGCCCGCCCCGATGGCCGCGGTGATCCTGACCATCACCGGCATCGCCTGCGCGATCGCCGGGATCGCCTTCGCCGGGCCGTGGCGGGCGCACGTGCTCGGCCCGCTGACCGTGGTCGCCGGGATCACCTCGCTGGCCCTGCTGGCCGACGTGATGACCGGCTCCAGGCTCCAGGTGAACGCGGTCACCGGCTACGAGCCCGTCACCGGCGGGCGCTTCTACGGCTTCAGCAACATCGCCTTCGCCGTCTACTCCGCCGGGACGATCCTGGCCCTGGCCGGGATCGCCCAGTGGCTGATCTCCCGGGGGCGGCGCACGCTCGCGCTGGCGGTCTGCGCGGCCTACGGGCTGTTCGCGGTGTTCGCCGACGGCTGGCCGGCGTGGGGCGCCGACTTCGGCGGGGTTCCGGCGTTCCTGGCCGGGGTGGCCGTCTTCCTGATCCTGCTGTCCGGCAGCCGGGTCTCACCGGTCAAGCTCGGCCTGATCGGCCTGGCCGGCGTCCTGCTCATCGGGGCGATCGCGGTGGCCGACTGGCTCAAGCCCGCCGCGCAACGCACCCACCTGGGCTCCTTCGTCCAGCAGGTGCTGGACGGCGAGGCCTGGACCGTCATCGGGCGCAAGCTCGGCGCGATGGTCGGGGTCACGGTCGGCAACTGGTCGCTGACCCTGCTGTCGCTGGTCGCACTGGCGTTCCTCTTCCTGGTGCTGGACCGGCCGTCCCGGTGGGGCGCCTCCGCCCTGGGCCGGGCCTACCTGCTCGCCCCCGCGCTGCGCGCCGGACTGATCGGCGCGCTGGTCTGCGCGCTGATCGGGTTCCTGATGAACGACTCGGGCATCGCGATCCCCGCGATGGCGCTCACGGTGGCGGTGCCGCTGACGCTGGCCGCCTGCGTGCGCGCGCTCCAGCTCTCGCCGCCCACCACGCCAGAACGAGCGTCAGCGCCAGCAGGGACCACGGCACCACCCGCTCTCTGACGACGGTCCTCAGCCAGAGCAGGTCCTCGGGTCGCATGGCCTCCCTGGCCGGCAGGTACCCCAGGGAGAGGATCACCACTCTGGCCACCATGAAGCTCTCCAGCGCGGGCCAGGAGGCCATGGCCAGCAGCGCGAAGGCCAGCCCGTCGTACCAGGGCAGCGCGTACGGCGCGGCGAACAGCCAGGCGGCCACCATCACCGCGGCGATCACCGGAGCCGTGTCCCGGGGCGCGGCCCGCAGCATCAGCCAGGCCAGGACCGCCAGCAGGAGCAGCGAACCGGCCTGGATCCAGGCCGAGTACGCGCCGGGCCCGAACGCCTCCTGGAGCCCGGTCTTGACGAGGTGCCACGGCGTGCCGAACGAGACCTTCCTGCTGGCCGCGCCGACCTGGTCGAGGACGTGCGGGCCGGCGAGGCCGTAGATCACCAGCACGGTGGCCGTGGCGGTGCCCGCCACGACGGCGAGCCTGCCGGGCGAGCGGCGCAGCTCCCAGGCCGGGCCCAGCGCGACCAGCCCGGCGTTGAGCTTGACCCCGATCCCCACCCCGAGCAGCAGCCCGGACCCCGCGCCACGGGCCATGAACGCCGCGACCATGCAGGCGACCGCCAGGGTGTCCACGTGCATCCCGGCGGCCAGGTGGTAGATCATCAGCGGGTTGACCGCCCACAGGAGCGCCGCCCGCCGCTGCAGGTCCGCGTCGCCCCTGGTGAACCGGTGCAGCAGCAGCGCGGTCGCGATGAACGCCGCCGCGTTGAACGCCGCCATCACGAACACCGTCAGCCGCACCGAGTCACCCCCGGCGAGACTCGCCAGCGCCTGTACGGCGGTCGCCACCGGGCCGTAGACGCTCGTCACGCCGGTCCACTCCTCCACCGCGCCGGTGACGGGGTCGCCGGGCAGCATGGCGGGGGTGACGGCGTAGGGGTCCAGGCCGAGCGTGACCAGGCGGCCGTAGGCGGCGTAGTTGAGGTGGTCGGCCGAGCCCGACGGCGGCAGGAGGGCCGCCAGCGCGGCGGCCACGCAGCCGGCCGCCAGCAGCAGGCGCGGATCCGGCCCCCACCGGGACCGCAGGGCGACGGCGAGCCCGAGCCCGCCCAGCACGATCGCCGCCGCGGCCATGGCGATCACCAGATGGCCGTCGGGGCGCAGATCCAGGGAGTAGGGCGGCTGCCAGGAGGGGCCGGGCAGCCGGGGCACCATGGCCGAGGGGCCCAGCAGCCCGATCAGGAGCGTCAGCGTGACCGACAGCCCGACGGCCGCGAACGCGGCGGCGCCGAGCCCCCGCGGCACGCCGGATACGGGAACCCGCCTCTCATCGACAACCAACGGAACCCGAGTCACCCGCAAATTCCAGCACATCCGGCACAGTGCCCGGCGCGGCGCGACCGGGAGGAGCGCCTACCGGCGGGCCAGCAGGGCCCGTGCGACGTCACGGAACTGCCTGGCCCGGTGGAGCTGGGCCTTCCAGTCGGTGCCGGTGGCCCGGTGGGACATCTCCACCTCGACCTCCCGCACGCGGAACCCCCTGCGGAGCAGGTCGATCGTGAGAGCGGTCTCCACGCCGAAGCCGTGGGCCAGGGGCCTGGCCGCCTCGAACGCGGCCCTGGTCAGACAGCGCTGGCCGTTGAGCGGCTGGGCGGGCGTCCATCCGGTCGCGCGCTCGATGCCCTCTCGTGCGAGCTTCACCACGAGCCCGTGACCGCCCAGCTTCACGCGGGTGACGAACACGGCGATGGTCATGTCGGCCTCACCTGCCATGACCGGTTTGATCAGGGGCGCGGCCGCGTGCGCGCTCTCGCCCAGATCGGCGTCGAGGAACAGCAGGTGCCGAGGCTCCTCGCCGTCGAACAGGCGCACGGCCTCGGCGCCGCTCTCCATGGCGGCGGCCTTGCCCCGGTTACGGCTGTGCCGCACGACACGGGCCCCGGCGGCCTTGGCCACCCGGCCCGTCTGGTCCGTCGATCCGTCGTCCACGACCATGACGAGATCCACACCGGAGAGCGCCAGGGCCGCGGCCACGGTGGCGCCTATCCGGTCGGCCTCATCCTTGGCGGGGATGATCACCGCTGTTCCGGTCATCCCTTGGGTTCGGCGGTCAGCAGCTTCCCGGGCACCGCCTCGTGCACGGTGAACACCGAGTCGAGACCGGTGACCTGGAGAATCTTGCGTACGGCGGGCCGCGGTGCCGCCAGCTCCAGGGTGCCGCCGCGCTCTTTCAGACGCTTGAGCGCGGACAGTAGCACGTTCATACCGGTGGAGTCACAGAACTCCACCCCGGACATGTCGATGACCACGTAGGTGGTCGGGCTCTCCTGGAGCAGCCGAGTGAACTCGGACTGCAGACCAGGAGCGGTATATAGGTCGATTTCGCCGACAATGGTCATGACGGTGTGCCCGGCATGAGATCGAGTTGAGACTTTTAGCTCCACAGCGGGCACACTAGCGGCGCGAAGGCCGCTGGTCACGTTCTCTCGCCCAACCCGAGTCGTCGGCCCTTTGTCCCCCGTTTCGCCCTCACGGAAACCGTGAGTGCGCGAAACTTGACACTGTGCAACACCGGCTCAGCCGGAAAGGGGGGAGACCCGGAATCTCCCGACCGTCCCTGCGCTACGTCAGTGGCGGCCGTTGAGTAGAAACGGGCTCGAACGCATCAATGAACACCGACCTTCCTGAGGATCCCCAACGGCAGCGACTCCGGGAGCACCTGGAGTCAATGATCACCCGCACCGAGAAGGCCACCTCGTGGCACGATGCGGCCAACTCCCTGCGCAGTCTGGTGAACCGTGAGGGCTACGTCCCGATCAGAACCCGCCTGGCGACCGAGGACCTCGACTTCCTCGAAGGAGCACGCGAGGAGCTGCTCGGCTTCGCCGCACTCGGGGTCAGGCTTCTCGACCTGCACCAGCCCCGCGACGCGGGCGGCATCACCAGCGACGCGGCGCACCCGATCCTGCGCTGCCGCAGCTGCATGTGGCGGTGGCCGTGCCCGACCTTCCGCGCCATGGCCGAGTCCTTCGGCAGTCCCAGGACCCCCACCTCCTGCCAGCACGTCGAGCCCGACGACGGCGAGAACGACGAGGACGCCCAGGTAACCCTCGTCGTCCCCGGCCGTCCGGAGCGTCCCGGCCGTCCGGAGAGTCCTGGCCGTGCTGAGAGTCTCGGCCAGCCGGAGAGTCTTGGCCGTTCCGAGAGCCCCGGCCGTTCCGAGAGCCCCGGTCGCGCGAAGAAACCCGGCCGGGCCGGGAAGGACGGCCGGGTCGAAGAAGCCGGCCGGCCCGGAGAGGCCGGTCGGGCCGAGGAGGAGATCCGGGTGCTGATGACCCCCGCGGGGCCGTGGGAGACATGACCGCCTGATCCCGTGCGGGCCCCCTCGGGCCTGCGACACGCGGGCCTCCCTCCGGCCTGCGAGGAGAACCCCCCTCCCGGGAGTCCCGCGGGTCCCGGGAGGGCACCGCGCGGCCGCGCCCCGCTCCTCAGGCGGACAGCGGGAGCCGGATCTCGAAGCGGCAGCCGGGCCCGGCGTTGACGACGTCGATGGCCCCCTGGTGCGCCTCGACGATGCCGCGGGCGATCGCCAGGCCGAGCCCGGCCCCCGCGCCGTCCGCGCTGGGGGTCCGGGCCGCCTCGCCGCGGAAGGCCACATCGAACACGCGTGGCAGGTCGTCCGCCGGGATGCCGCCGCAGCAGTCGGCGACCTGCAGGCAGGCCAGGCCGTCCTCCACCAGCGCGCGTACCCGGACCGTGCCGTCGCCCGGGGTGTGCCTGATCGCGTTGACCACCAGGTTGCGCAGGGCCCGGGACAGCTCTCCGGCGTCGGCCTGGACCGGGACCGCCTGGTCGACCTGGCCCGCCAGCCGTACTCCCTTGGCCCGGGCGAGCGGTTCCGCTCCGGCCAGGGCGTCGGCGACCAGGTCGCTGAGGCCGATCCGCCGCCGGGACAGGCGCAGCGCCCCCGCGTGGATCCTGGAGAGCTCGAACAGGTCGCCCACCATGCCCGACAGCCGTTCCACCTCCAGGCGGATCTGCGTGTGATAGCGGCGCACGGTCTCCGGGTCGGCGACCACGCCGTCCTCCAGGGCCTCGGCCATGGCCCGCATGCCGGCCAGCGGGGTGCGCAGGTCGTGGCTGACCCAGGCGACGAGCTCGCGGCGGGCGCTCTCCAGGGCGCGCTCGCGTTCGTGGCCCAGGCGGAGGCGCTCATACGCCTCCTCCAGGGTCCTGGCGATGGTGTCGAGCTCGGCGGGGAGACCACGGGGCGGGGTGAACTCGCCCGAGGGCGGGACGGCGCGCACGGCGGCGACGAGCTTGCGGCTGGCCGCCACGACGCGGCGGGCGAGCACCGTCGCGACCCCCAGCCCGACCAGGCCGCCGACCGCGACCACGCTGAGCACGATGTCCCTGGGCGTGCCCTCGATGATCATTTTCAGGGTGACGGCGACCACGCCCCCCACCGTGGCCAGGACGGTCACCACGGCGACCACCGCGAGCATCACCCCGATCGACCGCTCCCGCAGCAGCCGCATCGCGCCGAGCCCCGCCAGCGCGACCAGCAGGCCGAGCCCCGCCGTGACGGCGACGATGAGCAGGATCTCGGGGATCACGGCTGTGGCAGGGGTTCGTAGCGGTAGCCGACGCCCCAGACCGTGACGATGCGCCGGGGGGCGGTCGGGTCCGGCTCGATCTTCTCGCGGAGGCGGCGGACGTGGACGGTCACCGTGGAGGAGTCGCCGAAGGACCAGCCCCAGACCTGGTCGAGCAGGGCGGAACGGCTGAAGGCCTGGCGGGGGTTGCGCATGAGATGTGCCAGGAGGTCGAACTCGCGGGCGGTCAGCGTGATCCGGTCGTCGCCGAGCCGTACCTCGTGGGCGCCGACGTCGACCACGAGGGTGTCGTCCCTGAGCACGCCGGTTCCGGCGGGCATCGAGGCGCCGCGCGCCCGCCGCAGCACGGACTGGACGCGCAGGGCCAGCTCCCGGGGGCTGAACGGTTTGGTGACGTAGTCGTCGGCGCCGGTCTCCAGACCGACGACCCGGTCGATCTCCTCTCCCAGGGCGGTCAGCATGATCACCGGAACCGGCCAGCGCTCCCTGAGTTTCCTGCAGACCTGGAGCCCGTCCATCTTCGGCAGCATGAGGTCGAGCACCAGCAGGTCCGGCGGGTTGGACAGTGCGCGCCTGAGCGCTTCGGCGCCGTCTCCGACGCACTCGACCACGTGGCCGTCGCGTTCCAGGTAGCGGGCCACGACTTCGGCCACCGTCGGGTCGTCGTCGACCACCAGAATCCGCGCGCTCATGTTTCCACGGTAGGCCCGGCGGTGGCCGATCCCTATGCGTGTCACCACTCCGTAAGCACTGGATCGTTATGGTTCCCCCTCCCAACGGGCCGGTCCCGGACGTACGGTGGGATCATGAGTCGTACCGTCATGGCAGTCCTGGGCGTCGTCCTCGCGCTCTACGTCGTGTTCGGGCTCGTGCTGCCCGCCCTGTTCGGGCTGTTCAAGTTCCTGATCGTGCTGGCGCTGGTGGCCTTCGTGGTCGTCGCCGTGGTCACGGTCGCGGGCAAGTTCGCCAAGTGAGCGTGCTGCTCGCCCTCCAGACGCTGTCCGTCTGGATGTTCGACGGCGGCGGGGCCGTGACGGCGACCGCGGTGGTCGGGCTGGGCGTGCTCCTGCTCGCCTGGGCGCTGCGCGCGCTGCCCGTGACCTCGGACACGGGACAGCGGCCGCCGCTGTCCCGCCGGGACCGGGCCAGGCGGACCATGTTCGTCCGGCAGCGCGACCCCGACGCGGCCGGGCGGTCACGGCCGAGAGCACCCTCACCGGGCCCGGCGCCCGCGTAGAGCCACGCCCGGACACGTCCGGATCGCGGGCGCCTTCTGTGCTGATTCCATGCCAGTCAGAAGGGCTCCCATGTTCGACCCCGTCATCGAGTTCACCGCCGGTCTCATCACCGCGCTCGCCCAGCCGCTGGGCTCCACCGCACTGGCGATCGTCCTGTTCACCATCGGCGTCCGGCTCCTGCTGCTCCCGCTCAGCGTCATGCAGGCCAGGGGCGAGCGGGTCAGGGCGCGGCTGGCGCCCGAGGTCCAGGAGCTGAGGAGGCGGCACGGCCGCGACCCCGAGAGGCTCCGCCGGGAGCTGACCGCGCTCTACGCCAGGGAGAAGGCCTCACCGCTGGCCGGCTGCCTGCCGGGCTTCGCGCAGATGCCGTTCTTCATGCTGATGTACCAGGTCTTCGCCTCCTCGGTGATCGCCGGGCACGCGAACGCCCTCCTCACCCACGGGCTGTTCGGCGTGCCGCTGGGACAGCAGTTCGCGGGCGCGGTGGCCGGGTTCGGGCTGCTCAGCGGACCCACCCTGGTCTTCGCCGGGCTCTTCCTGCTGCTGCTCGCCGTGGCGTCGGTCACATCGCGGCGGATGCGCCGCACGATGGGCGACCAGGTCCAGCCGGAGATGCTCCGCAGGCTGATGCCGCTGCTGCCGTTCGGGACGCTGCTGGCCGCGGCCGTGCTCCCCCTCGCGGCGGGGCTCTACCTGCTGGTCACCACGGCATGGGCGGCCGGCGAGAGGGCGACGCTGTACCGCGCCGTGCCCGCCACGGGGTGATCGGAACCTTGTCCCGCTTCACTGGGGGTGAAGCGGGACAGGACCTATCCGCATTCCCGCAGGGCGGGTTCGGGGATGGAAACCTGACCGTTACCGTTACTCACAGTGCTGACAGTCGTCACCACCGCCCAGACGGTGGTGATCTCACCGTCGTGTCTGACCCCCCACTTAGCGGCCAGATACTCGACGATGCCAAGGCCCCTGCCCCCCAGAGAGGAGAGCGTGGGGCGACCGGCCCTTGGCTCGGTGGCGGCTCCTCCGTCACTCACCGCAACCTCGACATGCCCGTCAGTCCAGCGCCACGCCACCCTGATCTGACCGGACGGTAAAGGATGTGCGTGCCGGAGCGCGTTGCTCAGCAGCTCGCTCACCACGAGGACCGCATCGTCTATCGCGGTCTCGTAGACCCCCCATTCCTGCAGGTCAGAGCAGAGGCGTTGGCGTGCGACAGCGACGCTGGACGGTGCATACGGCAACAACACGACGCTCGACGCACTCACCTCCCCGTATCCCCGTTCCCCCTGAGGAACACACCCCAGTACGACCGAAATGCCCCGTTAGATGGTCTTAGAAACCGAGCGCCAATTACAGCTTGTGCACATTCGACAATAGATCAGCTCATCCGTTACCGGGTCGTTACCGCATCGGCGTGTCACTTAGGTAAGGGCGCCTGGCGTGTCGGCAATGCGCAGGGCCAGCCGCATGCGGGTGCCGCCCCCCGGACGAGGGTGCGCCGACACCTCGGCCCCCTGGGCCTGGGCAAGGCTACGCACGATGTAGAGACCGAGGCCGACCCCGCCGAACCGGCGGCGGTCGCCGCTGTCTCCCTGGACGAAGCGTTCGAAGACGCGCTCCCTGCTGACCGGGTCGATGCCCACGCCCTCGTCGTCCACGACCACCACCACCCGCTCGCCGGCGGCCCAGGCCTCGACCCTGATGAGGCCGCCGTCCGGCGAATACTTGAACGCGTTCTCCAGGAGCTGGCCGAGCATGATGTCGGTGGCGAGTGCGTCACCGGAGACCGAGGGCAGACCCTCGGGGATGCTCACCTCGACCCGGTGCAGGTCGGACAGGACCGGCAGGCCCAGCGTGGCGGCCCGGAGCAGCTCGCCGAGGTCGAACCCCTCGATCCTGAGGGTGAGCTCGCCCGCCCCGGCGCGGGAGCCCAGCAGCAGGTGGTCCATGAGCTGGCCGAGGGAGCGCGCCCGCTCGGCGATGGTGTGCACGGCCGCGCGCCGCTCGGCGTCGGTCATGTTGTCCCAGCGCGAGTCGAGCGTGCCCGCGAAGCCGCGGACCACCGTGATCGGGGTGCGCAGCTCATGACTGGTGGTCGCGAGGAAGAGATCCTTGGCCTCCTCCAGCTCCTTGGCCCGGGTGATGTCGCGGAAGTCGACCACGATCTCGCCCGTCTCCACGATCTCGGCGCAGAGCACGTCCAGCCAGGCGCCCGAGGGCAGCTGAAGGGTGAGCTTGTCGCCCGGCTCGGGCAGCTGGAACGGCGGCGGCCCGCCGATCACCTCGGCCGCGTGGAAGCCCGTCAGCTCGGTGGCGGCCGGGTTCCACTGGATGACCCGGCCCGCGCCGTCGAGGACCGCGATGCCGTCGGCGCTGGCGTCGAACACGGCCCGCTCGTGGGCGCGCTGCCGTACGGCCTCCTGGTAGGCCATGGCGTTGGCGACGGCGATCCCGGCGTGCCCGGCGAGCAGTTCGAGCAGCTCCAGCTCCACATGGCCGGCCTTGCGCTTGGCGAACAGGGCGTACAGCGCGCCGTACGGCCGGCCGCCCACCGCGGCGACGCCGAGCGCGATGGTGTGCAGGCCGGGGAGCTGTGACCAGATCAGCTCGTCCAGCCGGGCCTGGTCGCCGGTCTCCAGCATCACGGTCCTGCCGGTGCGCAGGAGCTTGCCGACCAGGCTCGTGCGGAGGTCCGCGGTGGAGTCGCGCAGCGAGTCGGGGAGCCGGTGGCTGGCCACGAGGCGGACCCGGTCGCCCTCGATGAGCACGAACCCGCCCGCGTCGGCCCCCGTCAGCTCGGCGAGGCTGGCCGCGATCCGGTCGAGCACGGCGGGCAGCTCCCGCTCCGCGTTGATGTCGGCGACCACGTCGGTGAGCCTGCGGACGAGCTGCGCCCGGCGGGCCACCCGGTCGTGGGCGGTCTCGTCGTCCTGGGTCAGGTGGTAGACGCTGACGTAGCCGAGCAGGACCCCCGCCTCGGAGCGCAGCGCGCTGGTGTCCACCCGCACGTCGATCAGGCTGCCGTCCCGGCGGAACCGCTTGGTCCGCAGCGAGACCTGGCCGCCGGTGCGGACCCGTTCCAGGACCGCGTTGTGCTCGGCCGTCAGCTCCTCGGGGACCAGCGGGGCCCGGCGGCCGAGCAGCTCCCCGGCGGACCAGCCGAACAGCCGCTCGGCGGCGGGATTCCACGTCAGGACCGCCTGATCCCGGTCGAGGGCGACGATCGCGTTGGGCGCGCCGGCGATGACCGCACGGCCGATGCCGTCGTCGCTGGCGGCCCTGTTGTCACCCACGCATCCATAGTGCCGCGTCAACCGGCCTGATCTTGGCACTTTCGTCCGCATGTGCTGACACTCGTTGGGGTGATCCGTCCGATACGCTGCGGTCACCACACACCTGGATACGAAAGGGTGGGGCCATGTCATCCGGTGACATCGACGCACTGCTACGGGTGACCTCGCCCGACTACATAGGGAAAACCCATCCCGACATCGCGTTCGGCACCTTGGACGGCCCGGTGGGGCGGCTCATCCTGGCGGTGACCAACCGCGGCGTCGTGGCGTGCAGCTACGAGGACGAGAACGTCGTCTTCGAGCGCGTCAGCCGGGAGATCGGATCGTTCATCGGGCCGGACCCACGGCGGCTCGACCCGGTCCGCCGGGAGCTGGACGCCTACTTCTCCGGGCGGCTGCGCGCCTTCACCATCACGGCGGACCTGCGGCTGGCGACCTCTTTCGCCAGGACCGTGCTGCAGATGATGATCGCCGTGCCGTACGGAACGGTGACCACCTACCGCGAGATCGCCGAGCGGATCGGCAGGCCGCGGGCGCTGCGCGCGGTCGGCAACGCGCTGGGGAGCAACCCCGTCTGCGTGGTCGTGCCCTGCCACCGGGTGGTCGAGAGCGAGGCCGTCCTCGGTGGTTACGCGGGGGGCGCGACCGCCAAGGAGCGACTGCTGCGTGTCGAGGGAGCCAATGGGAGCCGCTCACCCGGCGGCTCGTAGGCCGCGTTCACGGGGACTCCGCACGCCCGCTGCCGGCCCGTCCGCGGCTGACCGAGCCGTGCCTCACCCTGACGTGGCCGGCGCGTCCGTGGCCGGCGCGTCCGTGACCGACCGGGCCGTGCCTCACTTTGACGCGGCCGGCCCGGCCGTGACCGGCGCGCTCGTGGCGCGCCGGCTCACCTGCGGCGGCGGAGCGCGCCGAGGCCGAGGGTGATCAGGCCCGCGACCAGGAACGCGCCGACCGCCGAGCTCATCCACGGCTGCGGGGTGAAGCCGACGGCCTGCCGGGCGCCGTTCCAGATCGCCGCCCACCACGACACCGCCGAGGGCGCGGCGAGCATCCACCAGGTGACGAAGCCGAGCACCCACGGGATCACCATGAGCCAGCGGGAGGGCGCGTTCTCGGAGGTGTCCCAGTCCCTGCCGCGGCCGAGCAGGAAGTAGTCGACCGCCAGCACGCCGAGCATCGGCACGAACACCGCGCCGATGATGCCGAGGAACGCCCCGTAGGAGTTGACGTCGACGACGAGGGCGACGCCGGTGGTCAGCACGCCGATGGCCACGGAGAAGATCCGGCGGTCCACCCTCGGCATCAGGTTCTGCAGCGACATCGCCGTGGAGTAGACGTTCGCGAACGACTGGTCGGTCTCGCGCAGCACGAGGATGCCGAAGAACAGCGCCCCGAGCGGGGCCGCCACGAACGGCGCGAACACGGCCGTCGGCTGGTCGGACACCGCGCCGTGACCGGCGAGCGCGACCGCGTAGACACCGACGGCCAGGCAGGCCACCTGGGCGATGGTGTAGCCACCGACGACGCCGCCGAACGCCGCGCGGCTGGAGCGCGAGTGCCTCGCGTAGTCCGCCGCGACCGGCACCCACGACACCGACAGGGCGATGACGAAGTCCACGGCCGGCGCGAAGGCGTCCCAGGAGCCGCCGGTCTGGGCGGGGGTCTCGCGCAGGAACACCACCGCGAACCAGGCGACCGAGATGACCACGCCGACCGTGACGAAGCGCCGCAGCAGCCTGATCGCGCCCAGCGGGTAGATGGTCAGCGCCGTCGTCAGGACTCCGGCCGCGATCGCCCAGACCGGATAGGGGACGGAGGCGCCGAAGATCGCCTGCGCGCCCATGGCGACCACCCACAGCTCGAACGCGCCCCAGCCGATCATCTGGATGATGTTGAGCACGGTCGGGACGGCGGAGAGCCGCGCGCCGAACAGCCCGCGCAGCAGCACCATCGCGGGCTGGCCGGTCTGCGCCCCGGGCACCGCGGCGAGGCCGACCATCGCGGTGCCGATGAGGCTGCCGACGAGGGAGGCGACCAGCGCCGCGGTGAAGGTGAGCGGGTTGTCGTCGCCCAGCGGGTTGATCAGGAAAAGCGCGAAGGAGAAGCCGAGCAGGCTGACGCCCAGATTGGCCCAGAACGCGCTCTGGTCGAGCGCGCCGAGGGTCTTCGGCGGAGCCTGGTCGAGAGTGAGGGGGGCCTCGGCATGCTTGGCATCGATGACGTCGGACGTCATGAAACGCTCCCTACGCCGGCATTACCCGGACAGGTTCATGCGGTCGGCGGCGCGTCGGAGGGGTCATGTGCCCCTTTGCCCGATTCCGCCCTCTCAGCCCGGTCTCGCCCGAGCTCCCGCGATAGATAATTCGCCCCGAATTATGTCATTTCTTCCCTTCTCCGCAAGAGCCGGGTCAGGCGACGAACGGATCCTGCCCGCTCTCGCTGACCATGGGCCGTCCGGCGACCTCCCAGGACTGCATGCCTCCGCCCACGTTGATCGCGTCCCAGCCGACGTGGCCGAGCCAGGCCGCGGCGTGGGCGGAACGGCTGCCGGCGCGGCAGACCACGTAGACGGGCGCGTCCTTGGGCACCTCGCCGACCCGGGCCTGCAGCTCGCCGAGCGGGATGTGGACGGCCGTGGGCGCGTGCCCGGCCCGCCACTCGTCGTTCTCTCTCACGTCAAGCAGGAACGCGCCGTCCGGCACGTCCCGCACCTCGACCTCAGGAACACTCATGGCATCCATTCTTTCAAGTCCGTCACCAGATGGGGCGCAAAGCGGCTGGACCGCCCGCGACCTCATCAACATATGCGCGCAGGCACTCGTGAGCGGACACGATCGGCCAGGTCAGGGCACGTCCCAGAAGGCGAGCTCGTGGGCCATCCCCTCGGTGAACAGTGCCCTGGCCCTGCCGAGGTCCGGCACGGCCTCGTCGATCATCACGGCGATGCGCTCGGTCAGCTCGGCGAATCCGGGATGCGCGTAGGTGTCGACCCAGGCGCGGTAGCGCGGCTCGGCCGGAGGGTTCTCGGCGAGGACGCGGCCGAGGGTGGAGTAGCCCCACATGCAGGGGTAGAGCGCGGCCAGGCCGTCGGCGTAGTCCGCCGCGGAGTCGAGCAGGAAGGAGGTGTAGGCGGCGCAGGCCGGTCCCTTCCTCGCTCCGTCGAGGTCGGCGCCGAACTCGGCGGACAGGGACCGGTGCAGGTTCAGCTCCTCGTGGAAGGTGGCGTGGGCCAGGTCCACCAGGTCGCCCAGGTGCCCGTCCGGGGCCTGCCAGGCCAGCCGGGAGAACACCCGCACGTAGTCGAGGAGGAACAGGTAGTCCTGCTCCAGCCACGACCGGAACACCGGCTCCGCCAGATTCCCTTCGGCGATCCCCACCACCGTCGGGTGGGCGAGCTGCGCCTCGACGAGCGGACGGCCAATGGCATGGAGTTCTGCAGAAATGCTCATAAGCCGAGCATTGTCTCAGTTCAGGGCGGCGGCACCGAAGGAGACGCCGAAGCGCCTGCACCAGATGGTGGCGGTCTTCAGGCTGTCCAGGTCGGCCCCGGCCGGAATGGCGTAGTTGGCGTTGCCCCTGTTGCCCTTGAGCTCGCCCAGTTCGAGGTGCTCGCCGTCGTCGAGGTTGTACCACCCGGCCCGGCCCTCCTTGACGGGCTGGTCGCTCAGCCAGACCCGGAGGTCGGGGCCGTCGGAGGTCGCCAGGCCCTCGATCCTGAGCACCCGGCTGCCGTCGGCCAGCTCCAGCACCCTGGCCCTGCCCTCGGTGCCGTGCTCGTGCGAGACGAACGTGCCCGCCGCCAGGGTCCTGGGACCCTCCGGGGCCTCCGCCCGCCCGCCCGGCGACCGGGTGACCGTGGTCCGCCCGCCCGTCTCCGGGGTCGCCCGCGGGGTCGCCGCGGCGACCGGCACGGCCTCGTCCACCTCGACCGTGGTGAACAGGCGCCAGGGCTGGAACAGGTACAGGGCGACGCCGAGCGCGACGGCGCCCAGCGTCATGACCGCCCAGGCGGCCGGGTGGCGGAGCAGTCTCCTGACACGCATGATGCCCTCCGGGCCCTGTGATCGTCACGATGTCGCGGGCCTTGGGGCGAAGGTATCCCGGATACCCGCCACCGGCGCTTACGTAGTGCTTACGTCATAGGGTCGGAGAAATGACGACCATCATCGCCGAGGAAGTCCTCCTGCTCGCCTACAGCGAGGTGGAGGGCAGACAGCTGATCGGCTCATCGGAGCTCGACGCCGCCCTCGGCGGCGCCCTGCTGGCGGAGCTGGCCATCAACGGCCGGATCGACCTGGCCGACAAGAAGGTCACCGTCCTGGATCCCACGCCTCTCGGCGATGAGGAGCTGGACGCGACGCTGGCCCGGATCGCCGGGGAGCCGAAGGAGCGCAAGCCCGACTGGTGGGTCTACAAGCTCCACTCGGCCAAGCTCCGCAAGCGCCTGCTCTCCCGCCTGGCCGAGCGGGGCGTGCTGAGCGAGGAGCCGCGCAAGATCCTCGGGGTCTTCCCCAGCACCCGCTACCCGGAGCGTGACCCCCGCGTCGAGCAGGGCATCCGGGAGAGCGTCCAGAGCGTGCTGTCCGGGGCCGCCCCCGACGAGCGGGCGGCCGTGCTGATCGCCGTCCTGCACGCGGCCAAGATCGACCGCAAGGCGTTCCCCGGCGCGAGCAAGGAGCGCGTCAAGGAGATCACCGAGGGCGAGTGGGCCGGCGCGGCCGTCGCCAAGACCATCGCCGCCGTCAACTCCGCCGTCATGACCGCGGTGATCGCCGGATCGATCGCCGCGAGCACCGCCGGCGCGGGCGGCTGAGACGCCGGCGGCCGGCGCCCCGCCGCCGATACGGCGGGGCCCGGCGGGCGTTCCGGCCGGGCCTCCGCTCGCCGGAGCACCCCCCGGAGCACCGCCGGAGCACTGCCAGGACACCGCCGGGGCGGCGGGGCTCCCGCGCCCTCCGGCCGTGCCGCGCCCCGCCGGGACGGCGCAGCGCCCCGGCGGCCTCCGTCCGGGCCGCTACTTGCCCAGGGCGTCCTTGGGGACCGGCTTGTCCTGGGCCAGGGCGTCGAACATGCGCAGGGCCTTGGCCGTGTCCCACTTGACGACCGCCTGCCCGTTGATGGTCGGCAGGGAGCCGACCGGGACGACCGTGGTCACCGGGTTGTCGCCCATCGCGAGGCCGAGGGAGAGCAGGTTGAAGGCGCCGCTCTCCTCCCCGACGGCCACCGAGTCCGTGGCGCTCAACGCGAGGGGGACGGAGCGGAAGGGATTGATCAGGACTCCGGGGCTGGCCGCCTTCTTCACCACAGCGGAGAAGAACTGGCGCTGGCGCTGGGTCCGGTCGAAGTCGGGGATCGCGCCGGTGGCACGGGTGCGGACGTAGCCGAGGGCCGTGCCGCCGTCCATCGTCTGCAGGCCCTTCTTCAGGTCGATGCCCGCCTTGGGGTCCTTGATGGCCTGCTTGACGTTGATCTCGACCCCGCCGATGGCGTCCACGATGCCCACGAAGCCGCCGAAGCCGATCTCCATGTAGTGGTCGATCCGGAGCCCGGTGACCTTCTCCACGGTCTTGGCGAGGAGCTTGGGACCGCCGTCCTGGTAGGCGTAGGCGGCGTTGAGCTTGCCGCTGCCGTGGCCGTCGATCGGCACGTAGGAGTCACGCGGGAGGCTGACCAGGGTCGGGCGGTCGCCGGTGTCGGGGATGTGCAGCAGCATCATCGTGTCGGTCCGGCGGCCGACGGAGCTGCCGGTGGCGAGTTTCCTGCGCTGGGCCTTGGTCAGGCCGGCGCGGCTGTCGGAGCCGACCAGCAGCCAGTTGGTGCCGGGGGTGTCCGCGGGACGGCCGTCGTAGTCGGTGAGCGCCTCGATCCGGTTCAGCCGCGAATTGATCACGAAGTATCCGCCGACGGCGAGCACCAGCAGCACGACGAGCAGGCCGATGAGGATCCGCACGATCAGCCTGCCCGGCCGCTTCGGGCGCCAGGTCATGCGCGGCATCCGGGTCCCGCCTTTCCCATCGGAGGAGCCGCCGGAGGAGCCGTCGGGGGATCCGGCGTGAGGAGCGGTCTCACCGGGGAGCGGCCTGACCGGGCCGGAGCCCTCCCTGGCCTTGCCGTACACCCGTGAGGTCGACCGCGGTGGCGTGTCGTCGGCCGGCGCCTGCCCGGCGGTCCCCGCCGGCCGGCCCCGCCCCTGCGCCGGGTAGGCGGGCTGCCCCGCCGCCCGGGGCGGCGGGGACTGGGGCGATCGCAACGCGCGTGTGCGATCGTCGTCTTCCGGCCAGTCACCCACGTCGTCTCCCCGCCACTTCTTGAACCCACGATGAGAACGTCATTATCGACGCTACGTCGTGGCCCCGTCGCGCGCCGACGCCTCGTCAAGGTTTCCCTATGGAAATGTACGCAGATGGGTACTTAGCCACCAACGACGTGATCGTTGGCCGATCTGGAAACATCGACCCCCACATGGATCGTTACGGTAAGGGACGACCCCTACGCGAAAGGATGATCGTGTCCACTCCGGACTCATGGAGTACCTGCCCGTGCGGACGCACGGGAACCGATGACTCGACCGGGAGAGCCGCCCGGTGAACACGGCTCTCGGCCTGCTGGCCGTACTGCTCCTCACTCTTGCCACCGGCTACTTCGTCGCCCAGGAGTTCGCCTTCGTCGCCGCCGACCGCGGCGTGCTGCGCGAACAGGCCGAAGCCGGTGACGCGGCGGCCAAGCGCGCGCTGGAGGTGACGGGGCGCCTGTCGTTCATGCTGTCGGGCGCGCAGCTCGGCATCACCGTGACCGCGCTGCTCGTCGGCTTCATCGCCGAGCCAGCCATCGCCACGGTCATCCGTCCGGGCCTGGAGGCCGCGGGCGTGCCGGAGGCGGCGGTCCCGGGCATCGCGGTGGCGCTGGCCATCGCGGTCGCCACCGTCGTCCAGATGGTGCTCGGCGAGCTCGCCCCCAAGAACCTGGGCATCGCCCGTCCCGAGCCGGTGGCCAAGTTCCTCTCCGGCTCGACCATCGTCTACCTCAAAATCGCCGGGCCCGTCATCCGGCTGTTCGACTCCGCCGCCACGGGCCTGCTGCGCCGGGTGGGAGTGGAGCCCGTGGAGGAGGTCGAGCACGGCGCCAGCCCCGAGGAGCTGTCGCGGATCATCTCCGAGTCGGCCACGGCCGGCGACCTTCCCCCGCGGCTCTCGGAGCTGCTGGAGCGGGCGCTGGAGTTCGGCGACCGCACCGCCGAGGACGTCATGGTGCCGCGCCCCCGCGTGGTGCTGCTCCGGGTCGAGCGCCCGATCTCCGACCTGCTCGACGCCGTCCGCGAGCACGGCCACTCCCGGTACCCGGTGCTCCGCAAGGACAACGGCGAGGACGTGGTCGGCGTCACCGGCGTACGGGAGCTGCTCAAGTCCGGCCTGACCGAGGGCCCGCTGGAGAAGATCACCCGACCCGCGCTGCTGGTCCCCGACTCGCTGCCGCTCCCGGTCGTGCTGGAGCGCATGCGCGCCGCCGGCGACGACCTGGCCTGCGTCATCGACGAGTACGGCGGGCTCGCCGGCGTGGTCACCGTCGAGGACCTCGCCGAGGAGCTCGTCGGCGAGCTGATCGACGAGAACGACCCCGAGCCCGCAGGAGTCGTCGCCAACGACGACGGCACCTGGGACCTGCCCGGCACGCTCCGGCTCGACGAGGTCGAGCGGGTGACCAGGCTGGAGCTCCCCGAGAGCGACGGTTACGAGACCATCGCCGGCCTGGTGCTCGCCACCCTCGGCCGGATGGCCGAGCCCGGCGACCAGGTCACCGTCACACTGACCCTTGAGACCGACCTGCTGGAGAACGACAGCGCCGACGAGGCCGACGCGGTGCTCACCGTGCTGTCGGTGCACCGCAGGGTCCCCGAGTGGGTACGGCTGGCGCCGGCCGCGGCGGGGGCCCCCGAGAAGGACGGCGAGCACGCGATGGCCGCACCGCGGATGATCGCCCGCGGCGCCGACAGACCCATGATCGAGCGAAGTGCGGTGGACGGACGATGAGCACCACAGGAGCCCTGCTGCTCGGCGTGGCCCTGCTGATCGGCAACGCCTTCTTCGTCGCCGCCGAGTTCGCGGTCATCTCGGCCCGCAGGCATCGCCTGGAGGAGCTCGCGGGCAAGGGCGGCCGGTTGACCCGGGTCTCGGCCCGCGCCGCCGTGCGCGGCGGCAGGGAGCTCTCCCTGATGCTCGCCGGGGCCCAGCTCGGCATCACGCTGTGCTCGCTCGGGCTGGGCATGGTGACCGAGCCGGCCATCGAGCACCTGCTGGAGCCGGTCTTCGCACTGGTCGGCCTGCCCGAGTCGCTGCAGGTCCCCATCTCGCTGGTGATCGCGCTGGCGCTGGTCACCTTCCTGCACATGGTGATCGGGGAGATGGCTCCCAAGTCGTGGGCGCTGACCCACCCGGAGACCGCGGCGATGAGCCTGGCGCTGCCGTTCCGCGGCTTCACCTGGCTGGTCCGGCCGGTGCTGTCCTCCCTCAACGGGCTGACCAACGCGCTGCTGAGGGTGTTCGGCGTGCACGCCAGGGACGAGCTGGCCACCACCAGGACCCCGGTCCAGCTCGCCATGCTGGTCGGCGAGTCCGGCCGGATGGGCCTGCTCGACCGGGACGAGCACGACCTGCTCACGCGGGCCCTGCGGGTCCACCAGCAGCCGGTCGAACGCCTGATGCTGCCCATCGGGGAGGCCACCTGCGTGCCCGGGGACGCCTCCGAGGCCCAGGTGCGCCACGCGGCCGCCGACAGCGGGCACCTGCGCCTGCTGGTCAACTCCGGCAGGCCGGCTGACGTCCTGGGCGTGCTGCACGTCAGAGACGTCCTGGTCCGGCCCGGCGCGAGCCCGGCGGAGCTGGCCCGGCCGGTGCCCCGGCTGGAGAAGAACACGACGATCCCCGAGGCGGTCTCCGTCCTCCAGGAGGCCCACGCCCATGTGGGCCTTGTCACGGACGGCGGCGGCGAGGTGGCCGGCATGGTGAGTCTCACCGACCTGCTCGGCGAGCTTCTGGACGTCCGGATCCTCGCCACGCGCTAGCCGGAGTGCCCCGCGAGGTTAGGCACGCGGCCGGCGGGGCAAGCGAACGGGCCGGGGGAGAGACCTCCCCCGGCCCGATTTCTCTGTCAGCGTAATCGAATTCATGATCGGCCGATTGGCGGCAAGTGCCCCGAAAGTGATCGGCAAGCGAGGACGGCTAGAACAGAGCGCGTGCCGTACCGGCTCAAAACCCGGAAGTCCCTTACGTAATGGCTGGGACTTCTCTATAAGGGAGCGAACGACTACTTTGATCGATGATCGAACCGAGCGGCACCAGACTCCACGGACGGCCCCGATGAGCGCGCGGATTCCCCGGACAACAAGAAAGCCCCGGTGCGCTGTCCGCGCGACCGAGGCTCTGTTTGAGTGGGCGAGGAGGGATTTGAACCCTCACGTCCTTTCGGACACACGGACCTGAACCGTGCGCGTCTGCCGTTCCGCCACCCGCCCTTTTGGGTGCGGTGGAAACATTAGCACGGATCAGCCGGTACCCACGAACCCGGATACGATCCTCCTAGACGCGGAGCGGAACGGCTGGGTGCGAGAGAGCGAGGAACAAGCCCCAAGCGGCCGTGACCTAGGTAGACGGAGGAAGGGAGGTACCCGGTGGGAGTCCTTCAGCGCTTCGAGCGGAGGCTCGAAGGCTTGGTTGAGGGAGCCTTTGCGCGGGCGTTCAAATCTGACCTTCAGCCGGTCGAGGTGGCCAGCGCGGTTCAACGCGAGATGGACGAACGTGCGGCGATCGTCGCCCAAGGGCGCACGCTCGTGCCGAACGACTTCGTGGTCGAGCTGTCCACCACGGACAGCGAGCGACTGGAGGTCTACGCGGACAGCATCAGCCTTGAACTGGCCAACCTCGCCAGGGAGTACGCCAAGGAACAGGGCTACTCCTTCGTGGGACCGGTCCGGGTGCGTTTCGAGACGGCCGACGATCTGGCGGTCGGCCTGTTCCGGATCCGCTCCGGCGTGATCCGCGGCGCGACCGTCGAACAGGACGAGATCCGCCAGCCGGTGAGCGACGTGCCGGCCGCCAAGCCGCATGCCTTCGGGGGCCGCCCCCGCCTGCTGGTCTCCACCCAGGACGACCCGCAGGGACAGCGGTCCTACGACCTGACCACCCCGGTGACCCTGCTCGGCAGGGGCACCGACTGTGATCTACGGCTGGTCGATCCGGGTGTGTCCCGGCACCACGCCGAGCTGCGCGTGGAGGGTCCCCTGGTCGTGCTCGTCGACCTCGGCTCCACGAACGGCACCTTCGTCAACGGCCAGCCGGTCCGCCGGGTCGAGCTCCAGAACGGCACTCGCGTGACGCTGGGGCGGACGACTCTGGTTTTCCGGCGCGATTAAAGGTAAACAAACGGTCCATGTCCGAGCTCACGCTGCTGCTGATCCGGCTCGCGTTCCTCGCGTTGCTGTGGTTCTTCGTGATTGCCGCGGTCGGCGTGATCCGGACAGACTTGTTCGGATCACGCACGACCACCGCCGCCCCCGCGCGCAAGGCCCCCAAGCCGGTCAAGCCCGCGGCCAAACCCAAGAAGGGGGAGCCGCGGCAGATGGTCGTCATCGGTGGTCCCCTGGAAGGCACCACCATTACCCTCTCGGAGACGCCAATCACCATCGGCCGGGCGAACGACGCCACGCTGGTAGTCAGCGACGACTACGCTTCCAGTCGGCATGCCCGGCTCTTCCCCCAGGACGGTCAGTGGATCGTGGAAGATCTCGGTTCGACCAACGGCACATACCTCGACCGCTCTAAAGTCACCCGTCCGACCCCGGTGCCGCTCGGTGTTCCGATCCGCATCGGCAAGACCGTCATCGAATTGCGCAAATGACCATCGCACTCCGTTACGCCGCCCGCTCTGACGTCGGCCTCCTCCGCGAAGGCAACGAGGACTCGGCGTACGCCAGCGGCCGTCTGCTCGCCGTCGCCGACGGCATGGGCGGTCACGCACACGGTGAGGTGGCCAGCTCGGTCGCCATCGCCGCGATGTCCTCCCTCGACGAGGACCCGCAGGGGGGTGACCTGCTCAGCGCCATCGAGGCGGCGGTCAGAGACGCCAACCGCAGGCTCCACGAGATGGTCGGGCGGGACCCGAGCCTCAAGGGCATGGGCACCACCCTGACCGCCATGCTGTGGTCCGGCACGAGGGTCGCGCTGGTCCACGTCGGCGACTCCCGCGCCTATCTGCTGCGCACCGGGGAGCTCTACCAGATCACGCACGACCACACCCTGGTCCAGTCGCTGGTGGACGACGGCCGGATCACCCTGGAGGAGGCCGCCACCCACCCGCAGCGGTCGATCCTGCTACGCGCCCTCGACGGCAGCGGCGAGGTCGACCCCGACCTGTCGCTGCGCGAGGCCCAGGTCGGCGACCGCTACCTGCTCTGCTCCGACGGGCTGTCCGGGGTGGTGAGCGCGGAGACGATGCACCACACGCTCTCCACGATCGAGGACCCCGAGACGGTGGTCCGCACGCTCATCGACCTGGCCAACCGCGGCGGTGGTCCCGACAACATCACCTGCGTGCTCGCCGACGTCCTGGAGGTGGACGAGGGGCTGGCCCTCCCCGTCGAGGCCGCCGTGGTGGGCGCGGCCGGGTCCACTCGGCCGCGGACCCAGCTGCCGGACACCCCGGCGGGTCACGCCGCGGGGATCACCATGCCCCAGCCCGTCATCACGGACGACGATCTCGATGAGCCAGTTGTCAGGGCCACGGCGCGGCCGGCCAGACGCCGCCGGCTGTGGCCGCTCATGGCCTCGGTGGGAGGCGTCGTCCTGGTCGGCGGCGGCCTAGGGTGGTACTTCGGGAGCCAGTGGCTCGACGACCAGTACTTCGTAGGGGCGAAAGGGGATGAGATCGTGGTCTTCCAGGGCGTGAAGACCAACCTCGGCCCCATCGAGCTCTTCGACGTCGCCCGGAGCACCACCGAGTCGGTCACCGCCCTTGGCGCGTTCCAGCAGGGCCAGGTCCGCGACGGCATCCCCGTCACCAGCGTCGACGAGGGCCTGAAGAAGATAGAAGAGCTCAAGACGTCCGCGGCGAAGCCCGAGACGAAACCGACGGCGAAGCCTGAATCCAAGCCTGACGGGAAGGGCAAGCAGACCCCCCAGCCGAGCGGCACCGCATCCCCGGAACCCACAAGGTCGCAGTAGACACATGAGCACCCCAAGCGTCGAGCCCGTCCCCCTGCCCGCCAAACGACGGCTGGCCCAGTTGGCGATGCTCGCCTTCGCGGTCGTGATCGTGATGTTCGCGTACGCCAACGTGGGGCTGGCGATCGACAAGCAGATCCCCTCGGGCATGCTCACCTACGGCCTCAGCCTGGGCGGGTTCATGCTGGCCGCCTACCTGGTGCTCGCCAAGTTCGCGCCCTGGGCCGACCCGCTGATCCTGCCCCTGGTGACGCTGGTCAACGGCCTCGGCCTGGTGATGATCTACCGCCTCGAACAGTCCAAGGCGTTCGGCGCCTCGGCCAACACCCAGCTGCTGTGGACGGCCGTCGGGGTCGTCCTGTTCAGCGTGACGCTGATCGTGCTGCGCGACCACCGCGCGCTGCAGCGGCTCACCTACACCGCCGGAGCCATCGGACTCCTCCTGCTGATCTCGCCGCTGCTGCCGTTCATCGGCAAGAACATCAACGGCGCCCGGATCTGGATCGAGATCCCCGGTGTGGGCCAGCTCCAGCCCGCCGAGTTCGCCAAGCTCGCCCTGATCGTCTTCTTCGCCGGCTACCTGGTCGCCAAGCGCGATGTGCTGGCGCTGGCCGGCCGGCGGCTGCTCTTCATCGACCTGCCCCGCGCCCGCGACCTCGGCCCGATCCTCATCGTCTGGGGCTTCAGCCTGGGCGTGCTGATCCTGCAGAAGGACCTCGGCTCCTCCCTGCTGATCTTCGGCACGTTCATCGCGATGCTCTACATCGCCACCCAGCGCACCTCGTGGGTCCTGATCGGCATCCTGCTCTTCGTGGGCGGCGCGATCCTCGCCGGCATGGTCTTCGAGCACGTGCACGCCCGCTTCGAGGTCTACCTCAACCCGGAGGACCCCGAGCTCTTCCAGAAGGTCGGCGGCAGCGAGCAGCTCATGCAGGGCCTGTTCGCCATGGCCACCGGCGGGATCCTCGGCACCGGGCTCGGCCAGGGCCATCCCAAGCAGATCCCGCTGGCCATCTCCGACTTCATCTTCCCCGCCACCGGCGAGGAGCTGGGCCTGACCGGGCTGATGGCCCTGCTGATGGTCTACGCCCTGATCGTGCAGCGCGGCCTGCGCACCTCCATCGCGGCCCGCGACCCGTTCTCCAAACTGCTGGCGGGCGGCCTGTCGTTCATCTTGGCCTGGCAGGTCTTCATCATCGTCGGCGGCGTGACCAACCTGATCCCGCTGACCGGCCTGGTCACCCCGTTCATGTCCCAGGGCGGCTCGGCACTGCTGGCTAACTGGATCCTTATCGCGCTGCTGGTACGCATGTCGGATGCGGCGAGGAAGCCGCCGCCCCAGGCCATCCAGGACGAAGGAATGACGCAGGTGTTCCAGCGATGAACAGTACTCTCAAGCGCGTCGCCCTGGCCTGCCTGCTCATGTTCGGCCTGCTCATGCTCAACGTGAACTACCTGCAGGGCGTACGGGCGGACGACCTGCGCGCGGACTCGCGCAACGTCCGCAACTTCTTCGACCGCTACGAGGTCGAGCGGGGCCGGATCACCGCGGGCGACAAGGTGCTCGCCGAGTCCGTCGACACCGGCAGCAACGACTTCCGCTTCGAGCGGCGCTATCCGGAGGGCAAGGTCTACGCGCCCATCACCGGGTTCTTCGCCCCGGAGAGCGAGAGCAACATCGAGCTGGCCGAGAACAGCCTGCTCAACGGCACCAGCGCCGACCTGCTGATCCGGCGCAGCATCGACCTGTTCACCGCCAAGAAGACCAAGGGCGCCAACGTCGACCTGACGATCAACCCCAAGGCGCAGGAGGCGGCCTACAAGGCGCTCGGCGCCAGCGGCAAGAAGGGCGCGCTGGTCGCGATCGAGCCGAAGACCGGGGCGATCCTCGCCATGGTCTCGATCCCCACCTACGACCCCAACCTGCTGTCCAAGGCGAACAAGGACGAGGTCAACAAGGCCTCCAAGAAGCTGGAGACGGACAAGGACCAGCCGCTGCTGAACCGGGCGATCAGGCGCACCTACCCGCCGGGCTCGACCTTCAAGGTGGTCACCATGGCGGCCTATCTGGAGAGCGACGGCACCCTCGGGCCGCAGAGCCAGGTGGACGCCCCGCAGCGGCTCGACCTGCCCAACACCACCGCCGACCTGCCCAACTACGGCGGCGCGGCGTGCGGCTCCGGACGGGTGACGCTGTCGTTCGCGCTGGAGCGCTCGTGCAACACGCCGTTCGGCAAGATCGCCATGGATCTGGGCTACGACGCCATCAACGACCAGGCCCGCAAGTTCGGCATCGGCGGTGACCCGCTGGCCGTCCCGATGCCGGTCGCGCCCAGCGACTTCGGTCCTGAGGAGGACAAGGCCGCGCTCGCCCAGGCCTCGATCGGCCAGCGCAGCAACCAGATGACCCCGCTGCAGATGGCCATGATCGCCGCGGGCATCGCCAACAACGGCGTGGTCATGAAGCCGTACCTGGTGAACAAGATCGCGGACTCGGAGGGCGGCGAGATCGAGAGCGCCGACCCCGAGGAGTTCACCACCGCGATCAGCGAGGACACCGCACGCAAGCTCCAGGAGATGATGGTCAACGTCGTCAACAACGGCACCGCGAACGCCGCGCAGATCCCCGGGGTGACCGTCGCCGGCAAGACCGGCACCGCCGAGACCGCTGAGGGGAAGGACCCGCACGCGTGGTTCATCTCCTTCGCCCCCGCCGAGGACCCCAAGATCGCCCTCGCGCTCATGGTCGAGTCCGGCAGCGCCGGCGACGACGCCTCCGGCGGTCACACCGCCGCTCCCATCGCCAAGAGCGTGATGGAAGCGGTGCTGGGTAGATGACCGCGTTGCTCGGGGGCCGATACCGTCCGCTGGGGCGGATCGCGACGGGCGGCATGGGCGAGGTCTGGCGGGCCAAGGACGAGCTGCTCGGCCGCGAGGTGGCGGTGAAGCTGCTCCGCCGGCACGTGGCGGCCGATCCGGCCTTCCGCGAGCGGTTCCGCAGGGAGGCGAGGATCGCGGCGAAGCTGGCCGACCCCGGCATCGCCCAGGTCTTCGACTACGGCGAGGCCGACGGCGTCGCCTACCTGGTGATGGAGCTCGTCCCCGGCGAGTCCCTGGCCGGCATCCTGGCGCGCGACGGCGCCCTGAGCGTCGAGATCACCCTCGACGTGGTCTACCAGACCGCCAAGGCCCTGCGGGCGGCGCACGGCGCCGGGATCATCCACCGGGACATCAAACCGGGCAACCTCCTGGTCACCGGGGCCGGTGTGATCAAGATCACAGACTTCGGCATCGCCAGGGCGCTGGAGGCCTCGTCGATGACCCAGACGGGCACCGTGCTCGGCACCGCGCAGTACGTCAGCCCCGAGCAGGCCTCGGGAGACCCGCTGACCTTCGCGACCGACATCTACTCCCTGGGCGTGGTCGCCTACGAGTGCCTGGCGGGGCGCCCGCCGTTCGTCGCCGAGACGCAGGTGGCGATCGCGCTCATGCATCTCGGCGAGACCCCGCCGCCGCTGCCCGGGAGCGTGCCCGCAGCGGTGCGCGAGCTGGTCATGGCCTGCCTTTCGAAGGACCCCGGGCGGCGCCCCGCCGGAGCCGGGGAGCTGGCCGGCCGGGCGTACGCGCTGCGCGAGTCGCTCGCCACCGCGGGCGCCGCCGACCTGGCCATGCTCACCGACCCCGCGGGGTGGCGGGTGGAGCCGGCGGGCGAATGGCCTCGGGAGATCGCCCCCGCCCTGGCATCGACTCCGGGTCCTGGTCCGGCCACGGCTTCCGGCCCGGCCACGGGCTCCGGTCCCGCTCCGGCGCGGACGGCGCGGATCGCCCCGAGGCGCCGTGGCCTGCGCCGGACGACGGCGATCGTCGCGGTCGCCGCGGGGTGCGCCGCCGCCGTCGGACTGGGCACACTGGTGGCCCACGACCTGACGGAGCGCAACGGCGAGAGCACGTCGGAGGAGCCGGTCGTGCCGCTGAGCCCGGTCACCAAGACCCCCACGGTCCGGCCGAGCAGAACCAAGCCGGTGACGACCAGATCGCCTGTCTCGCCGACGAAGCCACTCCGCCCTTCCCCCACGCCGTCGGCTACGGTAAGCACATCGGTCAAACCCAGCCCCCGGCCGACCACGTCGCCATCGCCYAGCCCCAGCCCGACTACTTCGACCCCGACGCCCACCACCCCGACGGCGACACCGAGCCTCACACCGAGCACCACTCCCGGACCCGGCGACACAGAGCCTCCGAACGGGGAGACGTGATGCGGCAACGGGTCGATGATGGACACCGGTGGCTCAAGAGCTCACCGGCACCCAAGATGAACGGTAAGGGACAGTGCAGGAAATGACTCAGCCCCGACGCCTCGGCGATCGCTACGAGCTTGACGGCGTCGTCGGGCGTGGCGGCATGGCCGAGGTATATCGCGCCCGAGACATCCGGCTGGATCGGATCGTCGCCATCAAGACCCTCCGCGCGGACCTGGCGAGAGACCACATCTTCCAGGCCCGTTTCCGTCGTGAGGCGCAGTCCGCCGCGTCGCTGAACCACCCGTCCATCGTCGCGGTCTACGACACCGGCGAGGACGTGGCGGGCAGCGCGCCGGTGCCGTACATCGTGATGGAGTACGTCGACGGCCGCACGCTGCGCGACCTGCTCCGGGCCGACCGGCGGCTGCTGCCCGAGCGGGCGGCCGAGCTGGTCGACGGGATCCTGCGGGCGCTGGACTACAGCCACCGCGGCGGCATCGTCCACCGGGACATCAAACCGGCGAACATCATGATCACCAACAACGGTGACGTGAAGGTCATGGACTTCGGCATCGCCCGCGCGATGGCCGACTCGGCCGCGACCATGACGCAGACCGCCCAGGTCATCGGCACCGCGCAGTATCTGTCGCCGGAGCAGGCCAGGGGCGAGCGGGTGGACGCCCGAAGCGACATCTACTCCACCGGCTGCGTGCTGTACGAGCTGCTGACCGGGCAGCCGCCGTTCACGGGCGACTCCCCCGTCGCGATCGCCTACCAGCACGTGCGCGAGGACCCGATCCCGCCGTCGCAGATCGACCCGGAGATCCCCAAGTGGGCCGACGCCATCGTGCTCAAGGCGATGGCTAAGGACCCCGCGCACCGCTACCAGAGCGCCGGGGAGATGCGGGCCGACATCCAGCGGGCGATGTCCGGCATCCCGATGGACGCCCAGACGATGGCGCTGGCCAACAACTACGGCTCGGCCACCCGGACCATGCAGACCCCCGGTCCCGGCGGACCGGCCACCCAGCGCACCAGCGCCGTCCCGGCGTACGAGTACGGCACGGAGGAGGGCGGCGGGCGTGGCGAGCGGGGCCGTCGCCGGCAGCAGAGCAACGGCAACACCGCGGTCAAGACCGCCGCGTGGATCCTGGTCCCGCTCCTGGTCATCGGCGCCTTCATCGGCGTGGGATACATGTTCCTGAGCTCCCCCGGTGACTCCGACGCGGCGAACAAGATCAAGATTCCGGCGCTGACCTCACGGACCGAGGCGGCGGCGACCAAGGCGCTGACGGATCTCGGCCTGACCGTCAAAACGGTCGAGAAGTTCGACGAGGAGTCGGAGAAGGGCACGGTCATCGAGACCAGCCCGGCGGCCGGCACCGCGGTCGACAAGGGCGCCGAGGTCACGCTCACGGTCTCCAAGGGCGTGGAGAAGGCCGAGGTGCCCAACGTGGTCAACATGACCACGGACGAGGCCAAGGCCGCCCTTGAGGAGGCGGGCTTCGTGCCCAGCGTGCGGACCAAGGCCTCCAGCGGCCCGCAGGGCAAGGTGCTGGAGACCAACCCCGAGGCGGGCAAGAAGGCCCCGAAGGGTAGCACCGTCCAGATCTACGTCCCCAAGGAGGCCGTGGAGGTCCCGGGCGTGGTCAACCTCACGGTCAACGACGCCAAGCGGATGCTCAAGGAGGCGGGCTTCAAGTACAAGGTCGTCGAGCAGGAGAGCGACCTGCCGGAGGGCACCGTGCTCAGCCAGGCCCCGGAGGCCGGCGCCAAGCTCCAGCAGGGCACCACGATCACGCTGGTCGTCTCCAGTGGGAAGGCTCCGCAGCCGACCGAGCAGCCGACGACGGAACCGACCCAGGAACCGCCGATCACCGAGGAACCGGATCCCGAACCGACGGAGACCGAGGACCCGTTCTTCAACGAGGCGCCCAGCGACGACCTGGGCGGCTGATCCCCGGCTCCGACATGACGACCCCCGCCGGTTGGCGGGGGTCGTCATGTGTCTCGGGGGGCCCAGGGTCCCCGGGGTCTCGGGATCTTCGGGGTCCCGGGGGCTGGGGCCTTCGGGGTCTCGGGAGGCCCGGGGTCCCCGAGGTCTCGGAATCTCGGGGTCTCGGAATCTCGGGTCTCGGGATCTCGGGATCTCGGGTCTCGGGGTCTCGGGATCTCGGGGTCTTCGGGGTCCCGG
>NZ_NGFP01000076.1 GCF_002149035.1 Streptosporangium minutum
CCCTTGACCACCCGGGCCCGGACGGAACGGCGGTGCGGCCTCCGGCGCGGGCCAGGGGCGGCAACCGGCGTCGGAGTGGACGGGCCGGTCACTCGACAACCGTTCGCGCGACGTCACCGCGTCGTCGACCGAGTGGATCGGCAGCGCGTTCCGACTGGCCCCTTCGATGTCGAGCCAGTTCGTGGCGACGCCGCCGGCCGTCGCCACCTGGTGGAGCAGCGCCCCCATGAACGCGAGACCACCCCCGGTCTCAGAGCGCCCGGAGCGCTCCGGCGAAGGCGTCGACGGTGGCGGCGATGTCGGACTCGGTGTGCGCGGTGGACAGGAACCACAGGCCACGCGGCACCATGTTGACGCCACGGTCGAGGAGCGCCGCGTGCAGCCGGGCCATCTTCGCCCGGTCGGTCGCGGCGAAGTCGCGATAGTCGCGCACCGCTCCGGCGTCGGTGAAGTAGGTCTGGAAGACCGGTCCGGGACCGTCCACGAGCAGGGGTACGCCCGCCTTCTCCGCCTCGGCCCTGATGCCTTCCATCAGTGCCGAGCCGCGGGCGAACAGCGTGCCGTAGACCTCCTCACGCCGCTCGTCGAGAACGCGCAGCGTCGCCTCGGCCGCCGCGATGCCGACGGGCTGGGAGTTGAACGTGCCCGCGTGGGCGACCTTCCCCGTCGAGATGTGGTCCATGACGGCCGCCTTCCCGACGAGCGCCGACACCTGCATGCCTCCGGCCATGGCCTTGCCGAACACCGACAGGTCCGGGGTGATGCCGAGGTACTCCTGCGCCCCGCCGGGCGCCAGCCGGAAACCGGTGATGATCTCATCGAAGATCATCAGGCTGCCGTGCCGGTCGCAGAGCTTCCGTACGGCTTGGAGGTATCCGGGATCGGGCAGGATCGCCCCGGTGTTGCAGAGCACCGGTTCGGCGATCACCGCGGCGATCTCGGCACCGTACCGGTCCATCAGGCGGGTCAGGGTGTCGAGGTCGTTCCACGGGCAGACGATCAGGTCCTCGCCGTGGCCCTCCTGCTGGCCCGCCGTACCGGGCACCGCGACGGGAGCGTCGGCCGGGCCGGCCAGGTCCAGGGCGGGGTGCACGCTGTAGAGGACCGGGTCCAGCCAGCCGTGGTAGTGCCCTTCGAACTTGAGGATCCTGGAACGGCCGGTGAAGCCGCGCGCCAGCCGGAGAGCGGCGTGGACCGCCTCGGAGCCGACGGTGTTGAAACGGACCCGTTCCGCCGAGGGGACCATCGCGCACAGCCGCTCGGCCACCCGGACCTCGGCCGCGTGCTGGGCCGAGTAGACCATGCCCCGCGCGGCCTGGGCCGAGATCGCCTCGACCACCTCGGGCGGGCAGTGCCCGAGCAGCGCGGGCCCCTGGCCCAGGACGTAGTCGATGTAGGCGTTGCCGTCGACGTCCCAGAGGCGCGCGCCCTGCGCGCGGTCCACGTAGAGCGGGACGCCGGTGGTACGGCGAGCGTCGCTGGATACCCCTCCAGCCAGGTACTGCTGCGCGGTGGAGTAGAGGTCGCGGCTGACGTCCAGGTTGCGGGTCATGACGACCATCAAAGGGCGCACCGCCCACCGCGGACAAGGAAGAGCGCAAGGGAGAGGTCGTCATCGCAAGGATGGGTTCTTGTGACGTCCCGACCGAGCTGGTGAGCTGGGGCACCACCCTCAGGAAGGAATAGCCGTGTTTCTCGGGCGTATCCGGCGGACTCCCGCCGACCAAGTCGAAGTCGTGGCCTGGCGCGAGGGCGGCGAGCTTCTCAGCCTGTCCGGTCTTGACGGGCCCTCCGATCCGGTGGCGCTGCTCAACCGGTACGGGCTCGACCGGCTCACCGAGGAGGTGGACCGGCTCTGGACGACCGCGTCCTCGCTGCTCGACGAGTCGGTGGTGCTGTTCGAGCCGCCGGTGGCCACCTGCACCAAGATCTGCTGCCTGGCGCTCAACTACGTGGAGCACGCCGAGGAGAGCGGGCTGGAGGTGCCGCCCTCGCCGGTGCTGTTCTTCAAGCCGCCGTCCTCGCTGACCGGTCACAACCGCCCGGTCGTGGCTCCGGCCCGGACGAGGCATCTGGAGCACGAGGTGGAGCTGGCCGTCGTCATCGGGTCGGTGACCCGGGACCTGCCGGCCGAGCGCTGGCGGGAAGCCGTGGCCGGCTACACGGTGATCAACGATATGACGGCCCGCGACCTGCAGCTGGCGAACATCGACCGCAACGTGCCGTGGGACCAGGCCAAGGGGTTCGACACCTTCGCCCCCGCGGGGCCGTATCTCGCCACCGTGGACGAGGTGCCCGACCCTCAGGCGCTCGAACTCCGCCTGGAGGTGGACGGCCAGGTGCGGCAGCGGGCGAACACCAAGCAGATGGTGTTCGGGATCCCCCAGCTGATCGCCGACCTGTCGGACGGGATGACGCTGGAGCCCGGCGACCTCGTCGCGACCGGCACCATCGCCGGGATCGCCCCGCTCCAGGAGGGCGACGTCATGCGGGCCACGGTGGCCGGCGTCGGAACGCTGGTGAACAGGGTTACATTTAGGACCGCCTAAATAGTATTATTCGGCGCATGAACGCGCCCTTCACGGTCGCCGCGCTGGTCGACATCGATGACTTCGTCGCCTCGCGGCGATCGCGCGGGCAGCCGTGGGCCCGCCACCAGCTCGACCGGGCCGGGCGGGCGGTCCAGGCGGTGACGTACGGCCGACCGACGGCGAGCTGCCGTCCGACGCCTCCCGACGAGTGGCTCGTGCTCCTGACCGGCGACGACCCCCACACGCTCATGACCGAGGCGGGCGGGCTGGCGGAGGAGCTGCGCACCCGCATCGTGGGCGAGACCGAGCTCACCGCGACCGTCAGCCTGGGCACGCCGCACAGCGGGCCGGGCGGGGTCGCGGCGGCCGAGCGGGGCGCCCGCTGGACGAACTCCTACAAGCTCCTGCTCGGCGGGGACCAGGTGATCACCTCACCCGCGCCGGACCGGCCGGGCTCGCCGCCTCCCGTGCGGATCGAGGCCGAGCTGGCCCGCCGGATCCAGGTCGGCGACGTCGGCGGCGCGGCCGGACTGCTCTCCAACTGGGTGGACCGGTGCCTGCAGGAACGCGACCTGGACCCGAAGACCCTGCACAGCTGGCTCATGGGCGAGCTGCTGTTCGTCGTCGACGTGGTCAACGGCTCCCGGCTCGCCGGCGGCTCAACGGACTGGCTGGACGCCTGCGCCCGGCTGCCGGTCGAGAGGCTGATCACCGTGACCGAGATCCACGAGCGCTCCTACCTGCACATCTGGCTGGAGGAGACCGTCAGGCGACTGGTGCCGAGCGACGGCGCGAAGGACATCCTGACGATGGCCGAGAGCTACCTGACCGCGCACTACACCGATCCCCGGCTCAGGCTCTCCACGGTCGCCGAGGCGATCTCCGCCAGCCCCTTCTACATCTCGCACCTGTTCGCGGAGGAGCGCGGGACCACGTTCCTGCGCCACCTCACCGGGCTGCGCCTGCGCCACGCACGGACCCTGCTCAGCACCTCCGCCCTGCCGGTCGACGCGGTCGCCGTCGAGTCGGGCTACCTGAGCGCGAAGGCCCTGCGGAGCGTGTTCCGGCGCCATGTCGGCTGCTCACCCACCGAATATCGGCGTCAGACATATCGGGCGCGACCATAAATAATAAATCCCTGAACCACTGCACAAAGTATTGAATTATGGGCTGCACCGAAATTAGGCTGTCTCGCATGGAACTGGCGGTCGACGGTGGACAGACCGGGCTGCGGCTCGGGCTCGCGTCCGGCGGGCGGGTACTCCTGACCCGCGAGGAACCGGGCCTGGCCTACGCGAGCGGACTCACGGTCGACGCCGTCGCGCAGAAGGTGCTGGCGGCCTGGCGGGCCCTGGCTCCGGCGGTCGCCCCGGGGGCATCGGACCTGCCGAAGGCCGCAGGCCCTTCGGCCCCGCCCCCGGCGTCGGAGGCCACGGCCGCCTCCGCCCTGCCGGTGACGCCGGACGCCCCGGTCGGCACGGTCTGCCTCGGGCTCACCACGCTGCTGGGCGGACCCGCCGCCGACCGGGAGCTGGCCGAGCGCCTGTTCGCCGGGATCGGCGCCCGGCGCGTCCTGCTCACCAGCGACGTCGTCACCGCGCACGCCGGCGCCTTCGCCGGGCGCTCCGGCGTCGTCCTCGCCGCGGGCACCGGCGCGATCGCCCTGGGGGTGGCCCCGGACGGCCACGCCCGGCAGGTGGACGGCTGGGGATACCTGTACGGCGACGCGGGCAGCGGCTTCTGGATCGGCCGGCGCGGCCTCGACGCCGCCTACCGGGGATTCGACGGCCGCGCGACCCCGGGACCGCTCACCGACCGCGCCCGGCATGTGTTCGGCGATCTGGGAACCGCGCCCCAGCGGCTCTACCTGTCCTCCGACGCCGTCGCCCAGGTCGCGGGCTTCGCCGTCCACGTGCTCGACCTCGCCGGCGAGGACGCGACCGCGCGGGCGATCGTCGAAGAGGCCGGCCGCGAGCTCGCGGTAAGCGTCGCCGCCGCCGCCCGCTCCCTCCCCGGCGACGAGCCGGTGCCCGTCTCCTGGACCGGCCGCCTGCTCCGCGCACCGGCCCTGCGCGCGGCCTTCGAAACCGAGCTGACGGCCCGCCTGCCCCGGGCCCTGCCGGCGCCCCCGGAGGGCGACGGCCTCGCGGGCGCCGCCCTCCTCGCCGCCACCTCCCGGCCCGGCCACTACCGGACGCTCATCCGGACGGTGGAGCGATGAGGGTCGGGTACGGGGCCGCCCGCCTGCCCGTCCCTCCCGGCACGCCGATGGGCGGCTACCTCGACCGGCCCGGTGACTCGGCCGGCGAGCTCGATCCGCTGCAGGTGGGCGTGATCACCTGGTCCGACGGGCGACGGCGCTTCGCGCTGGCGGTCGCGGACGTGATATGCGTCAACGACGACCTCTCCCGGCAGGCCAGGCAGGCGGTCTCGGCGACCTGCGAGCTGTGGCTGGCCGCGACGCACACCCACGCGGGCCCGGAGACCGGGTGCGTGCCCGGTGGCGGGCCGACGCCACAGCCCTGGCTCGACCGGATCGTCGGAGCCACCCGCACCGCCCTCGCGCGCGCGATGGCCGCCGAACGGCCCGCGAGGGGCTCGGCTCACCAGGGCGTGCTACGCGACGTGGGCGCCGCCCGCGGCATGCCGTCGGCCGAGCCCGCGGTCCCGATGGACGTCCTGGCCGTCCGGGACCCGGCGGGCCGCCTGGAGGGTGTCCTGGTCGTGCTCCCCGTTCACCCCACGGTGCTGCCCCCGGGCAATCTCCTGGTGAGCGCCGACCTGACCGGCGCGGTGCGCGGGGCCGTGCGGGCACGGCTGGGACCGGATGTCTGGGTCCTGGTCGCGGCCGGTACGGCCGGCGACATCAGCACCCGGCACACCCGCCGGGGCCAGGACACCGCCGAACTCGGCCGGCTCGGCGGCCTCGTCGCCGATCGCTGCGCCGAACTCCTCGACGCCGCCCCCGCCGCCGCCGAGGCCTGGACCCCCGGCTCCGTGATCGGCTGGGCGTCGCGGCGGTGCTCCCTGGCCCGCCGCTCCTCGGTCGCCGACCCGCACGCCCTGCTCGCCGAGCTGCGCGCCGCCCACGAGCGGTCCCGCACCGCCGGCGACACGACCGCCACGCGCATGGCCCTGAGCCGCCTGGAAGGCGCCCGCCTCCTCATCGAGGCGACCCCGGAGCCCGCACCCGGCGCCGCCCGCCCGCCGGCCGGGAAGCCGCCGGAGCCGGCGTCCATCACCACCGAGGTGAGCGCCGTGCGCCTCGGCGGGCTCGCGCTGGCCGCTCTGCCGGGTGAGCCCTTCGTCGCCACGGGCGAGGCCGTCCGCCGGACGCGCCCGGACCCGACGTTCGTGCTGGGCTACGTCAACGGCTACCCGGGCTACCTGCCGACAGCCGCCGCCTACGCCGGCCAGGAGTACGAGGTGCTGGCCGGCCGGGTCGCCCCCGGCAGCGCCGAATACCTCGCCACGACCGTCGCAGACCTGCTGCACGACCTCGACACCCCGGAGGACCCATGATCGGCCAGGCGGCGTATGCGGAGATCGCGCGGGCGGCGGTCGACCGGCTGCTCACCGAAGAGCACGCGACCATCGCGAGCGCCGGGGAGCTGGTCTTCCACGCGCTGCGAGCGGGCGGGGTGCTCCAGGCGTTCGGCACCGGGCACTCCAGGTCGGTCGCCCTGGAGCTGGTGGGCCGGGCCGGCGGGCTGGTCCCCGCCAACCAGCTCGGCATCCGCGACGTCGTCTACTACGGCGACGCCGCCCCCGCGGCCATCCTCGACCCGAAGGTCGAGCGCGAGCCCGGTCTGGCGGAGCGGATCTGGGAGCTGGCCGACATCCGGCCGGAGGACGTCTTCGTGATCATCTCGAACTCGGGCGGCAACGCCTCGGTCGTCGAGATGGCCCGCCTCGCCGCCGACCGCGGGCATGGCGTGATCGCCATCACCTCCCGCGCGCACACGAGCCGGATCACCGGGCGGGAGAGACTCGCCGACCTGGCCCACGTGGTCATCGACAACGGCGCGCCGTACGGCGACGCGACCGTGGAGCTGCCCGGCGGGGACGTCGTCTGCCCGGTCTCCAACCTCACCGGCGTCCTGATCGCCCAGCTCCTGGTCGCCGAGGTGGCCGGCCGGTACGTCGCCGCGGGCGGATCGCCGCCCGTGTTCAGGTCGGCCAACACCCCCGGCGGCGACGCCCACAACGACCTGCTCCTGGCCGGGTACGGCCGGCGGGTGCGGCTCGGCGACGCCTGACCGCTAGCGGAGCGACCGCTCCATCACCAGCCGGTACGGCTGCCGCGGACGCCCGGCCTGAGCCGCGCGCACGGTCGGCATGGGCCAGGCCAGCCCCTCCTCCACCAGGCCCTGCAGGACCCGGCGCGCGCTGCGCGGGGCGATCGACAGGATGTCCGCCACGATCTCGGCGTCCACCACCCTCGCCTCGGGCCCGTCTCCGAGCCTCTCGACCAGCCGCTCCAGGACCTTCGCCGCCTTCGAGGTCACCGCGGGCTCACTCACCTCGACCTTGCGTCGCCGGCGCAGCGGCAGGGACAGCACCGTTCCGTCCAGGCCGACGAGGAAGGCCGCGGTGGCGTCGGCGTTGCGCGCCTTCTCCACCGCGAGCATCGCGTTGGAGTCGGCGTCCCGGGCGGTGTTGCCCAGGCCGATGCCGACCTCGACCGCGACGCCCACGTCGGTGCGGATCCGGTCGATGAAGGGCGCGGCCCGGAAGCCGTCGGTCGCCTGTGACAGCGAGCCGACGGTGGCGGTGACCACGTAGCTGTTCTCGTCGCGCGGAACCACGGTGGCGCCCATCAGCCTGGCCTCGGCCAGCAGCGCCTGTTGCAGCGAGAGCTTCAGCTCCTGCTGCCAGTAGTTGCCCGGCCCCGAATAGCTGGGCCGGGCCGAGGCRGCCAGCTCCACCAGGACGATGGCGATCTGCGACTCCTCCAGCCGGCTGCCCGTCCCGAGGAGCGCGGCGGTGTTGAGCGCGAGCCGCAACGTGTGCGGGGTCGGCAGCATCCGCAGCACGGGCACCTGGGCCGCGGCCAGCTTCTTGGCCACGGTCCTGATCGTGGTCAGCGCCGCGGTCGTGTCCCCCTGCCGGTAGAGCTTCTCGTGGAAGCCGATGAAGCCGCGCGCCGACTCCGGCTGGTCGTACTCCGACAGGTGGACGTGGTCGGTGCTCACGCCGATCTCGCCGTAGGCCTCGCGCACGTCCGCGGCGGAGATCGAGTCGATGCTCACCCTGGCCGGGTCGATGCCGTGGCTGAGCACGCCCCGCAGCAGGCTGGAGTAGAGGCCGGAGCCGTTGACCGGGACGAACGTCGCGGGCACCGGCAGCTCACCCGACTGCCGGGCCAGGTCGTGCTGGAGAGGCCCGGTGAAGAGGACGACGTCGATACTGTCGGCGATCTTGCAGAACTTCTCGTATGTCTCGTGCTCCTCCGCGTGCGGCGCGCCGACCAGCCGCCAGTCCGCGGCCGCGGGCAGATCCGCTCCGATCGACATGATCTGCTCGACCAGGTCGTGCGGCCCCACGACGCCGATCGTCACCCTCGATCGCGTCTCGGACCGTAGCCGCTCCATGACCGACATCACTCCTTATCCGAGTCGCCCCCATCGGGATGATAAATCGCGCTCAGGGTGCGGTCACCTGACTGGAACGTGCTCGCCGGGCGTTGTCCCGCCACTGGAGCAGATCGGTCATCGTTCCACCGAGCACAGCGGCTCTGGCGTCGTCACTGAGATCACTGAAGAGTACCCGTCCGAGCGACATCCGGAGGTCGATGAACGGGAAGTCGGAGCCGAACACCACCTGCCGCGGACCAACTTCGCGCACCATGCGGGCGAGGTCGGCGCCGGTGTTGTACGACCCGCACACCTCCAGCACCACCCCCGGACGGCGCTGCGCCACCCCGATGGCCGCGTCGAACCCCAGCGGGGTGGCGCCCGCGTGCCCGGCGAGGATCACCGCCCCCGGGTACCGGACGGCCATCTCCTCCACCATGGGCAGGTCGTTGTACGGCGAGCCGTCGTAGGTGTGGGTGAGCACCGGGCAGCCGGTGCGCTGCGCGAACTCCCACACCGGCGCGTACCTCGGGCCCGTGAGCGGGTAGACGTGCAGGTCCGGGTGGAGCTTGACACCCCCGAAACGGGGGTCGGCGCCCCACTTCTCGATCTCCCCCACCGGGTCCTGCCACGGGTTGACGGTCAGGTAGCCGGTGAACCGGCCGGGGGCGTGGCCGACGACCTCGGCGGTCGCCGCGTTGCCCGCCGCGGCGTCGAGCTGGATCGCCAGGTGGCTGGAGAGGACGGCGTGCGACACCCCGCAGCGGTCCATCACCCTGACCATCGCCGCCGGCCCCGCCTCGGGGATGAAGAACAGGCTGTACGGCCCGGCGTGGGCGTGCGCGTCGACGATCCGCAGGCTGTGCTGGGGACGGCGCTCCCACAGGGCGGACGTGAGGGGGTTCACGCTGCTCTCGCCTTCTTGCGGAGCAGGCTCCGCAGGTTTCCCGCGCCGATCGCCGCCACCGCGCCGTCGTCGAGCTCCGACCAGAGCAGCCGGGTGACCGCCTCGGCCGGGTCACGGGTGGGCGCGCCGGTGCCGAAGATCAGCCGCTGCTCGCCGAACCGCTCGACGAGCCACTCCAGACCGCAGTGCGAGGAGAGGTTGGCCAGCCCCAGGTGGACGTTCTCCGTGCGGGCCAGGACGCCGGCCGCCTGGCGCAGGACGCGGTAGCCGAGCCCGCCGACCACGATCGCGAGGTGCGGGCGGGCCGCGGAGACCGCCTCCACCTGCGGCCACGTGATCTGGGCGGCGTCGAGGAGAAGGGGGAGCCCGGCTCCGGCGACCGCGTCGAGCATCGGCGCCGCGTCCACGCCCGCGAGGTCGTAGCCGTGGTCGGCGGGGTAGGCGCGCACCGCGTGGACCCCGCTCTCCAGGGCGGCGGTCACGAACTCCGCCGGGGTGCCCGTCTCCCCGCAGGTGTCGGGGAGCATCACCCAGCACGGGTGCAGCCGGGGCTGGCCGGCGACCAGCTCCAGCAGCGCCTGGTTGCCGGTGCGGGGGTCGTGCAGCCACGACAGTGTGTGCCCGACCAGCGCCTCGGAGATGCCGAAGCGGTCCATCCCGGCCAGCGCCTCCGCGACGGTGCCCGCGCCGACGTCGCGCGCGGGATGGCGGCCCAGCATCGCGTCGGTGTCTATCAGCACGGGCCCTCGGCTACTCATCGGCCGCTGCTTCCAGGTGCCAGCGGCCGGACGAGGGGAGGGTGACCGTGAGGCCCGGGCGCAGCCGTACCCCGTTGAGCGCGAGCCTGGTCACGCCGGGGGCGTGGACCCTCAGCTCGGCGCACCGGTCGGTGTCCACCACCGCGGCGAACCCCCCGCGGTAAGTGACGTCGGCCGCGACCAGTCCCCGGGCCTCGACCAGGGCGATCCCGTCGTGGACGAGGGAGGGGCCCCAGCAGGCGGCGGCGAGCAGGACGCCCCCGGTGTCGCAGCGCGTCCACTGGTGGCCCGAGAAGGCGTCGACGACGCCGCCGAGGGAGACCTCGCCGCCGCGCAGCCGTACCGCCGGAGGGTTCTCGGCGTAGGGGAAGAGACCGACCGTGAACGTCCCGGCCCGCTGACGCAGGCCGAGGGTGTGCACCTCGCCGTACTCGGCGGTCCCGGTCGAGGGGTCGGGGATCCGGCTCGGCCCGGTGCCGTGCAGGACACCCGTGACCGCCTCGGGGTCGGCGGGGAGCACGTAGAGGCCGGGGCCCCGCACGTTGGCGTGCCCTCCGGCGCGTTCCGTCCAGGGTGAGCGGCCGTGCACCTGCCAGACGGCCTCCGGGCCGTCCTCGATCTCGTCGGTCACCAGCCAGTACGACGGGGAGTCGCGGACGAAGACGATCCGCCGGTCGTGCCGCTTGGGGTAGCCGTGGTGGTGGCCCGCGAACACGTCGACGTGCGGCAGGGCCGCGAACGTGTCGCAGGTGGCGTCCCGGTCGGCGGCGAAGTCCTCACCCGGCAGGAGCACCGTGTTGTGCCCGCGGGTCGCCTGGTACCAGTCGTAGTAGCCGGGATCGTCGTAGGAGGGCGGGCCGCCCGCCTCCCACGCCAGGGGAACGCCCCAGCCGGACAGCACGAAGTCCAGCGCCGCGTGGTGGCTGTGCGGCTCCAGCTCGTGGCCGACGAACGGCCCGTAGTTCACCACCGTGTGCAGCGAGTCGGCCTCCCAGCCCGTGCGGAAGACCGCGTACCGGCTGGTGTCCAGGGTGCGGGAGGAGGAGTCGGGCTCGCCCGCCGGAGCGGGCACGGGCGCGCCGTCCGGGCGGGGCGGCAGCCACGCCAGCTCGCCGCGTAGCTGCTCGGGCGTCAACCAGCGCCGGGCGAGCGCCTCGTAGCCGGCGTCGCCGAGGAGGTAGTGGCCGCGCAGCAGGTGTGCGGCGGGCCAGAACAGGCCGCTGTCCTGCAGGTGGGGGATCCACCCGGCGGGGGTGACGAGCGCGACGTACCAGTCGTGCATGGCCCGGACCTTCGGGTGGCCGGCCAGGTCCCAGCCCAGGTACTGCTCGCCGATGACGGCGGCCCGCTGGACGGCCTCGACGCACATGCTGTGGTAACCGGGAGAGCGCTCGTGGTGCCCGCCGTCGGCCCGGACGTCGAGTTCGAGGTGGTCGAGGATCCGCGCCTTGGCGACCTCGGCCCAGCCGCTTGCCTCGCCGAACTCGGGGAAGACCGCGGCGACGTGCAGGAGCTCGGACGCGCACGCGAACTGCCAGTTGCCCTGCCGGAACTCGTCGTGCTCCTCGGCCGCCCAGCGGGCGCCGCCGAGGATGGTCTTCACCATCCGCAGCCAGCCCTCGCGGCTGAGCGCGGGCTCCTCGCCGAAGACCGCCAGGGCCTGGGTGACCAGGGAGGAGCGCGCCCAGACGCCGAGGGAGTACCAGATGACGTCGAGACCGGGCCAGTCGCCGGCCACGTGGTCCCGGCTGTCGTACCACTGGCCGAACAGCCGGTCCCACTCCTTGGCGTAGGCCGGGTCGCCGGTCAGCGCGTAGGCCGAGACCAGCGGCGACATCCACCTCAGGTAGTGGAACCCGTACAGCCTGGACCGTCCGCGGCCCCTGTCCAGGAAGTCGACCTCGGCGCCGAGGAGCTCGTCGGCGGCGGCGACGGCCTGCGCGGCGGCCTCCGTCCCGGACATGGCCGCCGCCCAGCGGGCGACGTCGAACACCGGCCGGGGGCCGGTCCTGGTGGACAGGTGGCGGCGCAGCTCCTCCACCGTCGCGGTCCCGGTCGCCGCGAGCAGGTCCTCATCGGTGATGTGACGCATCCGCACGGGATCGATGTGTGGCGGTTTCTCCACGTACTGCACGTCAGTCCCTCCCCGCGACCTTCACCGGCAGGCCCGTCCGCGCGGACTCGTGCGCGGCGGCGAGCACCGCGGTGACGTGGCGGGAGCTCTCAACCGTGATCAGCGGCTCGGTTCCCGTCCGGGCGCAGTGCACGAAGTGCTCGATGGCGTCGCGGTAGGCGCCGGCCGGAATGCCGTGGACGACGCGCTGGAGCATGTTCCGGGGATAGGTGTAGCCCTTGTCGGTGGCGAGCTGGATGTTCTCCCGCTGCCGGTCGAGCTGGACCACGCCGTCCTCTCCGACCACGGTGACGTAGCTGTCGACCATGGTCGGGAAGGTGTTGGGATAGATCCAGGCCGACTCGAACGTGGCGGTGGCGCCCCGGCTGAACCGGGCCTGGATCTGCATGGCGTCGGGGGTGTCGACGCCCATCGCCCGGAGCTTGCCGTGGCGGGCCGTGGCGAAGACCTCGACCACCTCGTCGTCGAACAGCCAGGTCACCAGGTCGATGTCGTGGCTGGACAGGAACCAGGCGCAGGTCGTCCGATCCGCCCAGCCGATCATCTCGGTGGGCACGTGGATCGTGTCGTTCTTCCTCGCGTAGCCCACGACCGCCTCCCCCAGCAGGGGCATCTGGTCCTTGGCCTGGGCGTAGGCGGGCACCCAGCGGTGGTTGAACAGGCACATCGCGACCACGCCCGCCCGCCGGATCGCCGCGAGCGCGCGGTCGGCGTCGGCCACCGTCGTGGTGAACGGCTTCTCCACCAGGATGTGGACGCCCGCCTCGGCCGCCGCCACCATCACGTCGGCGTGCAGGTGGTCGGGCGTGGTGATCGACACCGCGTCGACCGTGCCGGAGGCCAGCAACTCCTGGTAGTCGAGGTGGACGGTGGCTCCCACCCGCCCGGCCAGTTCCTCCGCGTGCTCCCGGGTACGGCTGGCCACGGCGGTGATCTCGGCGTACGGATGGGCCGCCAGCACCTCGGCGTGCCCGCGGCCCATGATCCCGGCGCCCACGATGCCGACTCGTAGCTTAGACAAGAGCGTCATTCCAATTCTTCTCTGCGGTGTCGAGCGCGTCCTTCACGCTCTTCTGTCCCTGGAACACGGCGCGGATCTCCTCCGCCAGGGACTCGGCGAGCTCGGTGTCCTTGGCCGTGCCCATCGGTGTGTACTCCAGCTTCGGCAGCCCCTTGACGATCACCTGGCGGGCGACGTCCATCGGCTCGGTGCCGCCGGTGCCGGTGAAGAAGGGGTCCTTCGTCGAGGAGATCGTCGACGGGTAGATCGGCACGATCTTGCAGAAGGCGAGCTGGTTGGCGCCGTTGGTGAAGAACTTGATGAACTCGGCCGCCGCCTTCTTGTGCTTGGAGGCCTTGGGGATCGTGAACGTCTGCTGGGCGTTGAGCAGATAGCCGCCGCCGGCCGTCTGGACGGGCTCGGTGACGACGAGGTCCTTGTAGATGTCGGGGGCGTTCTTCTGGATGTTGACCAGGGTCGAGCCGTTGGCGCTGGCCGTGAAGGCGACCTGGCCGTTGTCGAGGCTCTGCGGGAGGGCGCGGACGTCCTTGGAGACGGAGCCCGGCGCGATGCCGTGCTCGTCGTAGCTCTTCTTGAACCTCTCGATGATCGCGGCGACCTCGGGGGTGTTGAACGCCGCCTTCTTCCGGTCCTCCGACAGCAGCGTGACCCCGTAGTAGCGCAGCACGGAGACGACGGACGGCCCGGGGATCTCGTTGATGCCGTAGACCTTGGTCTCGTCGTAGACCTTGGCCGCCAGGGCCAGCGCCTCGTCGTAGGTCTTCGGCGGCGCCTTCTCGTCGAAGCCGGCCTTGGACACGACCGACCTGCGGTACATCGCCACCGGGGCGCCGCCGTTGTACCAGGGCACCCCGTAGAGCTTGCCGTCCTGGCGCAGCGGCGCCACCAGGTTCGGCTGGAAGTCGGCCAGCTCCTCCGGCTTGAAGTAGTCGTCCATCGGCGCCAGCGACGGGATGAACCTGCCGAGGTCGGGAGAGCCCAGGTTGACCGCGTCGGGCACGTCGCCGCTGGCCATGGCCGCGAGCAGTTTGGTCGCGCTGTCCTGGCCGGGCACGTCAACCCACTTGACGGTGACCTTGGGGTGGTCCTTCTGGTACTGGGTGATCAGCCCGGTGACATAGTCGTTGAAGTTCTTCTTCAGGTTGATCGTCCAGAATTCGACCTCACCCTCGAACGGCTGGTCGGCCGCGGCGGAGGGGGCGCCGGCGGAGGTGCCCGCCACACAGCCGGTGGTGAGAACCGCCAGCGCCAGCAGCCCTGCCGCTAACGCCGTCCTGGGTGGAGTCATTACGAGCCTCCTGAATTGCGGCCGTCCTTAAAGCATTCTTTCGGCACAATGTCAGCCCGGCCACGACCCGTCAAGCCCCTCGATCCATCTCGCTCACAACTGATCCGGCCAGCCTGTTCACCCTTGACGAACGCGATTCGGCAAAGATACGCTCCCGGAATTCTGGCCTGCCGTTATCTAATCTACGGCCCTCACAAATTCGCGCTGAAGGGTGTTAGCGCCGATGGCCATACACGTACAAGAGAGCCACGCGCCTTCGGCGGCCCCGGCGCGGCGTGGCCGCAGAAAACGCGACGTACGAGCGCCACGGTCCGGCAGGTTGCCGGGGCAGCGCTGGTACACCCCCTACCTGTTCCCGCTGCCCGCCCTGATCCTGTTCGGGGTCTTCTTCGCGTGGCCGGCGATCACCGCGATCCAGCTGTCGTTCTTCGACTGGGACGCGATCTCCGAGCCGGTCTTCGTGGGCGCGGGCAACTTCGCCCGGCTCATGAGCGACGACAGGTTCTGGACCGGCCTGGGCAATTCGCTGCTGTTCCTGGTGGGGATGTTCCCGCTGCTCGTCGTCATCCCGCTGCTGCTGGCCGTACTCGTCAACCAGCGGCTGCCGGGCATCAAGACGTTCCGGATGCTCTACTACCTGCCCGTCGTGACCTCGATGGTCGCGGTCGGCGTCGCCTGGGAGTACGTCTTCAACCAGCAGGGCGTGCTCAACTGGATCCTCACCGGCTTCGGCGTCCTCGACCAGCCGATCCAGTATCTCCTCGACCCCGTGTGGGCCCTTCCGGCCCTCGTCCTCGTCGAGGGCTGGAAGAGCATGGGCGTCTTCATGATGATCTATCTCGCCGGGCTGCAGACCATCCCCACGAACCTCTACGAGGCCGCCAAGGTCGACGGCGCCTCGGCCTGGCACCGGCTGCGCCACATCACCGTCCCGCTGATCGTCCCCTACATCGCGGTCACGCTGACCATGGAGATGCTGGAGGCGATGCAGGTCTTCACGTCCGTCTACGTGATGACCCAGGGCGGCCCCCAGGACTCCACCCTCACCCTCGGCTACTACATCTGGTCGGCGGCCTTCCAGAAGTACGACATGGGTTACGCCAGCGCCATGGGCCTCGTCCTGTGGGTCCTCCTGATCCTCATGGCGCTCGCCAACTACCGGATCACCAAGGGAAGGACGGTCACGCCATGACGCCCAAGCTCGCCTTCTGGCTGCGGCGCGCGGGCATGTACGTCCTGCTGACCGCGATCGCCCTCGTCTTCGTCGGCCCGTTCCTGATCCTGCTCTCGGCCGCCTTCAAGCCCGCCGGCCAGGCCGTCTTCTCCTTCCCTCCCGACGTCATCCCCCGGCCCCCGGTCCTGACCTGGGTGAAGGAGGCGTGGACGACCATCCCGTACCCGACCTACCTGCTCAACTCGGTCGTCTACGTCGGCGTGATGGTGCCCGTGTACATCATCGTCTCCGCGCTGTGCGCCTACCCGCTCGCCCAGATGAACTTCCGCGGCAAGAACCTCATCTTCTTCGCCATCCTGTCGACGATGTTCCTGCCTGGCGAGGTCATGCTCCTCCCCCGCTTCCTGGTGGTCTCGCAGCTCGGCCTGGCCGACACCTACGCGGGCGTGATCCTGCCGGGGCTGCTGTCGGCTTTCGGGATCTTCCTGCTCCGCCAGACCTTCGCGGGCGTGCCGCGCGAGGTCATCGACGCCGCCCGCACCGACGGCTGTCACGAGCTGAGGATCTTCTGGCACGTCATGCTGCCCGCCGCTCGTCCCACCCTGGCGATCCTCGGCATCTTCGGCTTCATCTCGGTCTGGAACAGCTTCATCTGGCCGATGGTCGTGCTGAAGGACTCCGCGATGTACCCGATCGCGCTGGGGATCTCCTACCTCGCGGGCGTCACCGGCACCGACGTCCGCAGCCTCGCCGCCGGGACGGTCATCTCGATCCTGCCCGTCGTCATCTTCTTCATGATCATGCAACGTCACGTACTCGAAGGCATGCGCGGCGCGGTCAAGGGCTGACGTCGCGCGAAAGGTGGTCGAGCAATGCTGTCACGCAGGCAATTCGCGCTGGGATCTCTCGCCCTGGGAGTTCTCGGCACCACAGGTACGGCCCGCGCCGCCGCGGGCCACGACTACACGGCCAGGGAGACCTTCGACCTGTTCGACAAGGTCTTCCACTCCAGCGGCGCCGTCGGCCAGCCGACCGACCACAACGAGCAGGGCGGCCTGGGCTGGGGTCAGTCCTACGCGCTCGCCGCCTTCATCCGGATGTACGAGGCCTACCAGGACACCTCCTACCTGGACCGGCTCATCCACAACGCCGATCTCATGCTGGCCATGCGCGACTCGGAGCGGGGCGTGGCCGACTACCGCGGCCTCTCGCTGCCCGTCTGGCGCAACCGGAGCTACACCGCCGGAGGCGTCACCCTGCTCGATCCGGCCGGGCAGCCGCTGCTGGAGGTGCGCAGCGCGCTGGCCAACGTCGACGACGCCGTCGCGACCGTCCGGGCGGGCACGAGTGAGGACCGGTTCACCCTGGAGGTGGCCAACGCCCCGAAGGCCAAGGTTTCCACCTTCGCCAACCTCACCATGGACCCGGCCGGCCCCGACTACGTCGTGCGCCGCGTCCTCGACGCCTACCCGTCGGCGACCATGGTGACCGTCCGCGACCTCAGGGACTCGCCGGCCGCGGGCCCGATCCCCGCCCTGGGGACGGCCAGGCTGGCCGCCTCGCCGGCGCACTTCTCCGTGCACACCGGCATGATCACCTACCCGCTGGCGTCGTTCGTGCGGATCGTCTACCGCACCCCGGGCCTGCGCCGCGACCGGCGCTACAAGGCCAAGGCCGACGAGTACCTCGCGGCCGTCCGGGACGCCGCGGCCGTCCACGACCGCGAGTGGGTGCAGAACGACGCCGGGCTCGGCCACTTCATCTGGCCCAAGGGGATGCCCGTCCCCTACGACGGCACGGAACAACCCATCAACCAGAGTCTCGGGCTGGGCCAGACCTACGCCGAGCTGGCCGCCGCGACCGGCGACCCCACCTACCTGGACCGCACCCGCCGTCTGGCCCGCGCGTTCTCCGGGGACCTGAGGGTCGACGCGGACGACGCCTACGTCTGGCCGTACTGGCCGACGTTCGGCAAGATGTACAACGGCTACACCAAGGCCGACGACGTCTCCGAGTACACCCCGTCGTACGGATCTCCGGGCAAGGGCGCCCAGCAGGTCGAGGACCTCAGCCACGGCGCGATCGACGTCGAGTTCGCCGCGCTGGCCTTCCGCCGGAAGATCCACTACAGGGGCCGCGACATGGAGCGCTTCGCCCGGACCTACACCAAGAACCTCGCGACCTCCGACAACGGTGTGGCGACCACCCTCGTCCGGGTCGACGGCACCGGCGCCCTGGCCGCCGCCGGGCAGTACCTCCAGGCTCCCCGCTGGATGCCGGTGGCCCAGTGGGACGAGGCCCTCTTCACCCATGCCCGCGCGGTCTACGACGACCACGCCGTCGAGTCGCAGTACGGCTCCACGCTGCTCTGCGTCGCCTACCTCAACTGGCACGCCCGCCGGAGGGGCTGAGAGGCGGCCGATCGTGCCGCCGGCCGGCGTATGGGCTGACATCCCGTGGACGGGCCGGCGGGCCGGTGGGACGCGTCCGAAGTCTGTCGCGAAAGTGAATCAAGGTCGTAGATGATCACGGTCCGTGGGACGCGGTGATCCGCGGTCGCCACACGGTACGACGAGCTCGCCGTCCGCCATCACGTGACCGTGCTGGTCGCAGCCATCGATGAGCGGCTGTGACCGGCACGGTCGCAACAGACCTCGGTACTGACGCGTAGGCAGGCAGACAGCCTCACGTTCGGACAGATCTGGGCAGTCGGACCTCCGTGCTCTCAGCCGGCGTGGAGGATCCGAAAACGATCGGGCGCCGCCGGATCTCGATCGACGACTTGGACCGGCGTCCAAGCCCATTGCCAGACGCTGATGCCCGGCGTGCGGGAGAACCGGATCTGCCCGCGGGTGCCTTCGACTGCAACGCGAGGCCAGGATTCGGCGGTGCGCGCCCGGTCCACACCGTGAGAGCGCAGCACATCGGCGAGGACGGCGACCGTGTCGTAGCCCTCGAAAGCGACGAAAGAGGGCGCTTCGCCTAGCCGCTCGCGGAGGGCCGTCTCGACTCGTGCACCCAGCCGGCTGAGACGCTCGGGCAGATAGCGCAGGAACGGGATCGCGGCGCCGTCGTCGCCCAGCACCGTCGCCCATTCGGCGAACTCCGGTTGCCCGGCCGGAGCACCGATCATGATCTCGGCGAGACGCCGGTCGCGGCGGACGGACCTGACGATCGACACTGCCGGTTCCGGGTGGCCGACCAGAAGAAGGAGGGCTGTCGCGCGATTGTCGAGGAGTTCGTCGCACACGGCCGTGGGCGTGAGCGCGCGCATGTCGAGTTCGATGACGGTTCCGCCGCGGGAGGCGAGGTAGTCCCGCAGGATACGGGTGCCAGACGCCCAGTAGACACTCGATTCGGCCGCTACGGCGATCCGGCTGTGGCCCTCGCCGAGGAGGAAGTCCGCGTAGATCCGCCAGCCGTGGGACTGCGCCGGGGCGAGGCGCGCGACCCATTCCGTCGGCTGTTCGGTGAGCACGTCGAGAACCGCTGACGAGCAGAGGAACGGCAGGCCGAGGGCATCGGCCCTGACGGCGGCGGCGCGAGCGACGACGCTGTGATATTCCCCCGCCAAGGCGGCCACGCCCAGGCGAGCCAATTCGTCCACGGCCGCCGCGGCCTTCTGCGGATCAGCCGCGGTGTCTCGGACCACCAGTTCGAGTGGTCTTCCGACGATCCCGCCGGCGTCATTGACTTCGCGAACGGCCAGCTCAAGTCCAGCGAGCAAGTGTTGCCCCGCCTCGACCCAGCCAGGCCGGGTCAGCGGAACGAGAGCGCCGATCCGGACGGCTGATCCTTCAGGCCGCTCCGCTGCAAGTGGCGATGGTGGCGTATCCATACGTTGGCGTCTCCCGCGTGATGATTCGGTGGCAGTTTGCCCGGATCGCAGAGTATTGCCCACCGGCAGCGACGGCTCCAGTCGCTCCCACTCACGCGGGGAAGGCCCGGGACCGACGCCTGGAGCGCTGGTCCCGGGCCTTCCCGGGGACTGCCTTGGAGAACCTCGCCGCCGGACGCCCGGCGGCTCGGGACACTAGCCGAGGGCCGCCTTGTAGAGGTCGGCGGTGTAGTAGGTGGCGGGGTCGGGAGATTCCTTGATCTTGCCCATGGTGACGAAGATGTCGGCCAGGCCCTTGTACCAGCCGCCGACCGTGCCGTCGTCGCCGAACTTCGCGAGCTCGGCGCTGGGCAGGATCTTCGTGACGGCCGAGGCTCCCTTGAACTGCTCGGCCGGGACCTTCAGGAAGGTCGCGGTGAGCGTCTCGGCCTCGGCGGTGTTGGCCGCCACCCAGTCGTTCGCCTCCTGGATGACCTTGAGCACCTTGGTCACCGTCGCCGCGTCGTCCTTGACCAGCTCGTTGCGGGCGACGAAGGAGCTGGGGAAGCTCAGCTTGGGGTAGAAGTCCTCGCTCTTCTTCAGCTCGACCAGGTCGGGGACGTTCTTCTTGATGGTGTCGATCAGCGGGTACCAGATGGCGGCGGCGTCGACCTGCTTGGAGGAGAACGCGGTGACCACCGTGCTCGCGTCCATGGTGACCTTCTGCACGTCCGCCGGGGTGAGGCCCGCCTCCTTGAGGGCGAGCTGCAGGATCATGTCGCCGGAGGTGCCCTCGGGCACGCCGACCTTCTTGCCCTTCAGGTCGGCGATCGAGGTGATGCCGGAGCCGGCGTGGGTGATGACCCGGTCGGCCAGGCCGAGCATGTTCACCGCGACGATCTTCGCCTTCCCGGAGGCGGGCAGCCAGGTCGCGCCGGAGCCGATGTAGCCGAAGTCGAGGTCGCCCGCGCCCAGGGCCTGGATCTGCAGCGGGCCGTTGGTGAAGACCTTCAGCTCGGGCGTGAGGCCCTGCTTGGCCCACAGGCCCAGCTTGTCGGCGGCGGCGAGGGTCGCGCTGCCGGAGAAGTCGGCGATGTAGCCGAAGGAGACCTTCTTGGCGCCGTCCGCGCTCTCGGCGGAGTCGGAGGAGCCGCAGGCGGCGGCGGGGAGGAGCAGGGCCAGGGCGGCGCCGAAGGACGCGATCAGCCGGCGGGGATACCTCATGACGAGGTCCTTTCCATGGGGGTGGGCTGGTGGTAGACGGAGTGCCAGACCTCCCGCCGGAGTTCGGCGAACTCCGGCGACAGGCGGATCTCCTCCGTACGCGGATAGGGCAGGTCGACGTCGATCACGCGGTGCACCCGGCCGGGCCGGGCGGCCATGACGATCACCCGGTTGGCCAGGTAGACCGCCTCGTCCACGTCGTGGGTGATGAACAGCACCGTGCGGCGCTCCCGGCTCCAGGTGTCCAGCAGCCGGTCCTGGAGCTGGACCCGGGTGAGCGCGTCGAGGGCGCCGAACGGCTCGTCCATCAGCAGGATCGTGGGATCGACCGCGTAGGCGCGGGCGATGGCGCAGCGCTGCTTCATCCCGCCGGACAGGGTCTTCGGAAGCGCGTCGGCGAAGTCGGTGAGCCCCACCATGTCGATGAACCGCTCCGCCCTGCGGCGGCGCTCGGCGGCCCCGACACCGGCGATCTTCAGGCCGAACTCGACGTTCTTCCTGACGCTCATCCAGGGGAAGAGCGCGTACTGCTGGAAGATCACCCCGCGCTGCGGGCTGGGCCCGTGCACGGGCTCCCCGTCCACCAGCACCTCCCCCGCGTCCGGCTCCAGCAGGCCCGCCGCGACGTTCATCAGCGTGCTCTTGCCGCAGCCGGACGGGCCGACGACGGTGACGAACTCGCCGTCGGCGATGTCCAGGTTCACCCTGTCCAGCGCGGCGAACTCCCCGCCGCCCAGGGCGAAGCTGTGCGAGACGTCACGGAACTCGATCTTCGGAGCACCGGAGACCACCGGGCTCACCTCCGCTCCTGCCAGTTCGTCAGGCGACGCTCGGCGAGGAGCAGCGCGCGGTCCATGATGAGGCCGATGAGGCCGATGACGATCAGCTGAACGAAGATCGTCGGAAGGTCGTAGTAGAGCTGGGCCTGCTGCATGCGGTATCCGAGCCCCTCCTGGGCGGCGATCAGCTCGGCGGCCACCACCGTGGCCCAGGAGGCGCCGAGGCCGATGCGCATGCCGACGAGGATGAAGGGTGTGGAGGCGGGGACGACCACCCCGGTGAAGACGGTGCGGTCCTTCGCGCCGAGGACTCTGGCCGCGTTGATCAGCGTGGAGTCGACGGAGACCACGCCCTGGAAGGTGGAGACCACCGACGACAGGAACGAGGCCAGGAAGATCACGAATATCTTGGGGGTCTCGTCGATGCCCATGAGCACGATGGCCAGCGGGATGATCGCCAGCGGCGGGACCATGCGGAAGAACTGGAGCCACGGCTCGATCAGGCCCCGGATCACCGGGTACCAGCCCATCAGGAAGCCGACCGGCACGGCGAGCGCGACGCCGAGCACGAAACCGGTCAGCACCCGGCGGAGGCTGGCCAGGGCGTCACCCAGGAGCGTGCCGTCGCCGATCGACGTCACGGCGCGCTCGGCCACCTCCAGCGGGCCGGGGAAGCCCTGGATGCCGATGTTGGCCAGCACCACCCAGATGAGCAGGCCGAGCAGGCCGGAACCGATCGTCAGCGGCAGCGTCGAGCGCTTCGTCCGGGAACGGGCCTTCCCGGGGGGCACGGGGCCCTTCCCGGTGACGGCCGCCTCCCGTGCGGCGGGGGCCGCCGCGTCTTTCCTCACAGTCGCCATGCTCAGGCCACCTCGCTGGCCACGCCGTCGACGTCGGCGGCCCGGTCGCCGTCGATGTCGGCCATGTAGCTCATCCAGGTGTAGGCGGGATCGCCGCGCCGCAGCAGCTCGCGGTAGAGCCGCCCGGTGAGCTCGCGCCGCACCCCGGCGTAGGCGGGGGCGGAGTAGACGTTGTGCAGTTCGTGCGGGTCGGTCTCCAGGTCGTAGAGCTCGTTCACGCTCTCGGGGTTGAAGACCAGCTTGTGCCGCCGGTCGCGGATCATCCGCTGGGAGTAGGGGAAGTGGTGGCCGTGGAACTCGGCGACCACCTCCTGCCGCCACTCGGTGGCCTCACCTTCGATCAACGGCAGCAGGCTCTCCCCGTCGCAGGGCTCGCGGGGCGGCAGCCCGGCCAGGCCGAGGATCGTGGGGTTGAGGTCGATCAGCGTGGCGAACTCGTCGACGGCCCCGGCCGGGGCGCCGGGCACGCGGACGATGCCGGGGATGCGGTAGATGTCCTCGTACATCGCCGGGCCCTTGTCGTTGAGCCGGTGGGCGCCGGTGAACTCGCCGTGGTCGGCGGTGAAGACCACGGCCGTGTCGTCCCAGAGACCGTGCTCGCGCAGCGCGGCGAGCAGGCGGCCGATCTGGTCGTCGATCATCGTGACGTAGCCCCAGTAGACCGCGATCAGCTTGCGCCAGGCGTCGGCGTCGAAGTGGTCGGCCGACCAGTACTCGGCGTAGCGGCGCTGGACGTCGGGCTTGCCGGCGAAGGTCTCGGCCATCGAGGCCGGCAGCGGCACCTGCTCCGGGTCGTACATGTCGTAGTACTCGTCCGGGATGAGGTACGGCAGATGCGGGCCGTACCAGTGGCAGGAGAGCATGAACCGTTTGCCGCTGTCGTGGAAGTCGCGGGCGTAGCCTTCGAGGAGCTCCAGGGTCCGGTCGGTCAGGAACGCCTCCATCGTGGCCTCGGCGGGCTGCTGGAGGCGGCCCGCGATCAGGTGGCCGCGCCCGGAGTCGTTGGGCGCCTTGCCGAAGACCGCCTCGCGCACCGCGAACGGCGGGTGGCCGTTCTCCTTGAGCCACCGCTCGTAGGAGGGGTGGTGGAAGGGGTTGAGCGCGCCGGGCAGGTGCTCGCCGTCCATGGCGTAGAACTCGGGGCCCCGCTCGCGCCCGATGTGCCACTTGCCGACGTGGCCCATGTTGTAGCCCGCCTCGAGCAGCGGCGCCGACAGGATCGGGTGGGCGTCGTCGACCTCGTCGCGGGCGCCGCCGTTGCGCTCGGGGTTGACCAGCAGGCCGTGCCGGAAAGGATGCAGGCCGGTGAACAGGGAGGCGCGCGCCGGGGTGCAGATCGCGGTGGGCGTGTAGAAGCGATCGAACCGGGTGCCCTCCGCCGCCAGGCCGTCCAGCGCGGGAGTGCGCACCACCGGGTTGCCGTAGCACCCGAGCGTGTCGACCCGATGCTGATCGGTCATCAGGAACAGGACGTTGCGTGTGGACACTCGTTCTCCGATCGCTATTTTTCCTGAGGGTTGACATTAATGCTCGTCGACATCGTCCGCAAGAGGGTGTTATTGATCGTTCTTGCAGGATATGTGCCTATTTGTGGAGTTAAATTCCTCCGAAGGCCTGCGGGAACTCAGGGACGCAGGTGTCCGGGGATCGCCGGCTCCTCGTTCAGCAGGAAGGCGATCGCCCCCATGGCCGAGGCGTTCACCCCCAGGTCGGCGGGGGTCACCCCGATGCGGCGCCCGATCTTCGGCAGCGCCAGCCCGTCGATCGCCTGGCGGATCGGGTCGAGCACCAGGCTGCCCAGCGAGGCGAACTCGCCGCCCACGACGACGCGTTCGGGATCGAGCTGGACGACGGTGTCGGCCAGGATCCGCCCCAGGTCGGCGGCGGCCTCCGAGATCACCTCGCAGACCCCCGGCACCCGGTCCTGGGCCGCGGCGACCAGCGAGTCGAGGCCGGTCAGCGCGATTCCGCGCGCCGCACAGACCTCCAGCAGCGCCTGACTGCCGATGCGCCGCTCCAGGCAGCCCCGGCCACCGCAGTGACAGGGCGGCCCCTCGGGATCGAGGGAGACGTGGCCGATCTCGCCCGCCGCGCCGTGCGCCCCGCGCAGCAGCCGTCCGCCCACCACGAAACCACCGCCCACACCGACCGACCAGCGGACGTAGACCAGGTCGCCGACCGAGCGGGCCGCGCCCCAGGTGCTCTCCGCCAGCGCGGCCAGCCGCGCGTTGTTGTCGACCGCGACCCGTACCCCGAACTCCTCGGCCAGCCGCCGCGCGACCGGGGCGTGCTGGGCGGGGACGGTGCTGGCGGGCAGGGAGGGGTCGTCGACGATGCCGACGAGCCCGAGGCCGATCGCCTCCAGCGCGCCGAGCCGTATGCCGTGCTCCTCCCCCACCCGCCGCACCAGCCGCACGGCCGCCTCGGCCTGCGCCGGCGCGTCCGCGCCGGCCGGGATGTCCGCCATCCCGGTCGCGATGATCTCGTGCGCGACGTTGGCGATGGCCAGGCGGACCCGCCTGCGGCCCACGTCGAGCCCTATCAGCAGGCCGGCGCTGGGGTTGAGGGCGATGAGCGCGGCGGGGCGCCCCCGCCCGCGCGGCTCGGCGGGCGGCGCCTCGACCTCCACGACGGCGTCGCGCTCCATCAGCTCGGAGATGATCGAGAACAGGGTGGTGCGGGAGAGCCCGGTGCGCTGGGTCAGCTCGGCGCGGCTCAGCGCCCCGGCCGAGCGCAGCACGGCAACGGCGGCGTCCTCGTGCACGCGGCGGAGTCTCTGCAGCGCGTCGGCGGGCTTGTCCATGGGAGCATCATGACGAGATCGGTAAATATCGTCAACTCTTCGGATTAAATATCCGCCGCGAGCCGGAAACCGGTGTTGCCCGAGCTGCTGTCCGGGGTGTTGGAATTCCTCGCGGCGACGCGGTAGCGGTTGCAGTAGGAGTCATGGCACAGGTAGGAGCCGCCCCGCAGCACCCGGTTCTCCCCGCCGTCCGGGCCGCGCGGGTCCTCCAGCGGCCGGGCGAGGTGGTCGACGGCGAACCAGTCGGCGCACCACTCCCAGACGTTGCCGACCATGTTGTGCAGGCCGTAGCCGTTGGGCCGGTAGGCCTTCACCGGCGCGGTGGCGAGGTGCCCGTCCTCCTCGGTGTTGTGGGTGGGGAAGCGGCCCTGCCAGATGTTGCAGCGGTGCCGGCCATGGGGTGTCAGCTCGTCGCCCCACGGGTAGCGCGCCTGCTCCAGCCCGCCGCGCGCGGCGTACTCCCACTCGGCCTCCGTCGGCAGCCTGCCACCCGACCAGGCGCAGTAGGCCTGCGCGTCCTGCCAGGAAACGTGCACGACAGGGTGGTCCTGGCGGTCGGCGACCGTGCTGCCCGGCCCTTCGGGCGCGTGCCAGGCGGCGCCCTCGATCCCCAGCCACCAGGGGGTGGCGGCGGGTGAGGGCGCGGAGGCGCGCATCGCCTCCGGCACGAGGAGGTGGAAGACGTAGGACCAGCCGAACCGCTCGGCGTCCGTCTCGTAGCCGGTCGCCTTCACGAAGGCGGCGAAGCGCGCGTTGGTCACCGCCGTGGACGCCAGCCGGAACGGCCGGAGCGTCACCGCCCTGACCGGCCCCTCCCCGTCGGAGGGGAAGCCGTCCCGGTCGTCGGTCCCCATCCGGAACGTCCCGCCCTCCAGCCGGACCAGCCCGCTCGCCCGCCTCCGCGCGGGCTCCGCGGCCGGCGTCCGCGCTCCGCCCGAGGTACGGCCGGGCATGCAGCAATGTTCGGTCATGCGTCTTCCTTCCGTTTTGCCCCAAAGAGTATGCCGACGGAAAGTCGTCGCGACGTCACGCTCCCGGCCGCGCCCCGGCGGGACCGGCGCGGTGACCTCGATCGGCCGCGGCGGATCCGGGACGCCGAGCGCGGAATCGGGCACCCCGCGCCGAGCCGGTCGCCGGCTCATGCCCGCGGCCGTTGCCGCAGGTCGACGACACCACCTATTCTCGTCAAGAGGCTTGACATAAATTCTTCCCCGGCTGTTGGCGGGCCTCCTCGGGCCGGCGCGGCAGAGGGCAGAATCGGAGACCCGTCTGGACGCGAAAGGACGAGCCCGGTGAGCAACGACGGTGTGCTCCGCAATCTACGCCGGCAGCACGAGCTGCGGGTGCTGGCCATTCTGGTCGAGCGCGGCCCCTGTTCGCGACGGGAGCTGGAGAACGCCACCGGGCTCTCGCGGACCACGATGTCGGCCATCGTCGCCGACCTCGTCCGGCGCCGCGCGGTGGCCGACGACGCCCAGCGGCCGGCGACGGGCCGGGGCCGGCCGACGACGCTGGTCCGGCTCAACCCGCACGCGGCCGCCGCCGTCGGGGTGGAGCTGGGCCGCGGCCACGTCAGCGTCGCCGTGGCCGACATCGCCCGCACGGTGCTCGCCCACGTCACCGAGCCGATCGGGATGGAGTGCGGGCTCTCCGCCCGGATGGACGCCGCCCTCTCGCTCCTGGAGAGGGTCGTGGCCGGGCGGCGGCTCGCGCTGGAGGGGCTCGCGGCGGCCGGGCTGGGACTCTGGGGGCACCACCCCGACCCCCGTGCCGGCGGCGGCGATCCGGCGGGCGACCTCGTCGTCACCGACCTCGCCGAACGTCTGGGTGCAACGTTGGACGCCCCTGTGACCTGGGATAACAACATCCGGCTCGCCGCGGTCGCGGAGAGATACACGGTCGAGTCGCCGGCCTGCGCGGACCTGGTGTACATCGCCCTGTCCCACGGCGTCGGCAGCGGCGTGGTGGTCAACGGAACCCTCGCCCGAGGGGCCTCGGGAACGGCCGGCGAGATCGGCCACGTCAGCGTCGAGCCGAGCGGCCCGCCGTGCTGGTGCGGCGGCAGGGGCTGCCTCGAGCAGTATCTGTCGATCGACGCGGTGCTGGGGCGCGTGAGGGCCGTCGCACCGGACGTCGCCGACGTCCCCGGCCTGGTCGCGGCACTGGACCGCGGCGACCGGAGCGTCCGCGACGTGGTGGACTGGAGCGCCGAGCTGCTCGGCCGGGCGCTCGGCACGGTGGTGATCCTGCTCGACCCTCACCGGGTGGTCATCGGCGGCGAGCTGGCCGATCTGGGCGACCACCTGCTCGACCCGGTCCGCGCGTCCCTCGCCCGGCAGAAGCTGTCCATCCGCGACCGGCGGCTCGAACTCCGCACCGCCAGGATCTCCCAGGGAGCGGCGGCGGTCGGCGCGGCACTGGTGGCACTCGACCGGCACTCCCCGATCCACAGCATCGCAGGCGCCCCGGCGGAACTCCCGGGCACGGGCGGGCAGCGATTTATGTAGGGACTATTGACGTAAGAAAGCGCGGCATCCACACTCTGGCGTTAACCGAGTGCCACACCGGAAGCACGCCTGACCGGCAGCGGCCGAACGTCGCGAAGGAGCCCCATGTCGGATGCCCCGCACCGTTGGAAACCATTGACGAAACACCGCTCGATCGCGGTCTCCCTGTCCGCCGCGCTCGCCATGACGCTGCTGGCGCCACCGAGCGCCGGCAGCGCGCAGGCGATCACGCCGGACGCCCCGGCGGCGGGTGCCGCCGCACCGGCCCCCACCAATCTGGCCCTCGCGGGCACGGCCACCGCCTCCAGCGTCGAGCTCGACCGCGACACCTTCGCCGCGGCCCACGTCAAGGACGGCGACGGCAGCACCCGCTGGTCGTCGAAGTACCAGGACGACAACTGGGTGCAGATCGAGCTGGCCAAGCCGTCCAAGGTCGACCACGTCACGCTCACCTGGCCCAACGCCTGTGCCCGCGACTTCGTCCTGCAGACCTCGGCCGACGGCGCCACCTGGACCGACGTCGCCGCCCTCCAGCGGGACACCTGCCCCAGGACCGACGTCGTCGAGGTGAAGTCCACGGAGCCGGTCTCCTTCGTCCGCATGCAGGGACGCAAGCGCTGGGCGACCTACGGGTACTCCATCTCCGAGTTCGAGATCTGGGATCTCCCGCCCGCGCCGCCGGAGCCGACGCTCGGCCTGGTGCCGGAGCCGGTGTCGGTCGAGGAACAGGACGCCACGCCGTTCACCCTGCACCAGAACACGCGGATCGTCGCGATCGGCGACGGCGCCCAGGCGCCGGCGCGATACCTGGCCGACGTACTCCGCCCGTCGACCGGCCACCGCCTGCCCGTCGTCGGCCAGGGGTGGGGACCGGCGCCGATCGTCATCGAGGTCGGGCCGGGGAACGGGCCCGACGGTCACGAGGCCGAGGGCTACACCCTCACCGTCGCCGCCAAGCGTGTCCGCATCGGCGCCGACACGCCCAACGGCGCGCTCAACGGTGTGCAGACGCTGCGCCAGCTGTTCCCGCAATGGGTGGAGGCCGGCACCGTCACCGGCGCCGAGTGGACGGTGCCGGCGGTGACGATCACCGACTACCCGCGCTTCGCGCACCGGGGAATGATGCTCGACGTCGCCCGCAGCTTCTATCCGGTGAGCGAGGTCAAGGCCTACATCGACGCCGCGGCGCAGTTCAAGGTCAACCGGCTCCACCTGCACCTGACCGACGACCAGGGGTGGCGCATCGCGATCGACAACCCGCGGGACAACCCGTCCGGCATCGACTACGGCCTGCTCACCGAGGTGAGCGGCGCCACCGCCATGACCTATAACGGCAACGGTCAGCTGATGGGCACCGAGCTCGGCCTCACCGGCCACTACACGAAGGCCGACTACGCCGAGATCGTCCGCCACGCCGGTGAGAACGGCATGACGGTGATCCCCGAGATCGACGTGCCCAGCCACACCAACGCCGCGCTGCACGCGATCCCCCAGCTCAACACCCCGGGCGCCCAGCCGCGACCGAAGCCGGGAGAGGCGACGGTGCCGCACAACGGCACCGGCTCGGTCGGCTACTCGTCGTTCGACGCGGGCAGCGACGTGACGTACGAGTTCGTCGAGCACGTCCTCACCGAGATCGCCGAGATGACCCCCGGGCCGTACCTGCACATCGGCGGCGACGAGGCGCACGTCACGAGCCACGCCGACTACACGAAGATGGTCGACGCGTTCACCAGGTCCGCCACCTCCCTGGGCAAGACCGTCGTCGGCTGGAACGAGTACGCCGGGACCGCGCTCCCGCAGGACAAGGCCGTCGTCCAGTTCTGGAACGGGAACCGGGCCGCGGTGGCCGGCGCGGTGCGCGACCGCGGCGCCAAGGTCATCCTCTCCCCGGCGGCCCACACCTACGTGCCGCAGAAGCAGGACCTCCGCCAGCCCCAGGGCGGCACCTGGGCGTGCGGCGGGGCCTGCGGGCTGGACCGCCACTACAACTGGGACCCGGGGACGTTCATCCCGAACATCGCCGAGTCCAGCGTGCTGGGCGTCGAGTCGGCGCTGTGGGGAGAGTTCATCCGGCGCCTCGGCCAGGCGCAGTACTACAGCTTCCCCCGCATCATCGCCACCGCCGAGGTCGGGTGGACCCCGCAGGCGCAGCGCGACTACGGCGACTTCAAGACACGCCTGGCCAAGGTGGGGGGCAGGCTGACGGTTCAGGGGACGAACTTCTTCCCCACCGCCGACGTCGCCTGGCTGACGGACGTGCTCGGCGCCCCGGCCACCGTCGACAGCGGCGAACCGGCCGGTGCCACCTGGACCGTCACCGCTCCGGGAGCCGCACCCGCCGACCTCACGGCGACCGTCGCCTGGAGTGACGGTGTACAGGAGAACATCACGTTGACGACCCCGCGGCAGGCGAGCATCCCCGACATGCGGATCAACGACGCGTTCACCGCCACCTCCGGCCGTACCTTCGACCTGCCGGGAAGGTACACGGGAACGCTCTCGGTCCACGCGCCCGGCCGGGCACCGGTCGAGGGGCGCCTGACGGTCACCGTCCGCAGCCGCGGCTGACGGAGCTCCCGCCCGTCCCGCCGCCTCCCCACTCCGGGGAGGCGGCGGGACGGGCATTCGATCTTCAGCACTCCGTCTCCGCCGGCGGCAGCACGCGGTCGGTGAAGTAGCGGTTGATGTGGTCGCGGGCACAGGTGTTGAAGCCGTAGAGCGTGTGGCCGGGCCCCTCCTGCCGGACGGTGGCGCTGCCCGGCACCTGCTTGAGCACCCGCCGGACGGCGTCGGACTCGCCCCAGGCGCCCGCGCCGAGCATCGGCGGCAGGCCCTTCGGCAGCGGGGCGGGCGGATTGGTCACCTGTACCGGCCAGCCGACGCACCCGAGGGTCCCGGTCACCATCGTGTCGGCGGTGCCCGCGTTGGGCGCCACCTTGCGCAGCCGGGCGATCGCCGACGTCAACTCGGCGCGGCCGGCGGGACGGGGCCAGTCGAGGCATTCGGTGACGCCGGTCGCCTGGTCGGGGTAGCGGACGCCGCGCTCGGGGACGAAGCCGGAGGCGTCACCGCCGGCGGCCCCGCGGATGTCCCGCGCCAGCTCCGGCCACGCCCTGACGCCCTCCTTGGCGGCGCTGACCGCGAAGGACCGCAGGTCGCGGCCGTCGTAGGCGATGCCGGCCCGCTTGGCGGGGATCGGCGTGCGCTCGGCCCCGGCGATCAGCCTGCGCCACTTGGCGGGCACGTCACGGCACTTGCCGGCGGCGCACCAGTCGAAGAACCTGCCGAGGGCCTCCTCGTTGCTCCTGGCCATCTCCTCCAGCTCGCCGAGCCAGTCGGACGTGCTGTGGTTCCACGTGCCGTCGAGCACCATCGTGCGCACCTGGCCGGGGAAGAGCCGGGCGTAGTCCTGCCCGTAGAACCCGGCGTAGGAGGCGCCGTAGAAGTTGAGCCCGGCGCCGCCGAGCGCCTTCCTGATCGCCTCCATGTCTCTGGCGTTGTCGGCCGAGCTCATGTTGGCGAAGAACTCGGGGTCCTTGTTGCGGCAGGCCTCGGCGTAGCCGCGGTTGGTGTCGGAGAGCCGCCCGAAGTCGGCGTCGTCATCGGGGAACTCGGGCATCGGGATACGGGTCCAGGTGCACGGCAGACCCGTGCTGAGGCCGCCGAACTGCTCGCCGTAGCCCCGGGTGTCCCATGTGACGATGTCCATGCGCTCGCGGAGCTTGGTCCACCAACCGCCGGCCTGGGACTGGGTGAGGGCGATCCCCGGCCCGCCCGGGCCGCCGTAGGCCACCAGGACAGAGCCTTCGGAGGCGCCGGTGGCCTTCAGACGGCCCAGTTTCAGCGTGATCTCGCGGCTGCCGGTTCTCTGCCAGTTGACCGGGACCCGCAGGTCGGCGCACTCCATGCCGGCCTTGTCGTTCGGGCAGGGACGCCAGTCGAGGGGACCGGCGTGCTGCGCTTGCACGCCCGAGCCCAGCAGGGTCAGGACGATGGCGATTGACTTCAGCATGCCGGCCACGATCTCCGAAAGGGCACCCCGGCCGCATCGGACCGTGGTCTGGTTCCGGCGACGGCGGATCAGCCCACGGGATGTCATCCCGCGACGCGCCCGCGCGCCTCGCCGGCGCGGGAGCCGTCGTGGGCGAGCAGCTCAGCGGGGTCTCGGGCCGACAGCGCGGTGCCGAGCAGGCCGGGCTCACCGGCGGCTGCGCGTGCCTCGTCGTGCGCGCCGTTCCCGACGTCGAAGAACCCGTGCGGGACGCCGGGGAAGCCAGGACGCCGGGGAAGCCGGGGCGTCAGGGAAACCGGGGCGTCAGGAGTAGGCCGCGACCAGGCCGACGACGACGCCGGCGAGCGAGACGGCCGTGAGGACGGAGCCGAAGGCCACGGCGGCGCGGCGGCCCCGCCGCGCCTTGAAGACGTATAGGAACACGTACGGCAGGAAGGCCAGGACGCCCACCCCCAGGAAGGGCATGGTCAGGGCGGACAGAAGGCCGGGGGTGCCTGCCGGGACGGCGCGGTCGCCCTCGGGGGTGAGCTGGGCCCGCTTGACGTCCCCGGCGGTGGAGTCGGGCGAGGCGGCCACCGCCACCGCGGCGCCGCCGCCGTCGGGCGCGAAGCTGCCCTTGCAGTCGTAACGGCCCTTGCCCAGGGACTCGCACGAGACGACCGTGAGGGTGCCCGCGGTGCCGATCTCACCTGTGGCCAGCTTGAGATCGGACACCGAGAGCACCAAAGGCATCAGGCCCAGCCCCACCCAGCAGATCAGCAGGATCGTCATGCCGATCGGTCCCGGCGTGCGGCCGGGGCCGGGGGCCGGTCCGGGCTGGAAGGCACCGGCGATGTTCTCGAACGCGTCACTCATGGGGACAGCGTGGAGCACACCACTTGCGGCTCACCTGTTCACGACTTGCGCCGGGCCGCCCTCGCCTCCGCCTCGGCGGCGTCCATCTTCTCCGCCTCCTCGGGGGTGGGAGCGGTACCGCCCAGATGGCGCGGCTGCCACCAGGCTCCCGGGGGGATCTCCGGGTAGGTCCGCTGGGCCCGGTCCAGCAGCGCGGACATGCGCTCGCGCAGGTCGACGGTTACGGCGTCGTAGTCGTCGCCGCGCTTGGCGTGCAGCGGCTCGCCGACGATGATGGTGATCGGCACATGCCGCTGCAACAGCTTCCTGGGGTGCCCCTTGGTCCACAGCCGCTGGGTGCCCCACAGGGCGATCGGGATCATCGGCACCTTGGCGCCCACGGCCATCCGGACCGCGCCGTTCTTGATCTCCTTGATCGTGAAGGACTGGCTGATCGTGGCCTCGGCGAACACGCCCACGATCTCACCGGCCTTGAGCGACTTCAGCGCCGCACCGAACGCGGCGGCGCCCGCCGCCCGGTCCACCGGGATGTGGTGCATGCCGCGCATCAGCGGGCCGGAGATCCTGTGGTCGAAGACCTCCTTCTTGGCCATGAAGCGCACCAGCCGCTTGGCGGGCAGCGCGGCCAGGCCCGCGAAGATGAAGTCGAGATAGCTGATGTGGTTGCTGACCAGCACCGCTCCGCCGGTTCTCGGGATCCGCTCGGCGCCCTCAACGCGGATCTTTAGGTCCAGCGCGCGGAACAGGGTCCGCGCGGCCCCGATGACCGGGGGGTACACGATCTCAGCCATGGCTGAACCGTACCTCAGCCTTTCGGCGGGATTCGACCGGCGGTGGCGGCACGAGCACACCGTGGAGACCGCCGCGGCGGATGGGCCCGATGCGCCGCCGGCGATCTCCGGGAGCGGGGCGGCTCTCCATACTCCCCCGGGTCCCGAGGCCCGCAGAAGACCCCCCGATCCAGAGGCCCGCAGAAGACCCCGGGTCCCAAGACCCGCAGAAGACCCCGGGTCCCAAGGACCGCAGAAGACCCCGGGTCCCAAGGACCGCAGAAGACCTCCGCGAGTCTCAGTGTCCGCGGAAGGCCTCCTCCAGCCACCACGACCCCCGCGCGCCGCTGACCTTGGCGTGGACCAGCAGCGGCCGGCGCCGCGGCCCGCCCAGCCATCCGGCCACCGCGGCGAGATCCGCCCGATCCCGTACGGTCACCGCCTCGCAGCCGAAACCCCGGGCGATGGCGGCGATGTCGACGGGCGGGAAGGTGACGGTGTCCAGGCTGTGCCCGTCCGGGCCGAAGTGATGGACCTCGGCCCCGTAGCCCTCGTCGTCATAGACCACGATCACCATCGCGAGGCCGAGCCGTACGACCGTCTCCAACTCGGCGACGCCCATCAGCGCGCCCCCGTCGCCCAGCGCCGCCACCGCGAGCCGGTCCGGCTGGGCCAGGGCGGCACCGATCGCGGTGGCCAGGCCGAGGCCGATGGACTGGAACGCCTGGGTGAAGCAGAAACCACGCTCATCCGGAACGTCGAGGAACATCGACGGATATCCCATGAAATTCCCGGAGTCGACGGAGACAACGCGTTCGGCGGGGAGCAGGTCGTCCAGCTCGATCGTGAGGGTACGGGGGTCGATGCGGCCCTCACCGCCCTCGTCGTCATAGGGCACGTCCCGCCAGCGGTTCTCGCGGGCGATCCGCCCGGCCAGCGCCACCGAACGGTATCCGCCGCCCTCCGGTACACCTCGCGCCCCGGGATCGCTCCTCTCCGGTACGTCCGGACCCCCGGAACCGTTGTCCGGCACGGCGGACGCCTCCCCGCCGGACCCGTCCCGCACATCCGGGATCCCGGGACCGCCTTCCGGTACGGCGGACGCCTCCCCGCCGGACCCGTCCCGTACGGCGGGCGCCGGACGGAGGTCGTCCCCGCCTCCGGCGAGCAGCGCGGTGACGGACCGCGCGGTGAGGGCGACGTCGCCGACCACGCCGAGGTGGATCGGGCGGTGGGCGCCGAGGGCGTCGGCGTCCAGGTCGACCTGGACGACCTGGACGACCTTGGCCTCCGGCCCGATCAGCGTGCCCTGGCGCATGGTCCACATGTTGAGCGCGCAGCCCCAGCCGACGATCACATCGGCGCCGCGGACGAGCTCGGCGGTGAGAGGCGAGGCGAAGCCGCCGCTCACGTCCAGGTCCCACGGGCTGCCCCGGAAGAGTCCCTTGGCCACGGCGGAGGTGGCGAGCAGCGCCCCGATCCGCTCGGCGAGCTCCTCCAGCTCCCGCCTGGCCGCGCGTGCTCCCCTGCCCGCCACGAACACCGGCCGCCGCGCGGCCCCGAGAAGCTCCGCCAGCCGCGCGACCTCCCTCGGCTCCGGCTCGGAGGACCCCGGGGATACCCGGGACACCGGGACGGGGGTGAGGAAGACGTGGCCGGACGGGGCCGAGGCCGGGGA